>JAKBBS010000054.1 GCA_021808425.1 Actinomycetes bacterium
CTTGGCGAGCAGCTCGACGTCCTCCTGTGACGCCCAGCCACCCGCTTCGGCCAGCACCGCAGTCTCTATGGTGATCTGGTCCAGCGTCTCTTCTCCACTCCTAGGCAAGGTCGACCGTCGCAGCAGGTGCCGCCGCGTCCGGATCTGTCTCTGCGGCCGCACTTCTCGGCGAACTCCGCTCGGCGAACTCCGCAGAGCAACACATCTTTGAGATCACTCCAGCAGCGTACGGGCGCTAACTCTGCCTGCACCCGCCCCGACTTTCACCAGCATAGCGACTCGGCGACGGTGTTGGGGTCTATCCTTGCCCGATGAGTTTGATGTTGAAGCCTGGCACCTCGTGGTGGGAGACGTACGCCCGCTGCGTGTCCGTGGCCCCCGAAGCTTTCGACTCCGACAGATTGCGCAATCTGTCCAGAGGTGAATGGAGGCGCGTAGGAACGCCGGGCGACCACGTGAATCCGGTGGACGGCACCCCGATACCGGGGCCTCCGCGGGTCGATTACGACGAGGCTGTAGCGGCGGTTGCGCATGCCGGTACAGAGCACGTCGAGTGGTCCGAGACAGACCTAGACGACCGACGTGCCCGGGTGACAGCGGCGGTCGACGCGATGACCGAGCACCGCGACCTCTTAGCGCTACTTTTGGTCTGGGAGATCGGCAAGCCGTGGCGCCTCGCCTGCGCTGACGTGGACCGCTGCCTCGACGGGGTCAGGTGGTACGTCGGAGAGATCGAAAGACAGCTGGGCATCGGATCGACGGCGGAACGCCGGCCTCTACCTGGCGCCGTCTCGAACATCGCCAGCTGGAACTACCCGATGAGCGTGCAGGTCCACGCGGAGCTGGTGCAGCTTCTCGCCGGGAACGCCGTTGTCGCGAAGACGCCCAGTCAGGGCGGCTTTCACACCCTCACGCTCGCCCACGCCCTCATGAAGCGAGCCGGCCTTCCGGTCACCCTCCTTTCAGGCGTGGGCAGCCACCTTGGCGAGGTGCTCATCCGGGGGGAAGGCATAGCAGCGCTCGCCTTCGTCGGGGGGCGTGCCAACGGACGGCAGGCGGCGGTCAGCCTGGCTGACACAGGTCGCCGCCACATGCTCGAACAGGAGGGCCTGAACACCTGGGGTATCTGGGACTTCGGCCAGTGGGAGCTGCTCGCACAGCACCTACGCAAAGGCTTCGAGTACGCGAAGCAGCGTTGCACCGCATACCCGCGGTACGTGGTGCAACGAAGGCTTTTTCCTGCTTTCCTCGAAATGTACCTGCCGATACTCCGGTCGATACGCTTCGGCCATCCTCTCGCCGTGCACGATCCAGCGGAGCCCCTGCCCAACCTCGACTTCGGGCCGGTCATCCACGCCAACAAGGCTTCCGACCTGGTAGACCAGTTCAACGAGGCCCTCCGCGGCGGCGGAATCCCGCTCTACCGAGGCAGTCTCGGCGACGGCTCCTTCCTAGACGGCCAGGACACCGCCGCCTACGTGGCCCCTGCGAGCGTTCTCGCCCCTGCCGCGTCGTGGTCACTGCATCACGCGGAGCCGTTCGGGCCGCTCGACTCGGTAGTCGTCGTGGACACCGAGTCCGAACTGCTCGCAGCGATGAACGCAAGCAACGGCTCGCTCGTCGGGTCGCTCGCGACCGACGACCTGGAGTTCGCGGCGCGTGTCGGCGAGCAGCTGCAGTCCTTCAAGGTAGGCATCAACAAACCGCGCAGCCGCGGCGACCGCGAGGAGGTCTTCGGAGGCCTCGGGCACTCCTGGAAAGGCGCCTTCGTCGGCGGCGACCTGCTCGTGCAGGCTGTCACCTACGGCCCCGAAGGACCCGACGAGCGACTGTACGGGAACTTCCCCGGCTACTCGCTCTTGCCGAGCCGCTGAGCGCCCAGGGCGTCGAGCAGGATGCCGGCCACGTCACACCGGCACACAAGCAGGTCCGGGACGTAAGGGTGGGACTGGTTGTAGACAAGCTCGGACCCGTCGATTCTCGACGCGTGCAGGCCGGCCGCGAGCGCCACGCCTACCGGGGCGGCCGAGTCCCACTCCCACTGACCCCCGGTGTGAATATAGGCGTCGACCTCGCCGTTCAGCACGGCCATCACTTTCGCCCCTGCGGAGCCGATCCGCACAAGTCGGCATCCGGTGACTTCGGCGACCGCTTCGGCCTCCGGCTGTGGGCGGCTTGCGCTGACCGCTATGAGCAACGGGTCCCCGTCCTCGCTGCGTCGTTCGGGAGCTCGACGCTGCGCCGTCGCAGAGGTGTACACACGCCCAGACGCGGGAAGCGCCACCGCCGACGCCGACAGGCCGACCCCACGACACCAAACTGCTATGTGCACTGCCCAGTCCGTGCATCCCGGGGTCGAGTATTCGCGGGTGCCGTCCAGGGGGTCGACTATCCACACCCGGTTGGCCTGCAGCCTTCGTTGGTCGTCCGGTGACTCCTCGCTCAGGATCGAGTCACCCGGACGTCGGGTGCTGATCTGCCCAATGATCAGGCTGTTCGCATCGGCGTCTCCCCTGTCTCCGAGCTCCCGCCCGCTCAGGCCAGATCGGCGGAGCGAAACGAGCAGGTCACCCGCCTCGCGTGCGATCCCCGCCGCGAGGTGCTCGTCATCACCGCTACTGATCACACGTTGCGCCGGTAGCTGCCGCCGACCTCGAACAAGGCGTCGGTGATCTGACCGAGGCTCGCGAATCGCACAGCGTCCATCAGCACCTCGAACACGTTAGCGCCCGACAGCGCCGCCTCAGCCAAGCGTGCGAGCACCGCCGGGCGAGCCTCCGCGTGGCGTGCATGGAAAGCTTCGAGGCGTCGCAGCTGGCTCGTCTTTTCGTCCTCGGTCGAGCGGGCGAGTTCAAGTTTCGGCGGCACCGCGTCCCCGCCGGGGTTGCGGAAAGTGTTGACGCCGACGATCGGTAGCGTCCCGTCGTGCTTGGCAGTCTCGTAGAGCATCGACTCGTCCTGGATCCTGCCTCGCTGATAGCCGGTCTCCATCGCGCCGAGAACCCCGCCGCGCTCAGCCAAGCGATCCATCTCCGCTAGAACGGCCTCTTCGACCAGGTTCGTCAGCTCCTCGACTATGAAACTCCCCTGGAGAGGATTCTCGTTTCCGGCGAGCCCCCACTCCCGGTTGATGATCAGCTGGATCGCGAGGGCCCGACGTACCGACTCGGCGCTCGGCGTCGTGACCGCTTCGTCGTAAGCGTTCGTGTGGAGGCTGTTTGCGTTGTCGTAGATGGCGCAAAGGGCCTGCAGCGTGGTCCGGATGTCGTTGAACGCCATCTCCTGAGCGTGAAGTGACCGCCCCGAGGTCTGGATGTGGTACTTCAGCTTCTGGGAGCGCTCGGACGCCCCGTAGCGGTCGCGCATGGCAATTGCCCAGATCCGCCTCGCGACCCGACCGATCACGGTGTATTCGGGGTCCATTCCGTTGGAGAAAAAGAACGAGAAGTTCGGTGCGAAGTCGTCTACGCGCATGCCCCGGGCGAGGTACGCCTCCACATACGTGAAGCCGTTGGCGAGGGTGAACGCCAGCTGGCTTATCGGGTTGGCTCCCGCCTCGGCGATGTGGTAGCCGGAGATCGACACGGAATAGAAGTTTTTCACCGAGTTCGCTACGAACCATTCCTGGATGTCGCCCATCACGCGAAGCGAGAACTCGGTCGAGAAGATGCACGTGTTCTGCCCCTGGTCCTCTTTCAAGATGTCGGCCTGCACCGTCCCTCGGATTCGCTCGAGGGTCGATACCCGGATCCCCGCCGCCTCGTCCGGCGTGGCCTGGCGCGAGTGTTCGACTGAGAAGCGCTCCAGCTGGTCGTCGATAGCCGCATTGAAGAACATGGCGAGGATCGTCGGAGCCGGCCCGTTGATGGTCATCGACACCGACGTCGAAGGGTCGCATAGGTCGAATCCGCGGTAGAGGTCGCGCATGTCGTCGAGAGTCGCTATGGAAACGCCCGAGTTGCCCACCTTGCCGTAGATGTCCGGGCGGCGGTCGGGGTCGAAACCGTACAGGGTCACCGAGTCGAAAGCCGTCGAGAGACGTGTCGCCGGCTGTCCCTCGGAAAGCAGGTGGAAGCGTCGGTTCGTTCGCGCAGCGTCACCCTCGCCGGCGAACATTCTCGCCGGATCCTCCCCCTGCCTTTTCAGGGCGAAAACCCCCGACGTGTAGGGGAACTCCCCCGGAAGGTTCTCGGCGCGAAGCCATCTGAGCAGGTCGCCATCGCCGGAGAATCGGGGAACCGCGACCCTCGGCACGCTCGTCCCCGAAAGCGACGTTCTCGACAGCGACATATCCGAGGCAGCCGCCGCGCGCTTCGGCCACTCCTCGAGGAGGCGTCTAGCGGAAGGATCGAACCCTGCTTCCATTTCGCCGGCCAAGCGCCCGACGTCGCGGTGGCCGGCGCTTTGCGCGTCGAGCATTTCCAGGACCTCCCGGAGTGCCTGCCGGCGGCCTGCGACGGCGGCGAGGCGGCGCGTCTCGCCGTGATACGAGCGGACCGCTTCAGACACTTCTGCCAGGTAACGCGTCCGGGCGGCCGGGACGATCGAGTGACCCCGCGTCGACACCCTCCCGGCCTGCGGCGCGAGAACGCCCGGCGTCACCTTGAGGCCATGCGCCATAAGCTGGTCGCGAAGGTGCTGGTAGAGGGCGGTGACGCCGTCGTCGGCAAAGCGGGAAGCGACGGTCGCGAACACTGGCAGCTCCTCGAGGGCGATCCCTTTGTGCTCGCTGCTTCGCGCAAGGTGGCGCCGCACGTCGCGCAGCGCATCGGCTCCCCCTCTGCGCTCGAACTTGTTGATCGCGACCGCCCCAGCGAAGTCGAGCATGTCGATCTTCTCCAGCTGCGACGGAGATCCGAACTCCGGCGTCATGACATAGAGGGGAAAGTCGACGTGGGAGACGACCTCCGCGTCGCCCTGGCCAATACCCGGGGTCTCTACGATCACCAGGTCGAACCTGCCGGCTCGGCAGATGGCGATCGCATCGTCGACACAGCCCGGCAGCTCGGAAGCCGAACCTCGGGTCGCAAAGGATCGGAAGTACACGCCGCCGTGGCCTTGGCGGGCGACGTCTATCGAGTTCATACGGATCCGGTCGCCGAGCAGGGCTCCACCGCCCCGGCGTCTGGTGGGGTCGACGGCAAGCACCGCTATGCGAATTTTTCCTTCCTGGTCTATCCGAAAGCGCCCGACGAGCTCGTCTGTGAGCGACGACTTACCGGACCCTCCGGTCCCGGTGATCCCGAGCACAGGCGCGGGGTTCGACGCCGCCAGGCGAGCTATGTATGCACGGCTGTCCTCGTCGAGCGTCGAGTTCTCAGCAGCGGAGATGGCCCTCGCAACGCTTCGATGGTCACCCTCGCGGATCGTTTCCAGCTCGGCGGGGTCAAAGCGCGACGGCGGACGGTCGCAGTCGCATACCAGCAGGTTGATCATCGCATCCAGGCCGAGGGATTGCCCGTCGTGGGGTGAGAAGATCCGCGCGACCCCATAAGAGTGCAGCTCTTCGATCTCCGAGGCGACGATCGTCCCCCCGCCTCCGCCATAGACACGGATGTCAGGGCGCCCCTCCGCACGGAGACGATCCAGGAGATAGCTGAAGTACTCGACGTGGCCACCCTGGTAGGAGCTCACGGCCACCCCCTGGACGTCTTCTTGAACAGCCGCGGTGACAACCTCGTCGACGGATCGGTTGTGCCCGAGGTGGATGACCTCGCAACCTTGTGCCACCAAAAGTCGGCGCATGATGTTGATCGCGGCGTCGTGGCCGTCGAAGAGGCTGGCTGCTGTAACGAAACGTACCGGGTTCACCGGGCGATGAAGGTCGCTCACGGTGCAATTTTAGTTGGAAGTCTTACTAACTGCTATTCGAATTCCGTCTGTCAGTACTCGAGGAGCCGTCTTGCGGCAGCGGCGATCGTCGTGACCTGCGGGAGGATCGCGCTCTCGAGATCCGGTTCGTATGCGACGTGGGTGTCGGCGGCTCCGACGCGGATCACGGGTGCGTCGAGGTCCGCGAAGCAGTTTTCGCCTATCCACGCTGCGACCTCACCGCCGAACCCTCCGGTCAGGATGTCCTCGTGGACCACCATGACCCGTCCGCTTCTTGACACCGATTCCGCGACGAGCTCTTTGTCCCAAGGCATGATGCTGCGAAGGTCGATCACCCTTGCCGTCGCCCCCCCGAGCGTTGCGACCGCCCGAATCGACTTTTCCACCGTCGCACCCCAAGTCACGATCGTTATGTCGTCGCCCTCCTTCGATACGCGACCCTTCGCGAAGCCGATCCGGTAGTCGGGCGGCGGGAACGCGGTCTTGGTGTAGGACTGGCGTAAAAGATGTTTGTGCTCCAGGAACAGAACAGGATCTTCGGCGAGAAGCGCAGTCCGCAACAGCCCGACAGCGTCACTCGCGCGCGAGGGCATCACCACCGTCAAACCGGGTACGTGAGCGAAAATCGACTCCCCGGACTGTGAGTGCCAAATTGCGCCACCCGAAAGGTATCCGCCTATGGGTGCCCTGATCACCAGCGGACACGTGAAGGCCCCGTTCGAACGCCACCTGATGGTCGCAGCTTCGGTCTTGATCTGCTGCATAGCGGTCCAGATGTAGTCGAAGAACTGCACCTCTGCGACCGGCCGCAGCCCCCGGATCGCCTGGCCGACGGCACGACCGACGATGTCAGCCTCGGCAAGGGGAGTGTTGTAGCAGCGTGCGAGGCCGAACTGCCTCTGCAAGCCGAACGTCGTTCCGAAGACCCCGCCCTTGCCTTCCACCCGGGCGAGGATCTGCTCCCTTGCGTCGGCTACGTCCTCCCCGAAGACTCTGATCCTCTCGTCTGCGGCCATCGCCTCGCGTAGCGTCAGGCGGATAGCCTCCCCGAGAGCCACCGCCTCCTGCCCGGATCGGCTTTCCGGTTCCTCACTCGACTCGACTTCACAGGCGGCGACGACGTGCGTCCTGACCGTCGCCGGATCGGGCCGCCGGGCGGCCAACGCCCGACGGGCCGCTTCCGCGACGAGGTCGCGGGCTTCTGTGCGCATCGCCTCAAGCTGCGACTCGCTGGTTTCGCCGCGCCACAGGATTGCGTCTCGCATCCTAATCAGCGGGTCCCTTTCCGCCTCGGTGGCGAGCTCCTCGGCTGATCGGTATTTGCTCTGGGTGTCCGCGGAGGAGTGCGAATAAGGCCGGGTGACAGACGCGTGCAGCAGTGCTGGTCCGACCCCGGCACGAACCTGCTCCAGCACCTCCTTGGCAACGCGACGCACTTCCAGGTAGTCGGTGCCGTCCACTGTCCGCACGTTGAGACCGCGGAATCCGACGACTAGCTCCGAAATCGGGGCGGGAGCCTGGTCCGACGACGGCACCGAGATGGCGTATCCGTTGTCCGCAACGACGAACAAGACGGGCAGGTGAAGCGTGCAAGCGGAGCTCAGGCTCTCCCAGAACTCCCCTTCGGAGGTCGCTCCCTCGCCGAGCGACACATAAGTGACCTCGTCTCCTTGCGCCTCGCAGCCCGGCAGGCCGGGCAGCCGGGTGATGTACCGTCCGGCTTCGGCGCAGCCGACGGCCGGAAGGCACTGGCTGGCGGTGGCCGACGACTGGGTGACGATGTTGAGCGCCTTGCTACCCCAATGGCACGGCATCTGGCGTCCACCAGACGCAGGGTCCTCGGCGGACCCTACCGCTTGGAGGAGCATCTCGTACGGGCTTACGCCGAGGGCCAGGACAAGCGCCCGGTCCCTGTAGTACGGGAAGAACCAGTCGTAGGCGGGGCGGAGATAGCGCGCCAAGCCGAGTGCCAACGCCTCGTGGCCGGCCCCGGAGATCTGAAAGAACACCCTGCTTTGCTTTTGAAGGGAGATCTCCCTGTCGTCTAGGAACCGCGAGATCAGCGCAAGCCGGAAGTCCTCTAGGAGTTCCGACTCGGGGACGTCTGTTGAGTCCGACATGCACACCTAAAGTTCCTGTAGAGGTTTAGAGTCAGCGGGGTTGTGTGACCATCATCAGCAAGGCCCCCAGAAACAATAGGTCGCTCGCAGCGCCCGCCCATGCCAGTCGCGTCGCGTGCAACCGCAACTCGTCGGCGCGGGTTGTTTTTGAGCGGAGCCGGGCCTCAGTCGGCCGGACCACACCGAGGAGCAAGGTCCCGGCGACAATCCATACGACCATGCCTGCGATCGCCCAAAGGTGGCCGTACTCGGATCCGCCGGGGCGAACCGCCATAGCCGCTATCCCAAAGACCGGCGCGATGATCACCCCGAGCGATGCGGAGGTGCGCCCAGACAGGTAGCGCCTCAATTCGCCGAGGTTGCCGCCCCTCGCGATCGCCCCGTAAGCCCCGCTCAGCGCAACCGACCCGAAGCCGATGATCGCGAAAGTGACGTGTAGGCCGACGAGGACATCGTAGATCGCCGGGTGGCCTGCGGGATGTCCGTTGCGGATTGCTCCGAGCAGGATCACGAGCTGCATCTCACGCGTTACTGCGGCATCCCTTGCAGAATCAGGGAGCCGTACCGCCTGAAGGCTCAGCCTCCGGAGTCTCCCGACCTCGCTCGCCTCGCCCCACCAGGCCGAGAGACTCTAAAGCGACGTCGCGAAGCCGCCGGTAGTCGACTTTGCCACTCGGGGATCGCCCAACACTGTCCACTACGACGAGGCGCCGCGGGGCTTTGTAGCCGGCGAGAGTCCGCCGGGACCACTCTGCGAGATCGGCGAGCGAAGGGGCCTCCGGCCCGGCCGGCTCGACGACAGCTACGACCATCTCCCCGAAGCGGTCGTCGGCTACGCCGACGACGACGGCGTCGGCGACGCCAGGGTGAGTCACGAGCGCCTGCTCGACCTCCTCGGGGAAGATCTTCTCGCCCCCGCTATTTATGCATACCGAGCCTCGCCCGAGCAGTTGTAGCGAACCGTCGGCTGCCACCGTTGCATAGTCGCCCGGAACGCTCCAGCGTTCCCCGTTGATGATCCTGAACGTCGCCGCGGTCTTCGTCTCGTCCTTGTAGTAGCCGACCGGTCCCCTTCCACGGAGGGCCACCAGGCCCCTCTCTCCCGAACCCGGCTCGACGAACCGGCCGTCGTCGCCGATCACCACCGTGTCGGCGCCTAAAGAGAAACCGGCGGTGCCAGACACCTCCGACGCGGTCGAAGTCGAGCGCGCAATGCCGATCGCCTCAGAGGAGCCGAGTGTGTCGACCAGCACCAGGCGTGGATTGTGGCGGAGCAAGCCTTGCTTGGTCTCGGCCGACCAAATCACTCCGGAGCTCACGATCAGCCAAAGCGACGATATGTCCCAGCGGCCCGGCTCGGCGTCGAGCGTAGCCAGGATGGGCTTGGCGAACGCGTCGCCGACGATGGACATCTCGGTTACCCGCTCGGCCGCAACCAGGTCCAGCAGCGCTACCGGATCGAAGTGCCGCCCTTCGGGCATCAGGATCGAACCTGCGCACGCCATGACCGACATGGCTGTGAAAAGGCCAGTCCCGTGCATGAGCGGAGGCCCGGGAACGAGACGTCCCGGCGGATGGCGTAGAGGACCTTGGAGGGTCGCCCGCACATCGGCAAGCGTGCCGTCCTTCGGGTAGCGAACCCCGCCGGTGCGGTTCAAGACGTCGAAAAGGTCGTCCTGGCGCCACATCACGCCCTTCGGCATGCCGGTCGTGCCACCGGTGTAGATGAAAAGGAGATCGTCGCCGCTCCTCGAGGGCTCCGATCCGGACCACCCACCTGAGATCGCAGCATCCTCGTAGGGCGTCGCCCAGGGCGGACAGTCGAACCCTTGCTCTGCGACCCACAGCCACAGGCGCACCGCCTGAAGTTTGTCTTTGATCGTCTCCACGCGCTCAGCGAACGATGCGTGGAACACGACCGCCTCCGCGTCACAGTTCTCCCAGAGGTAAAGAAGCTCCGACTCGCTGTAGCGGTAGTTGGTGTTGACAGGCACGAGGCTCGCCTTGAAACACGCGTACACCACCTCGATGTACTCGGGGCAGTTGTAGAGGTACTGGGCCACCTTCGCCCCTGACTTCAGCCCTGTTTTCCGCAGTGAGCTTGCGACGTTGGTCGCCCGCAAGTCGAGCTCGCTCCACGACAGTCGCCGTTCGCCCTGCGCAACGGCGAGACGGTCGGGGAAGGTGTCGGCGACGACGTCCCAGACGTCCGCGAAATTCCAGTTGCTGGCCCGGGAGGTCATGCGCGATGTTGCACGTCGCTGACCGCCCATCGTGACGGTTCTCCGACAAGCTCCGCCAGGATCCCCTGGTTGCGCAGATAGTTGAGATGCGCGAGCGTCTCGCCGGTCGCGGCGCGGCGCATCCACCCTCGAATTTGCTCCCACGGCCGGCTCCATGTCATTACGCTGGCGATCTCCCAGGTGGTGTCCTTGCCGGATTGGATCGCGTCGACCACCTCGTCGAAGCGCTCGCTGTGGTGCTTCTTTAACTCCGAGACGCGTCCCTGCAGGTCGACGAACCGGTGCTCGTGAGCAGGAAGAACCTCGTCGGCGTCGAACGCTGCGACCTTGTCGAGCGACATCAGAAAGTCCCCGAGGGGGTCAGCTCCGGCCTGGGGATGAAATGAGATGTTCGGCGTTATCCGCGGAAGGACATGGTCACCGGACAGCATCAGCCGGTTCGACGCCTCGTAGAGGCAGATATGGCCCGGTGAATGGCCCGGAGTCCAGATCACGGTAAGGTCCCAGCCTGGGATTTCGGCCTTGTCGCCGTCGTTGACCATCACGTCCGGTGGCACCGCCCACACCCAGGAGCGGATCGGCATCGACGCGTCGCGAAGCTCCGCTATCTCGCCTTCGGGTGCCCCGTCCCTGCGAAGCATCACACCGATCCTCTCCAAGAGATCGGACGGCTCGTCGTAGCGGTCCTCGATCAGTGCCGCATCGGCCGGGTGCAATGCGACCCACGCGCCTGACGCCTCACGGACACGACCCGCGAGCCCGTAGTGGTCGGGGTGGATGTGGGTGACAACGACACCGCGCACATCAGATATCGCGAAGCCGGCGGTCTCGACGCCTGCGACGAGCGTCTCGTATGCCTCGTCGGTGTTCCAACCAGCGTCGACCAGGTACGCTCCATTAGGCGTCTCGAAGAGGTAGACGAGGACGTAGCGCAGCGGGTTGTTCGGGATCGGGACCGGTAGGCTCCACAGCCCCGGGCGGACCACCTCCACAGGCGGGAGCGCCGGCAAGCCGGTATCGGACTCACCCGATCGGGAGTCGCCCGCTTGGGGATCACTCATCGTCTGCACTCATCGGGAAGCACGCATGTGTATCGACCATCACAAGCCAGCTTGCCACGTAGCGCTCCTTCGGCGCCTCCCCGCCCCCGCCGCAGCGTCTTTGATGCCCCCGCCTCTCCCCCACACCGCCGCCCTCGTCCGTGCGACGTGCTGGCAACCCGCTCGGTCTCTTGCGTAGATTGCCGGGATGACCGCAGTACAGATACGTCAGATGAGGAGGCTGCCCGGCCGGCGGACCTTCGTCGACGTGCCCTTTCGCATTCACGGAGGAAACCCGGCCTGGATCCCACCGCTTCGCATCAGTGTCTACGACAGGCTCTCCCCCAAGCATCCGGCCGCGGACCATCAAAAGACTGCGCTGTGGGTAGCCTTCCGCAACGGGCGGCCCGTCGGTCGCATCGCGGCGTGCATCGACAGCCAGTTCAATAGCTACCACTCCTGCAACTGGGCCTGGATCGGTTTCTACGACTGCTTCGACGACGCCGAGGCATCCGGTGCCCTCTTCGACGCTGCGCGTGCATGGGCCCGTCTCGGCGGTGCCGACACTGTCATAGGCCCCGCCAACTTCACAACCAACGATGAGCTCGGACTGCTCGTCGACGGATTCGAAGACCCTGCTGCTCTGCTGACACTGGAGAACCCACCGTACTACGAACGTCTTTGGACCAGCTACGGATGGGAGCAGTCGATGGACCTGTGGGCGTGGCGCTTCGAGCGGTCCGCCACGACTCTCTCCGAACGCCAGCAGAGAACCCTTGCACGCATCGAAAAGCGTGCCGGGGTTCGAGCCAGAAGCATCGACATGTCGGACTTCGACGCCGAAGTGAGCCGCTTCTTCGAGATCTACAACGCCGCGTGGCAGAACAACTGGGCGTTTGCGCCGATGCCGGAACCCGAGGTCCGCCACCTGGCGCGCCAATTGAAGACAGTGATCCGACCAGAGTGGGCGTTCGGCCTGGAGACCCTCGACGGCACGGTCGTCGCAGTGTGCCTCGCCGTCCCTGACCTGAACCAGGTGATGCGCAAGGTCCGAAGCGGAAGGCTGTTCCCACTCGGCTGGTACCCGCTCCTACGAGAATCCAAGACGGTCACCCGGGCAAGGGTCTGGGCACTCGGGGTCCGCCCGGACTACCAGCATCTGGCCCTCGGCCCCCTCCTCTACCGGGAGATCGTCGAGCGGCTCATGGCCGACCCGCGCATCGAGACTGCAGAAGCGTCGTGGACACTCGCAAGCAATCACCAGATCAACGATCAGTTGGCAGCGATGGGCGCCCACCGCTCGAAGGTGTGGCGCCTCTACCAGCTGCGGCTATGACTGGGCTTTCGGTGCGTCGCTTAGGCCCGCGACCTCGTCGCGTGCCCGCTCGAACGCACTAAGGGCTTGGACGATGTCTGCTTCGGTGTGGGTCGCCATGACAGACGTGCGAAGGAGCGCCTTGGGGACTGCGGGAGGTATCGCGCAGTTCGTGTAGACGCCATGCGACAAAAGTGCGTTCCATAGAAGTCCGGCTTGCCACACGTCGCCCACCCAAACCGGAACGATCGCGCTCCCAGAAGAGTCGCCGACGTCGAAACCAAGGTCTGCCAGGCCGCTTCGAAGCTGCCCAGCTCTTGCCAGCACCGATTCGCGACGCCAGTCCTCATCGCGGGCGATCCTCCCGGCCTCGAGAGCAGCAGCGAGCGCGGCGGGGACCCCTGAAGCCGTGAACATGAGCGGCCTGCAGGTGATAGTCAGGTAGTCGATTACCTCGCGCGGGCCGGCCACGAAACCTCCGCAGCTGGCAAGCGACTTCGAGAAAGTCCCTACAACCAGATCGGCTTCAACCCCCGCAGCGGCCGCCGTGCCGGCACCGCTCGGCCCTACCACGCCCAAGGCATGAGCTTCGTCCACGAGGAGCCGGGCTCCGAAGCTGCGACATATCGACGATATCTCCGTCAAAGGGGCCGAGTCACCCTCCATAGAGTAGATACCGTCGACGGCCACCATCACGCCCCCCGACGCCGGTTGCTCCCGCCAACTGCGCAGGGCACGGCGCAGACTGTTCGGTCTGTTGTGGCGGAAAGCCCGAAGTGTTCCGCTGGAGTACCGAGCTCCGTCGACGAGGCTGGCGTGGGCGGCCGAATCAACGACTACAGCGTCGTCGGAGCCGATCATCGAGCCAAGCAAGCCGAGGTTAGCCACGTACCCAGTCGTGTAGACGAGCGCCGCTTCTGCGCCCATCCAGTCGGCGATCATCTCTTCGAGCTCGGCGTGCATCGGCAGCGTCCCGTTGAGCAGCCGGCTTCCTGTCACACCGGTCCCGTACCGGTCGACGGCGTCACGGGCCGCCCGGCGCACCCTCGCATCCGCGGTAAGTCCGAGATAGTTGTTCGAGCCAAGCATCACGACCGGTCGCCCCTCGAACACAGAGCGCGGACCTACCTCACCTTCGATCGCACGGTAGAAAGGCAGAAGGCCCATCGACTGGGCCCCGCGCCATTCTTCGAGCCGGGGGTCGGCGGCCTTCGCGAAAACGTCGGCCTCGGGTTTGACGGTGCCGTCGCTTTCGTGCCCCGCTGCATCGTCATCCACTATCGGGAGCGCTCCATTCGCCAACAGTTCAACCAGCGGTCGCTATACGAGCCGACATTGTAACGAAGTCACGGGCCCAGGCAGCCTCGAAGAAGGTCGCAGGACCTTGCACTGTGGAAGCAACGAGCTTAGATCCGTTAGCCGGAGACGCTAGGCCGCCCGGCGGGGGGTTGTATGTCGCGAGGACAGTCCAGTTCGGGTTGATGTCGAGCTGCATCCCTCGAATCGCCCCGGCAGCGACGAGAAGCTGCGCCAACTGCAACGGCGCTAGAGAAGGGCCGGTGACATATACGAGCGCCCCGTCCGCAGTTATGCCGAGGCCGGAGCGCCACTGGTTCTCGATTCCGGCGCCCACGCAGGTGTTGACGCCGCAGGTCGCACCCCAGTCAAGCCAGTACGGGGTGGACGCCAAGGCAGTCGGTTGGCCGTTTGCGACCAGCGGAACCAGGTTCTGGCGGACAGCAACGACGTTTGATGTCATCGAGACGTCGGATCCCCACGCGCCTACGTTGACCGACCCGTCAGAGTAGATGACCAGCGATGCGGCACCAGTGACGAGGGGGTCAATGACCTTTCCCTCCGTGTAGTAGCCGCCGTGAGCTACCGACATCATGAAGCCGCCGTTGAACGCCGCCACGAGCGACGCTGCCTGCGCCGGCAGGACAGGCGCCGTGAAGATGTACGGCCCGCCGCCAGGGCTGAGAGACCCGGAGTACAACCGAGCGGAAAGCAGTCGGGTGTCCATCCACGCTACCCCGGCGGCGGTGCTGCCTCCGGGTGGGACGAGGTTCGTCTCGTATATAGCGGGGTTGCCTCCAACCGTTCGCCCCGCCGGAGACCAGACCCCCTGCCCCTGCACGCCGGCTCCCCCTATCGGGGTGACCGACGCCGGCGCGCGAAGCGGCGTGATAGCCGGAACCGGGGCTGTCGTGGACGTAGTCGAGCTGGACGACGTCGAGGTTGGGTCGGCGTGGGAGGTCGTGGGCGATGTCGAGGCTTGCGACGTGCCAGCTGACTGCGGCGTTCCTGCTGCCGACGCGGATTTCGCGCCCCCGGATGCCCCTCCACACGAGGTCGCCGTCAGAGCACATGCGCATGCCAGAGCCAACCAGGACGCCCGTTTGTAGCGAGTGTTTCGAAGCACCGCTCGACGATAGGCGTCGCGACGTCGCAGTGGGCAGCACCCGCCCAGGCCCCGCCCTTGCAGCACGCCCACCCCGCCTTGCATCTGTGCGTGGGCCTAGGATCGGCACATGTTCGATCTCCTTGTCAAAAACGGCCTGGTCGTGGACGGGACTGGTGCGCAAGCGAAGCACGCTGACATTGCGGTGTCTGAAGGGCGCGTCGCCGAGATTGCGCCACCCGGGTCGATCGTGGGGTCTGCCGGCAATGTCATAGACGCCACTGACCTCGCTGTTTGCCCTGGTTTCGTCGACATCCACACCCACTACGACGCCCAGGCGTTCTGGGATCCGACCCTCAGCCCGTCGCCGCTGCATGGCGTGACGACGGTCGTCGGAGGAAACTGCGGTTTCAGCATCGCACCGCTCACCGGGGAAGCCGACGACGCCGACTACCTGATGCGGATGCTGGCGAGAGTTGAGGGAATGCCTCTCGAATCCCTTCAGCAGGGGCTGAGCTGGGACTGGAGGTCCACGGAGGACTTCTTCGATCGTCTCGACTCGACGCTCGGGCCGAATGCCGCTTTCATGGTCGGCCACTCCGCGCTGCGCCGGGCGGTGATGCACGACGCCGCCGTCGGCTCAGAAGCGACCGCCGGACAGCTTTGCGCCATGAAAGACCTTCTCCGCAAGGGCCTCGCCGCTGGAGCGATAGGTTTCTCGTCGACGTGGTCGAGGACCCACAACGACCACAACGGCGATCCGGTACCGTCTCGCCACGCCACCTCGGACGAGCTTGTCGAGCTGTGCTCAGTTGTCGGCGAGTTCCCGGGGACGACGCTCGAGTTCATCCCCGCGCCTCCCCCCTTCGAGGAGAGCAACTTCGAGCTGATGGCGGCTATGAGCAGGGCCGCAAACCGTCCGATCAACTGGAACGTCCTCGCCGTCTACTCGCGAAACGTGGACGTCGTCGAGCGCCAGCTGGCGGGAAGCGACCTGGCGCGAAGCCTCGGGGGTCGTGTGGTAGCGCTCACCTTGCCCGACAGCCAGCGCAACCGCCTCAACTTCAAGAGCGGCTTCATCCTCGACATCCTTCCGGGCTGGGACAAGCTGATGGCGCTCCCCGACACGGAGAAGCTCACGATGCTTGCCGATCCGATCGGGCGGCTGCGCATGGACGAGTTGGCTCAAAGCCAGGAGGGGCCGCTGCGCTCGATCGCCAACTGGGGTCAATACCTGATCGTGGAGACCTTCGACGCGAAGAGCCGGCCTTTCATCGGCAGGCCGGTAGCCGACCTCGCCGCCGAGGTGGGCAAATCGGCTTGGGACGCTCTCGCCGACATGGTCGTAGCCGACGAACTGAAGACGGTCATCGTGAACCAGGATCGAGGCCAAGACGTGGAGTCGTGGCGCCGGCGGGTCGATGTGTGGCGGGACCACCGGGCGGTCGTCGGCGCCTCGGACGCGGGTGCCCACCTCGACATGATCGACACCTTCAACTACACGACCACGGTGCTTGCGAAAGCCGTTCGCGAGCACGGGCTGCTCAGCCTCGAAGAGGCTGTGTCACACCTCACGGGCGGCCCCGCTGGGCTGTACGGTCTGAAGGGACGTGGCGTGATATCCGAGGGAGCATGGTCCGACCTGGTCGTCTTCGACCCTGAGCGTATAGGACCGTCGCCTGTGTCGACACGCTACGACCTCCCCGGCGGCGCGGGACGCGTCTTCGGGGGCTCGGTAGGGATCCACGAGGTGGTCGTGGCAGGCGAGGTGATCGTAAAGGACGGGGCGTTCAGCGACGCACGGCCGGGGAGGATCCTGCGGTCGGGCCGCGACACTGTGACAGTCCCCGTCCGACCGCTGACGGGATCCGAGAACGCCGCCTGACGCTAGAGGCTCAAAGTCCCGTCGGCGATCCTGAAACCGGCGTTGCCAGCTATTCCCTCGTCGAACACTGCGTCGATCATCCGTTCTGACGTTGACCTCGCCCAACCCCTTCGTGCGTCGGCGTCCAAGACCGCGGCCAGGACGTGGGACGGCCCGCTGCGATCGAACACGACCGTCGCCGCTTCGACCCGGACATCCCCGGCGAAGTCGCCTGGCTGCTCCGGCGTCTCCAAAGTCACCACCCGATCCTGAACGTCTAAAGACTCGAACGCCGAAACCGGGCGGTCGCTGTAGATGCCGATGTTGTGCTTGGTAGCGATGCCTCCGTTGCCGTGGATCAGGCCGTACCCGCCGCTGCGGACCTGTGAAACCATCGCCGCTATCGAATGTCCAACCGAGTTGCCGACCGGTGCGCCGGCGAAACCCAGGCCCCCCGTCACGGTCAGAGACCGCTCCAGGGAGAATCCCAAGGCTTTCCCTGAGATCTCCACGATCGAAGGAAAGCACGCGTACAGGTCCACGTTGGCGACGTCGTCGGGGCCGACGCCAACGTGACCGAACGCCGCTGCGCCGCAAACTTCAAGGGCGGGACAGCGGTGGAGGCGTTCCCTCTTAGCGAGACGCCACGTCTCGTGGGCCGCTGCGACCACTAGAGGAAACACGATCCGATCCGATGTGATACCGGCTGAGCGGGCTGTGCCTACGTCGCAGAGCAGGACCGCGGACGCCATGTCGACGGTGTTGTTCGCTACCAGCGATTTGGTGTAGGGGAACGCGATCATCCGGTTCGACGCCGACTCCGAGCGAACTTGCTGGGTAGTAAACGCAGAGCGTTGCCACGCCCACGGGTTGGCAGCCGCAACGTTGCTGAAACGAGACCACAGATCGCAGATTCGATCCCGTTGCCCTTCGACGCTCTCGCCGTTAGCGCTTCGCAGGCTGTCCTCGATCAGGGCGTAAGCGTGCGTTGGCGGTCCGACAGTTGCCATTT
>JAKBBS010000055.1 GCA_021808425.1 Actinomycetes bacterium
AGTTTCCTCAAATTGCTTTCAGCTTGACGATGAGCACTTAGCGTTTGCTCGGGGGGGAGGACTCGAACCCCCAACAACAGGGCCAGAACCTGTCGTGTTGCCGATTACACCACCCCCGAAGGCGGTGTTCCGATCTTAGCCGGTCGGGGATTCATCGTGCAGCCTTACCTGCCCGGAGCGAAGGCGGCTCAAAGTCCTGTCTCGCCCGAGAAGCTCGATCCCTTCCATCAGTGGAGGACCGACCGGCCGGCCCATGACGGCGAGGCGGACTGGAGCTTGGGCGTCGCGCAGGTTGGCGACGCCGACCTTTTCTCCAGCGCTGCTCAACGCCTGATGGATTCCTTCGACGTCCCATGTAGCCACCGCGAGGGCTTCGATCGCGGCTTCGAGCACCTCCCCGAACTTCGCGTTCTTGCGGACGGCCTTGCGCCATTCGACCAGGTCCACTACCGGTTCGGGTCGGTAGGCGAAGTCGGCCATCGTGTAGACCTCGGCCAACGTCCTGACCCGCTCCTGTACGAGCGGTGCCAACGCAGCCCAGCGCGAGCGCAGCCACTCCTGCGAACGTTCGACGAACTCAGCTTCGGGCAGTCCGCGAAGGTAGTGCGAGTTGACCGCCGCCAGCTTACGCTCGTCGAATATGGCGGGCGCCGACTTCACGTCCTCGAGACGGAACACCTCGACCATCTCGTCGAGCGCCAGGATCTCACGATCGTCCCCGGGAGACCAGCCGAGCAGGGCCAGATAGTTGACCATCGCCTCAGCGAGGTAGCCGTCGTCTCGAAAATCCTCGACCGCCACCTTGTCACGCCGCTTGGACAGCTTCTTTCCCTGCGCGTTGTTGATAAGCGGCAGATGGGCGAATACGGGAAGCTCGCCGTAGCCGAGCGCCTCCCACAACAACGCATATTTCGGAGTGTTCGACGTGTGGTCCTCGCCCCGTACCACGTGCGTTATCGCCATGTCGGCGTCGTCGACGACATTCGCGAGGATAAAAAGGGGCTCCCCGTTGGACTTGCGCACCCCGAAGTCCTCGATCGCGGCGAGCGGAAAGGTCGGGTCCCCGCGCACGAGGTCCATGAACTGCAGGGTTCCCTCTCGGGGCGTCTTGAACCGCAGCATCAGCGAATCCCCGGCGTCGAGCCCTCGGTCACGACAGAACCCGTCGTAGCCGGGAGGGCCTCCACGCTCGCGGGCGCGTTGTTGTATCTGCGCGGCGGTGCAGTCGCAGGCGTAGACCGCTCCACACTCGACGAGCGCGGATATCGCTTGACGGTAGAGCTCCCCTCGCTCGGATTGGAGGTAGGGGCCCTCGTCCCAGTCGAGTCCGAGCCAGCGAAGCGACGACAGTATGCCCTCGACGTGCTCGGGCCGGTTGCGGGCAGTATCGGTGTCTTCGATTCGAAGGACGAACGTGCCGCCTTCTCGTCGAGCGAACATCCAGTTGAAAAGCGCGGTACGTCCGGTTCCGACATGGAAATACCCGGTGGGAGACGGCGCTATTCGTACTCGGGGGGAGGCATGCACTGTGCCCACGCTAGTTCCCGTGCGCCGGGGCAAGGTCGACCAGGTTCAGCGAACCGCCTCGGGCTCAGCTGGCCAGAAGGTCGTAGGCCTGGGTGCCCGACAGCTGCCGGCGGAGCTTGCCGATCGCGTCACGCTCGATGCGACGGACACGCTCTGCAGTGAGCTGCATCTCTTCGCCGACTTCGCCCTGCGTGCGCGGCTCGCCGCGATCCAGACCGTACCTCAACGTCAGGACTTGGCTCTCCTCGTCGGAAAGCTTCGCCAGGAAACGCGAGACCTCGTCGGGCAGCAAGCCCGAGGCAACAGATTCGAAGGGCGACTCTGCAGTCCTGTTGACCACCAGATCCCCGAGGCTCGTGTCGCCGTCCTCGCCGACGGTCACATCCAGGCTCATCGGGTCGCTGTCGTAGCGGAATAGTTCGGATATGCCCGATTCGCTGATGCCCATCGCCTCGGCAAGCTCGGCGAGCGTTGCGGGCCGTCCAAGCTTGACTTCCATCTCGGCCTGGATGCGGCGCGCTCGCCTGATCTCGTCACCGATGTGCGCCGGGATCCGCACGGTATGCGCGGTGTTCTCGACGGCACGACCGATGGCCTGGCGTATCCACCAGGTCGCGTACGTCGAGAACTTGAAACCCTTGCGCCAGTCGAACTTCTCCACGGCGTGGATGAGTCCTAGGTTCCCCTCCTGGATGAGATCGCTTAGAGGCAAACCTGACCATTGGTACTTGCGTGCCACAGAAACGACGAGGCGAAGGTTCGCGTTGATGAACTCGGCGCTCGCAGCCTCGCCTTCGCGGACGACCTTATTGAGCTTGCGCCGCTCGGCGGTCGTCAGATGGGCGTTGCCGGCGAGGGCCTCGCGGCCTGCTTGGCCTTCTTGGATGAGCCGACCAAGGCGCATCTCGTCGGACTTGGTGAGCAAAGGAAAGCTTCCGGCCTCGTCGAGATACAGTCCTAGAAGATCGGGGGCGTAAGATGTGCTTTGGGCCATGACTCTAGTGTTAACCCCAAGGGCCAGCGGATTATGCCGGATCTTCGGTCCGGATACATGTGACTCTCGACACTCTCCTGGCCGACCTTGACCTTTTTGTCGCCTTATTGGCGAGATGACCCCTCATTTTCCAAGTTTTTGCGGTGATCGGGATGGGAAATCGCGATCAACCTGGCAGCCCGCTCGGAATCTCTACAGCCCCGCAGGTCAGCAACCCCGCACTCGGTCACCACCACGTCGACGTCGCTGCGCGGCGTCGACACGACGTCGGGTCGCGCCACGATCGTCGAGTGTCCACCCGCGGTGGAAGCCATCGCGACCACGGAGAGGCCTCCGCGAGATGCAGAGGCCGCCACGGCGAAGTCGGGGTGGCCGCCGGGACCGGCGACGATGCGCCCACCGGCAGACTCGACGTTGACGGAACCGTCGAGGCCGACCTGCACAGCGGTGTTGACTGCGACGAAGCGCTCGATGGACGCTGCCGCGGTCAGGTCATGGCTCTCGGAGACCTCGATGAGCTCGAGGCGGCCGTCCGCGGTCATCGCCGAGAGGCGCTCCCCTCCCCACACGTAGGCCGCTCGGGCAGGCCCCGCTAGCAGGCCTCTGGCTTCAAGGTCGGCGAGCTCGTCTGTGACGAGCCCGGAATGCACGCTCACTGGCGTCTCCAGGCACGACACAACAGCCGCCCCGATCGCACCTGGACCCCACTGAAGCGTGGCACGAGGCGGAATCAAACCAGCTACGTGGCGGCCTATAGCAAGCTGCACGGGCCCGCTGCGCACCGTAGGGGCGGGGTCCGCTGGCTCAGCTCGCTCCACGACGCCGAGCACCTCGCATTCGGGCAGCAGCGGGTGGCCGGGGCGTGCCTTTCCCGGCCAACGCTCGACGACAACCCTGCCTGCGGCCCGAACAGCGGCGAGCGCCCAGCCGGGGCTTCCCGCCACACGCCACCAGCCGCCGGCCTCCCACGCGCCGACAACCACGATGTCTTGGCGAAACCGGCCGGAGAAGAGCCGCGACAGGGTCGACAGGCGCGCCGGGACGTAGTCGACGACTCCCGACGCGACTGCGCGCCTCGTGCCGGGCCCGACAAGGAACGTCGACATTTTGATCGGCATGTCCCCAGCGCCTGCATCTGCAAGCCAGGGGGGCTCGCGAACGACCCAACCTAGAAAGAGTTCGATCGACTCGGGGTTTGGTGCCCACCTCGGATGCCCTCGCCCGCGGCCGGCCGCATCGAGAACCTGCTCTGGCGGCGGCAGCGCCCCGTCGGGGCCATCCGCATACGCGACCCGCAGGGGCTTCCCTTGGGTAGCGGTCATCACGGGCGACCCCCGCCATCGATCAGCCCAAATCCGTAAACGTCTACCTGACATCCATACTTAGTGCACTCGTCACGGCGTGATAGAGAGACGTCTCCCCTATGCGGCGTCTTCATCGGGCGGCCAGGGGCGCACGGCGCCGGGTCGCCAGCCACGCCCCGCCGAGGATCATGACGAAACCGACGGCGGTCGCCCACGTGACCGCCTCGCCAAGCACAGCAGCTCCAAGCGCCACAGCGACCGCGGGATTCAGGTACGTGACGACCGTTGCTCTCACCGCCCCCATCTCCGCTATGAGAGCAAAGAATATGACGAACGCAACCGCAGTACAGACGATCCCGAGAACGAGAAGTGACGCCACCGTCGTTGCAGGTAGTACCGCCGGTGGGTGCGCCACAGCCCACGGGGCGTACACAACCGCGCAGAAGCCGACTGACACCGCCGCTATACCGAAAGGGGGCACAGAGCCGAGTCTCCTCGCCAGGATCGCCGGCCCTGCCGCGTAGCCGATGACGGTCACACCGACTACCGCGACAGAGCCGAGCTCGGAGCGGCCTACGGTGAAGCCGAGGAGGACCGCAACTCCCGCGAGCCCTATAAGCAACCCCGTCCCGTTGGTAACGCTGAGACGGTCATGTGCTGGTGACGCCATCGCGATAACAGCTCCGATCAATGGGACGGCCGACACGAGAAGCCCAGTTAGCGAGCTCGACAGGTGTTGTTCCGCGTCTGCGAGGAGCACCCACGGAACGACGAGCTCGACGACGCTGTAGGCCAATAGCGGTTTCCAGTGCTCGACCAAGGGTCGCAGCTCACCGCGACGCGCAGCGATCGGCAATAGTAGGGCCGCCCCTATGGCCGTGCGGGCGAACACGAGATCCGGTGGGCTCACGTGCCGGACGGCTACCTTGATCAACAGGTACGGGACCCCCCATATGATGCTCAAAGCTGCGAAGAACACCAGACCCCTGCGAGACACGCCGCAGACCTTATACGCGCATGGCACTATTTTGACATGACAGCGCCGGTGCCTCACCACGTCACAGTCGTAGGCGAGGCTTTAATCGACCTCGTACCGAGTGGCGATCCGCGGACCTTCAAAGCCAAGGAGGGCGGCAGCCCGCTCAACGTCGCCGTAGGCGTAGCACGTCTCGGGGTGCGGACATCCCTTATGGCCCGACTGGGCGACAACGCTTTCGGTCGGGTGCTGCGACGTTACCTCGAATCCGAATCCGTCGACCTCTCGGCATCCCCAAGCGCCTCCGAACCGACGACACTGGCGGTCGTCTCCCTCGACCCGGCTGGAAACGCCGTGTACGACTTCTACACAGACGGGACCGCCGACTGGCAGTGGTCGCACGAGGAGCTCAACCTGGTTCCGCCTGACACGACAATCGTGCACTTCGGGTCTATCGCCGCTTGGACCGATCCTGGATGGCTTCACATCGTGAACCTCATCGAGAAGCTTCACGCTGACGGGCACGTTCTGGTGAGCTACGACCCGAACATCCGACCGAAGCTTTGCGGAAGCCGCGACCAAGCGACGTCGAGGATCGAGCGAGCCGTATCCTCGAGCCACCTCGTCAAGGTCTCTGCGGAGGATTTGGCCTGGCTTTATCCTGGGAAGGCCCCAGCCGGTGTGGCACAGGACTGGATCGAACTGGGCGCCAGACTGGTGGTGGTCACAAGTGGTGCATTAGGAGCGTCTGCCTATCGCAGAGATGGCATCGCCGTGACCAGGCCTGCCGCCTCGGTGAGCGTTGTCGATACTGTCGGCGCCGGGGACTCTTTCAGCGCAGCTCTCCTAGCCGCGCTTTGCGAGGCGGCCTACGCATCCCCCGGTTCCATTGCCCTTATCGAGAGCGAAGCATTAGACCAAGCTCTCGGCTATGCGGTGATCGCTTCGTCGATCACCTGCTCACGCTCCGGAGCGAACCCACCGACATCGGCCGAAATGAGGATCGCTCTCGAAGCGACAAGCGAAAATATGTCAATCTGACCCGCGCATTGCCATCATCGTCAGGAGGATATGATTGAAATCATGACTGACAGAATTGATGGCCGTTCAGCGCGGCGCTCCCGCAATCGTGACGTCGTGATCGAGTCGGCACTGGCTTTAGTTGCCGAAGGTGACGATGATCCGTCAGTCGAGCGGCTGACAGCGCACTCGGGTTTGTCGGCGCGATCCATCTTCCGTTACTTCGACGGCTTGGACGACTTGCGTCGTGCTGTCATCGCCCGGAACTTCGAGCGGGTATCACCGCTACTAGAGATACCGCAGATCGGCAAAGGTTCTTTGGCCGATCGGATTACCCGCTTCGTCGACGCCCGGGTCAAGGTCAATGAGACCATGGCCGGCACAGCACGCACCGCCTACCTGAGGGCGCCGTACGTACCGGTGATCGCAGAGGACATTGCTCGCTACCGCAAGCTGCTCGACGCAACGGTCCGTCAGCATTTCGCCCCCGAGCTCAAGAAGAAAAGCAAGGCCGAGGCCGACGATCTGGTTTCTGTCATTGACGTAATTGCTTCTTTCGACAGCTGGGACATAATGACCCGCCAGCACCGGCGGAACCGGAGCCAGATCAAGCGATCGTTGACGGCCGCACTCGAGTCCATCCTCGGATTGGCGAAGAAGGGCCGCTAGGCGCTCGATCCCGCGTCCTGGGGCCAGTAGCGGTCCCTGACCAAACGCTTATACAGCTTCCCAGTCGGCAGCCTCGGAAGTTCGCTCACGAAGTCAACCTGCTTTGGGCATTTGAAATGTGCTAGGTGCTGGCGGCTGAAGTTGATCAACTCTCGGGCGAGATCCGCACTGGCTTCGTATCCCGGCGCGGGTTCGACGACGGCAACCACCCTTTCACCCATGTCAGGGTCCGGAGCGCCGATTACTGCGACGTCGCTCACGCCGGGATGGGTCGAGAGAAGATTCTCCGTCTCTTGGGGATAGATGTTCACCCCGCCCGAGATGATCATGTAACTTTTGCGGTCGGTCAGGTATAGCCACCCGTCGGCGTCGAGGTGGCCGATGTCGCCGACGGTGCTCATGTTGCCGTCTTCGGCTCGGCTCTCGGCAGTTTTTTCCGCATCCTCGAAGTATTCGAAATTCGTCGCTCCCCGAAACCACACAGTGCCGTCCGTGCCCGGCGGGCAGTCCAGGCCGTTCTCGTCTCGTATCACAACTTCGCCGAGGACTGCTCGTCCAACCGTCCCGCGATGGGCGAGCCAATCGGCTGAGTCACAGAAGGTGAAGCCGTTAGCCTCCGTAGCGCCGTAGTACTCGGTGATGATCGGCCCGAGCCAGTCGATCATTGCCTGCTTGATGGGAATCGGGCAGGGCGCTGCCGCATGGACGATCCGCTGCAGCGACGAAAGGTCGTAGCGGTTCCTCACGTCCTCCGGAACGCGCAGGAGGCGATTGAACATCGTCGGGACCATCTGGCAGTGCGTAATCCGGTAGCGCTGCACCGCTGCCATCCAACCCTCCGGGTCGAAATGCTCCATGACCACGGCTGTCGCGCCTAGACGAAGCGTGGCGGCGACGCTCGCCTGCGGCGCCGAGTGGTAAAGGGGCGCCGGGTTGAGGTAGGTCATGTCCTCGGTGAAACCGAACAGGTACCGCACGAACTCCATTACAGGGAGAGCTTCGCCCGGGGGCACGTCCGGAAGCGCCCGATGGATCCCTTTGGGTTGGCCTGTGGTACCCGACGAGTAGAGCATCGCGGCTCCTAGGCACTCGTCTGCGATCGGGGTCGACGGGTAGCTCTCGACCATGGAGACGAGGGGTTCCCATACGCCGTCGGCGACCCCGGTGCCCGTGACGACGAAATGCTCCACCGTCGGGCACGAAGTCGCGGCCTGCCGCGCCACGTCGAGCTTGTCCAGTGACGCGAAGAACGCTTTCGCCCTACAGTTGGCGACGATGTAGGCAACTTCGTCGGGTCCTAGATAGCTGTTGATCAGGGTGTAGTACAGTCCGGCGCGATCAGCCGCGCCCTCTATCTCGAGCATCGACGGTTCGTTGGAGGACAGGATCGCTATGTGGTCGCCACGGCGAAGACCCTGGTCACGGAGCATGTGGGCGATACGGTTCGCCTCCGCCTCGTAGCTTGCGAAGGTTACGGTCTCCCCGGTTCCAACCATTATGATGGCCGGCTTGTCGGGGTGGGCGGCGGCTGTCCGGGCGGCATACATTGCCAGGTGACATTAGCGGCGCCAGCCTTCGCACACCGAAGTAAATGTGGTCACCTGCCTCGCAGTCGAAGTGGAACTGCCGTGCAGCCGACACGCCGATCGCTTGCCTGCACTGGCGGGCGTGCGAGTTCGACGAGGTCATGGACGAGCAAACGCGGCTGTCACGCAACCCCCAGGGCGACCACGATTCGCTTCCGAATGCTCGACAGTTGTTCTACCGTGATCCGAGAGACGGTAGGGTTCACTCGACGTAGCGACACACTGGTGACGTGATGGGCCAAGGCCCAGCAAGTCGTATCCGCACCGTTGTCCTTTGTCGGCTCGATTCGCTCCGAGAATGACCTGTGTGCAAGTCCTTCATCACGGGTCAAGGGCACTACCAGAATGTTGGGATAGTCATCCGGAAACAGATCATGATCTTCCACGATCACCGCAGGACGGAGCTTGCTCGGTTCCTGCGGCAATGAACCGCTGCTCCAACCAACCACCACGATTGTGCCAGCGGCGTGCCGGTTCATGGAAGGTCGGTCAGGGGCGTCCCGATTTCATCGACTTCACTTCTCGCCTCAACATGCTTCTCCAGATGGGTGACCACGCGGACTCCATTCGCCCGGATTATGTCTCGCCGAAGCCGCCGCGCCTCGGCCTCGGCGATCTCCCGAACGAACGTGCTCAGGCCCTTGCCTTGCACCTGGGCTGCTGCCTCCAGCGACGCCCTGTCGTCTGCACTCAAGCGGATGGTCAGCGTCTCAGGCATACCAAGAATCGTATCACGCGGACGTAAGACAGACCTTCCAGACCAGACGGTTCTACTTGAGCAGTTGTCGTGCAATCACGATCCGCTGGATCTGGTTGGTTCCCTCGTAGATCTGGGTAATCTTCGCGTCGCGCATGAAGCGCTCGACGGGGAAGTCGGTCGTGTATCCGCTACCGCCGAGGAGCTGCACGGCGTCGACGGTCACGGCCATAGCCGCGTCCGACGCGAAGCACTTCGCCATCGCACCGGCGCTGTTGAGTTCGCCGTCCGGATCGCCCTCGTCGATCAACGAGTTGGCCCGGTAGGTCAGCAGTCTTGCAGCCTCGGTCTTCATCGCCATGTCGGCAAGCATGAACTGCAAGCCCTGGTGTTCCGCTATCGGCTTGCCGAAGGTCTTGCGCTGCTTCATGTACTCGCTTGCGACGTCGATAGCCCCTTGAGCGATACCGACGGCCTGCGCGGCGATAGCGGGACGCGTCCGGTCGAGTGTGTGCATTGCGATCGCGAATCCCTGACCCTCGGCGCCGATCAGATTTGAGGCCGGCACGCGCACGTCGTCGAGGAGCACCTCGCCTGTGGGGCTGCCGTGGATGCCAAGCTTGTGTTCGAGCTTGCCGATCTTCAGACCCATCGAAGACTCCACGAGGAAGCACGACACACCTCGAGCGCCGCCGGACGGATCAGTCTTTGCGAACACGACGTAGATATCCGAGATCCCTGCGTTCGTGATCCAAGTCTTGCGACCAGAAAGCACGTAGGAGTCTCCGTCGCGCGTCGCCTTGGCGGACATGGCCGCCACGTCGCTACCAGCGTCGGCCTCGGAGAGACAGTAGCTGCCCTGGCTTTGCCCCGAGGCGATCGACGGGAGATAACGCTTCTTTAGCTCCTCGGAAGCCCAGTTGACGATCGGCGTTGTGGCTAGGCCGTTGATCCCCATCATGAGGCTCGTGGACGCGCAAACCCGGGCGAGCTCCTCGATCATGATCGCCTGCGTGACGTGGTCAGCTCCGGAGCCTCCGTAGGCTTCCGGGACGTTGAGGGCTGGGAGCTCCATGGCGACGCAGTCCTTGAAGTTGTCCCAGTTGAATTCGCCGCTCGAGTCGACTTCCGCCGCTCGCGGCGCCACGCGCTCGACTGAGAAGCGCCTCATGGCCCCCCGGAACGCCCTCTGCTCGTCGGTCAAGTTTATTGGTTGCACATCCAACACTTTACGACTTTGAGCGCGCAACCCTTGGTTGGGTCCCTCGACCCCAGGTGTCAACAACTAGGGTTCGTCGCGTGTTAGGTATACTTTTTCCAGGTCAAGGATCGCAGAAGCCGGCGATGGGCGTCCCGTGGGTGAACCACGACTCATGGAGCGTCGTCAGCGAGCTCTCCGAGGCCCTGCATCGAGATATTGCCTACTTGTTGACGCGAGCCGACGCGGACGAGCTTCGTGCCACCCGCAACGCCCAGATCGCCGCTTTCACCCTTAGCCTCGTCGCATGGCGAGCCAGCCTGGGGATCGGCCTGCAGCCGAGTTTGGTGAGCGCATTCGCAGGCCACAGTCTCGGCGAGTACACAGCGTTGGTCGCCGCAGGGGCACTCGACGCGGTTTCAGCCTCCCATCTGGTCGACGCCCGCGGGAAGGCGATGCAAGCCGCTGCCGAAGCAATGCCCGGCATGATGGTCGCGGTCCTCGGACTCGACGCCGACGAGGTCGCGAAGGCGTGTGACAGCCTCGACGGCGCGTGGCCCGCCAACGACAACGCGCCTGGGCAGATAGTCGTCGCCGGAACACTGGAGGGTGTCGCGCTTGCTGGTGAGGCAGCGATGGCCCGCGGGGCGAAGCGCGTCATGGCGCTGTCCGTCGGGGGCGCCTTCCACTCCCCTCTCATGGCGGGCGCGCAGAACCGCCTCGACGCGGCACTGCAGGATTGTCGCTTCGACCAGACGCATACACCTGTCGTCGCCAACGTCGACGCGAAACCACACCGGGACGGCTTCGCAGCGCTCTTGTCACGTCAGCTTGCGAGCCCTGTCCGCTGGAGGGAGTCGCTCGTTGAGATGGCGGGCATGGGAATCTCAACGTTCGTTGAACTCGGCCCAGGAGCGGAGTTGTCTGGAATGGTCAAAAGGACCGTGGACGGCGCTGTGAGAGCGAACGTGTCCACCCCGGCGGACCTAGACAGGCTCGCAGCGACCCTCGCCGAACCGTAGTGGTTCCCGTCTGAGCCTGCGCTGCGCCGGATAATACGCTTAGCATGTTCAGTGTGAGCATGGCAAAGGTACGCAAGACCCTCACCCTGGATACCGAGTTGCGTCGTCCTCCTTTTGGCCGCGGCCGGCCGCGGTTGGGAACACCACGTGGACGCGACGGTCATAGCGAGCTGCGCTGCGAACGGCGGCGGGCTGATTCTCACCGGCGACGTTGGCGACATGGAAGCTCTTACCCCACCGGGAAGTGGTATCACGGTTCGCGGGCTCGCCGACCTTTGAGCGCAAGCTGATAACTCCAGGGTCAGTCCCCGACGAACTCGTCTCGCAGCCCCTGCTTGAGCACTTTGCCGGCAGGGTTGCGGGGAAGCTCCGCCCCGTAGAACCAGAATTTCGAAGGCACCTTGAATGCCGCCAGCCGTCTCCTGACAAAAGCCGCCAGCTCCTCCTCCTCGACGTGCGCGCCCGCCTTCAAAGTGACGACAGCGCCCACCTCCTCCCCGAGGGTCGGGTGCGGGATCCCGATCACCGCAGCCTCGGCGACAGAGGGATGCTCGTAGAGGACACCCTCGATCTCGACGCAGTAGACGTTCTCCCCACCGCGGATGAGCATGTCCTTGGCCCTGTCGACTATGTAAACGAAGCCGTCGTCGTCGATGCGCGCTACGTCACCGGTGTGGACCCAGCCGTCGGTGAACGTCGCCGCGGTGGCCTCAGGCTTGTTCCAGTAACCCTTGACGATGTTCGGCCCTTTGATCCAAAGCTCGCCAACCTCCCCGGTGGGTAGCACTGCCCCGTCGGCGTCGACCACCTTCACCGTGACTACAGGTACGGGCGGGCCGACACTGTCAGGTCTCGCGAGATAATCCTCCCCCACGTTCATCGTCGACAGAGACGACGTCTCCGTCATGCCGTAGCCGTTGGACGCCTGGGAGGAGTTGAAGGTATCTTTGATCCGCCGCACCAGATCGGGAGGCGCCGGGGCGCCCCCGTAGCCGACGGATTTGACACTGGAAGTGTCGCGTTTGGAGAAATCAGGGTGATCTAGAACCTGGAGGACCATCGTCGGTACACCGCCGAAGGAAGTGATCCTCTCGCGTTCGATCAACTCGAGCGCGCGCCCAGCGTCCCAGCGGTGCATCATCACCAGCTTCCCGCCGACGAGCAGGTTCGCCACGAGGATCGAGTGACATCCTGTCGCATGAAAAAGTGGGACCGAAAGCAGGTACGCGTTCTGCGTTCCAGCGCCAGGCGCAGGGACCTGACCACCCGAGCGGTGGACCGCCCTGGCCGTCACGTAGAACAGGCTCATCGGGTTCGTGCAGATGTTGCGATGCGTCCCGAGCGCGCCTTTCGGCCGCCCGGTCGTGCCCGACGTGTAGAAGATGGTTGCGTCGTCGTCTGCGGCGATATCAATGACCGGCAGGTCCGAGTCGTTGGCCGGCGTGGCGAGGAGGTCCTCGAAGCGCATCCAGCCTTCAGCGAGCGAACCATCGCCGAGCGGGTGCCCACTGCTGCGAGCGACGACAACGCAGTTGAGGTCACTTAGTTCGCTGTAGTACTCCCCTATCGACGCTGCGCGTTCGGGATCGACGATCGCTACTTTTGTCCCTGAGTCCGCCAAGCCGTACGCGAGTTCCTCGCCCGTCCACCACGAGTTGAGCGGCACGACGACCGCGCCCGCGGCGGTCGCACCCCAGAACGCGACCGACCACTCCGGGTAGTTGCGCATCGCGATCGCAACACGGTCACCTTCGCAAATCCCGAGACGGTCCCTGAGAGCGTTCGCCAGGCGTGCGCTAGCCACGAAATGCTCCTCGAAGCTGAGCGTCTCGTCCTCGTAGACGATAAACGTCTTGTCACCGTGACCGCGGCTCGACCGGAGAATATCGGCAAGAGTGGCCGGAGCGTTCTTCCAAACTTTGGTCTGTATCCCCCTGATGACTTCGAGACCTACCTCAAACATCTGGCCCGGAGCCGTAAGCGTGCTGTCCGCCTCCTGCACGGACATTGCGCTCATACGATCAGCCTTTCTTTCCAGAGGTCGAGGTCTGCGCACGCGACGCTCGGACTGATCGTCAGCGCCTCCGCTTTGACCGCGTCGGCGATCCGCCTCTGGTCCCAGTAGCTGTGCGAGGCACCGCGAAACATTGTCTGACGCCACCCGACCAGGTCAGCTGGTGGTGATCCTAGATACCCCCAAATGCCGTAAGCCCATTCGTAATCGAAGATCACTGGCGCCCGGCCGAAATGCGACGCCCGGCGACTAGCGCAGGCAAAGCAGCCGGCGACCACGTCGTGGTGGTACTCGCCTTGGGCGAGCACAAGCCGGTCGTCGAAGCGACGCGCCAGCTTCAAGCCGTACCCGAGATCAGGGCCCGACGAGCCGAACCGCGGTCCCGACGACGCCTTCAAGTCCATTGCGTCCCCCGGTCTGCCGAGACGCCACGGCTCGGGAGTCGAAAGAGCCTTGGAGCTTCTCACCCGGTCCGTCGGGCGCACAGGTACATAGGCGGGCTGCGTCATGGATTGCCATCCTGCCCGGGCGGCGACGTATGGAGCAACCCGAACACGATCGAATCCTCCAGCGCCGACCAGGACGCTTCGATCACGTTCTCCGACACCCCGATCGTCGTCCAAGTTCGCTCCCCGTCCGTCGAGTCGATCAGCACCCTCGTGACCGCTGCGGTGGCCTTGCTCGTGTCGAGCACACGGACTTTGAAGTCGGTCAAATGGACATGCGCCAACTGGGGGAACTCCGGGCCTATCGCCTGGCGCAATGCCGCATCGAGAGCGTTGACCGGACCGTTACCTTCCGCCGTCGCTATGACCCGCCTGTCACCTACCAGCACCTTGACTGTCGCCTCGGTTACGAAGCTCCCGTCTTCGCGCAACTCAGTGATGACACGGTGAGACTCGAGGGTGAAGTAGTCCTGCTTCCATCCCGTGGCTGCCCTCATGAGCAGCTCTAGCGACCCGTCGGCCACCTCGAAGTGGTAGCCGCGATGCTCGAGTTCCTTCAGCTTGTCGACGACGCCGGATGCTGCCGAGTCGTCCATCTCCAGACCGATCTGCGCCGCTTTCAGCGTGACTGTGGAGCGACCGGCCATCTCGCTGACCACGAAACGCGTACCGTTGCCGACAGCGGCGGGCGCCACGTGCTCGTAGGCGTTAGCCGACCTGGCGATAGCGCTCGTGTGCAGGCCGGCCTTGTGCGCGAACGCCGACACCCCGACGAAAGGCTGGTGGGCGCTCGGAGCTACGTTGACGACCTCCGATATGTGGTGCGCGACAGGAGTCAACAGTTCCAGCCGCTCGGGAGCGATTGTGCGAACGCCCATCTTCAACGTGAGGTTCGGAATCGCAGCTGTCAGATCGGCGTTGCCTGTCCGCTCGCCGTATCCGTTGATGCATCCCTGCACTTGCGTGGCGCCCGAACGAACCGCCACAAGCGAGTTGGCAACTGCTGTGCCCGAATCGTTGTGGAAATGGCAGCCGATCGCCACATCCGATGCGAAACGCTGACGCACCTCGCCAACGACGCGCTCCACCTCGAAAGGCAATGTGCCGCCGTTCGTGTCGCACAGAACCAGAACCTCTGCACCCGCGTCTGCGGCCGCCAGTAGAACATCCATGCTGAAACGGGCGTTCGAGCGGAACCCGTCGAAGAAGTGCTCGGCGTCGAGGAACACACGCTTGCCTTGAGACACCAAGAATCCGACCGAGTCGGCGACCATGTCGATGGCCTCGGTCAACGAGGTGCGCAGCGTTTCGGTCACATGCCACTCCGCCGATTTTGCGACTAGGCAAACGACGCGCGTTCGCGCAGCGAGCATGTCTGCGAGGACCGGGTCTGTCTCGGCGGCGCCTCCTGCTTTGCGAGTCGAGCCGAACGCGACAAGCGTGGCGTGCTCGAGATGCAGGTCGCCTTCCGCTGCGCGCCGGAAGAACTCTGCGTCTTTCGGGTTGGCGCCCGGCCAGCCGCCCTCGATGTAGTGGACACCCAGATGGTCTAGCTGGGAGGCGACGCGCAACTTGTCGTCGACGGTGAGTGAAAGCCCCTCCTGCTGGCTTCCATCGCGGAGCGTCGTGTCATAGATGTCGACGGATTCGGGAAGCTCGACCGGCACGGGGTGGGCGTGCGAAGCCAAGTGCGAGCCGGGTTGGTGCACGGATTTATCCGACATGTTCCACCCAGTCCTTGTAACGGTCGACGTTCCCGCGCACCGCTTCGTGATAAATTTCCTGTATCCGCTGCGTGACGGTTCCCGGCCGTCCACTACCGACGTTCCTGTCGTCGACGGATGCGATCGGAACGACCTCCGCTGCGGTACCCGTGAGGAATGCCTCATCCGCCGTGTAGAGATCGGAGCGGAGGATGTTCGCGAACTCAACCTCGTAGCCGAGATCGCGGGCGATCGTGACGACCGAATCCTGGGTGATCCCCTCCAGGGCTCCAGCTGACACAGGCGGCGTCAGGATCTTCTGGTTGCGGACCACGAAGAGGTTCTCGCCCGTGCACTCGCTCACATACCCCTGCGGGGAGAGGAGGATCGCCTCGTCGTAGCCGGCCTTGAGCGCCTCGATCTTGGCCATGGACGAGTTGATGTACATGCCGGTACCCTTGGCTGCGGGCGGCATTGCGTTCGGGTCGTGACGCTGCCAGGAGCTGATCTTCATACGAACACCGTTGGTGATGCCGTCCTCACCAAGGTAGGCGCCCCACGGCCAGACGGCGATCGACACGCTCACCGGGCACGGAAGCGGGTTGAGGCCCATCTCGCCGTAGCCGAGGTAGACGAGGGGTCTGATGTAGCACTCGGCGAGCCCGTTGACCCGCACTGTGGTCCGGGTTGCTTCGACGATCTCGTCGAAGCTGAAAGGAACGTCGATCATGAAGATCTTCGCCGAATTGAACAGCCGGGTGATGTGCTCACGAAGCCGGAAAATCCCCGGCCCCGAATCGGTCGGATAAGCGCGTATTCCCTCGAATACCCCACATCCGTAGTGGAGCGAGTGCGTCAGCACGTGGATCCTGGCCTGGTCCCAGTCGACCAGTTCGCCGTCCATCCAGATCTTCTCGGTAGGAGCTATTGGCATTTCGTTTACACCCTTTCTGAGACGGCGTCGCCGATTTGGCTGGTTGAAGCTCCCGGTGCGGGGCGGAAGTCTGCGACCGCCTTTGAAATTCTCTCCGCCAATTCACGCTCACCAAGGAAGTCGAGCATCATCGCCGCGGACACGATCGCCGCTGTCGGATCGGCCCGGCCGGTACCTGCAATGTCAGGGGCAGAGCCATGCACCGGCTCGAACATCGAAGGGCTGGTCCGCTCGGGGTTCAGGTTCCCCGATGCCGCCCTGCCGATACCGCCGGCTACGGCACCTGCGAGGTCGGTAAGGATGTCGCCGAAAAGATTGTCTGTGACTATGACGTCATAGCGTTGAGGGTGCTCCACGAAGTGAATGCACGCCGCGTCGATGTGGTTGTAAGACGTGGCGATCTCCGGGTAGTCCTTAGCGACAATGTCGAAGGTCCGTTGCCACAGGTCCCCGGAGAACGTCAATACATTCGTCTTGTGTACCAGCGTGAGGTGGTGCGCCACCCGGCTTTGGGCAGTCTCGAAGGCGAACCGGACGCAGCGCTCGACACCGGCCCGGGTATTTACTGAGCCCTGCGTTGCTATCTCGGCGGCGGTCCCGCGTCGCAGGAACCCGCCTTCTCCGGCGTAGGTTCCCTCCGTATTTTCCCGTATCACGACCATGTCCATCGCGACGCCGGCTCCGACGCTCGCCGGGGAGCTGAAAGGCCTGAAGTTGATGTACTGGTCGAGCTCGAAGCGCATCTTCAAAAGAAGCCCCCGCTCGAGGACTCCGGGCGCTACTTCGGGGGTGCCGATCGCGCCTAGGAGGATCGCGTCAAACCCTCGAAGCTCGTCGAGGACGCTGTCTGGGAGTACCTCGCCGGTGGCAAGATAGCGCCTTCCGCCCAGGTCGTATTCGACCGTGTCGAGCACGGCTCCGCCGGCGCGGGCGACTTTGAGGGCCTCCGGCACAACCTCTTGGCCGATTCCGTCGCCGGCTATGACTGCCACCTTGAAACTTTTCACCTTGTCAACACTCCTAACAGGGGCTTACGAACTAGAGAGGATTCAAGGGTCCTCTAACGACAACGACCGCCCCCGGAAGGACGGTCGAAAACGCGCATCGGGGATTCCGGCGCGTCAAAAAATAATTACGATGTGGCGCTGAGAAGTTGTTCGCATTACCACGATCATATTCTAACCACATGTAGCCTGGTCCGGCTATGAGCACCTCGACCCGGCTTACCAAGGAAACCTTCGAACGCTTGCAGGCGGAGCTCGAGGACCTGAAGACGACCGGGCGGATCGAGATTGCGAGGGCGATCGAAGCCGCCCGCGCCCTCGGCGACCTCTCGGAGAACGGCGACTACCACGCCGCCAAGGACGCTCAGGGCAAGATGGAGGCACGCATCCGCCAGCTGGCGGCGACGCTTGAGGGAGCCCAGGTCGTCGCGAGCGAGCCAGGCTCGGTCGAATCCGTAGAGGTTGGGGTCGTCGTCTCGCTTCGCTACGAGGGCGACGACGCCGTCGAGCGCTACCTGATCGGCTCGATCGAGGAGCATCCCGATGGGGTGACGGTCGTGTCGCCGCAGTCGGCTCTCGGGCAGGCGCTTGCAGAGCGCCGGCTCGGCGACAAAGTTAGCTACGAGACC
>JAKBBS010000322.1 GCA_021808425.1 Actinomycetes bacterium
GTGTGGCTGGCCAACAAGCTCGGCGAGTTCAACGTACCGATCGAAGCAGGCAACGTCATACTGTCCGGTTCATTCGTAAAGGCCATCCCGTTCACCGCCGGCGACACGATCACCGCACTCTTCGACACGCTCGGCGACGTCAGCTTCGCCACCGCCTGACGCGCTCAGCGCGACGCCAGCCCGGCCAGGATCATGGCGGCCAGTTGGTCGGCCACCCGATCGGCCGGCAGCCGACCCACCGGCTCGATGAACCGGTAGGCGCCCAGCACAACATCGGCGATCGACCAGGTTACGATGGCCGGGTCGGCGTCGACCCGGAACGCTCCCGCCCCGATACCGTCCTGCACGGCTGACATCCAGCGTGACAGCACCGTCTCCTGCAGGGCGACCACCTCCTCGAGCCCGGCAAGTTCCGCGAAATGGTGCGAGTCGTTGCGCAGGATCCGGGCCGCGTGCGGGTTCACGGCGGTCTGGGCGACGGCTGCTTCGATGAGTAGGCGCACGATCTCATTCGAATCGGTGGTGGCTGCGGCGATGGCGTCGAACGCCTCGATCTGGGAGCGCACCACCGGCACGAGGATCTCGGCGATCAGCTCCCCCTTCGAGGAGATGTGGTGGTACAAGCTCCCCGACAGGATCCCGGCTCGGTCGCCGATGTCGCGCACGGTCGTCGCCACGATGCCCCGCTCGGCCAGCAGCGCGGCGGCGATATCGAGGATCTCCCTCCGACGAGCGGAATCAGTGGAGCGAGCCCGGGGCCGCGTGGTGGTCGCTCGTGCCATTACCGGACACAGCTTACCTAGGCGCTGAACGATCCCCGACGGACCGCGATGTTCTTCACGTCACAGAAGAAGTCGAAGCTCCAGACGCCGCCCTCGCGACCGACGCCCGACCTCCGGCTACCCCCGAACGGGGCGGCGAGGTCACGGACGTAGAAGCAGTTGGTCCACACCGTGCCGGCGACGAGCTGGGACGCGATCCGCTCCGCTCGGGCCTCGTCGGAGGTGAAGAGGGTGGCGGCGAGCCCGTAATCGGTGTCGTTGGCCAACTCGACCACTTCGGCTTCAGTGCGGAAGGTCTGCAACGTCAGGACCGGTCCGAAGACCTCCTGCTGCACTATCTCCGAGGACTGCTCCACGTCAGTGAGGATCGTCGGCTCGAACCAGTTCCCGCCCAACTCGGAAGGCTTGCCGCCAACGAGGGGCTTCGCTCCCGCCGCCAGAGCTCGTTCCACGAACCCGGAGACCCTCTTGAAATGCTCCGGATGGATGAGCGGTCCGATGTTCGTGCCTTCCACGCGGGGATCTCCGACCACGAGCTTCGAGGCAGCGTCGCGCAGCGCATCCGCGAAGCGGTCGGCGACCGAATCCTGCACGAGCAGGCGGGTGCCGGCCAGGCACACCTGGCCGGCGTTCATGAACTGGGCGGCCGCCGTTCGCACGGCGGCGTCGAAGTCAGCGTCGTCGAAGACGACGAACGGAGATTTGCCGCCGAGCTCGAAGCTCAACGCGGTGAGATTGGCGGCCGCAGCCACAGAAATAGCTCGCGCCGTGTCCGGCGAACCGGTGAAGCTGATCCTACTGACGCCCGGGTGCGAGACCAGAGCTGCGCCGGTACGTTCCCCGATGCCGTGGACGATGTTGAGGACCCCGGCTGGGATGCCCACCTCGGCTGCGATCTCGCCCAGCAAGGACAAGCTGAACGGCGCCCACTCCGGTGGCTTCACCACGACCGTCGACCCCGCAGCCAGCGCTGGGCCGATCTTCCACGTGCCGAGCATCAGGGGGGCGTTCCACGGCACGATCAGCGCCGCCACACCTGAAGGGTCGTAGCGGACGGAGTTGTCGGCCACCGGACCCTCGATCGGGGGATGATTCAAGGTTCGGGCCAAGTCGGCGAAGAATTTGACGTTGTGTGCGCTGCGCCCAGTGCCAACTTGGAGCATCGCCGCCCTGACCGACCCGTTGTCGGCCGTATCGACCATGATCAGGTCGCGGGAGCGGTCGAGGATCGCCTGGGCGAAGCGATCGAGGATGTCGCCGCGCCCGTCCGGGCCGAGCGCAGCCCACGCCGGGAAAGCCCGACGCGCCGCAGCCACCGCCATGTCGACCACGGACGCGTCACCACTCGGGATGTCGCCCAGGTGGGAGCCGTCCACCGGTGAGTACACCGCATACGGTTCTCCACCACCGACCCGCACCCCGTCGATGAGATGGTCACACGGGACACTCACACCGTCGATCGTCGTCCGCCGCTGCTGGTCACCCATCGGATCTCCCCTCATCGAACCCCGGCGAGCCTATCCAACCATCAAATAACAAGCAAGTGCTTGGTTCTAGCGGATGACTGGATTAACCTGGAGGAATGACAGCCGTTCCGCTTCCCCCGCGCTGGAGCAACGGCTCCACCACCCTCGGCGCCTGGATGTTCCTCCGCGAGCCAATCCTCTCAGAGGTCGCCGGCGCAGCCGGCTACGACTACGTCTGCATAGACATGCAGCACGGGCTGGCGTCATACACCGACACGGCAGCGATGTTGCAAGCGCTCGGGCGGTCAGCCGCCACCCCGCTGGTCCGAGTTGCCTGGAACGATCCAGGCGTCATCGGCCGAGTCCTCGACGCAGGCGCCCTCGGCGTGATCATCCCCATGGTCAACAACGCCGACGACGCCCGCCGGGCCGTCAGCGCGTGCAGGTATGCGCCCGTCGGCGCCCGAAGCGTGGGCCCTCTGACCGCCATGATCCGCCACGGTTCGCAATATCTGCAGACAGCGAACGAACATGTGGCCTGCATTCCCATGATTGAGACAATTGAGGCTGTGGAGCGCATCGACGAGATCCTTTCCGTCCCTGGCATCGACGCCGTGTACATCGGACCCGCCGACCTGTCAATGACGCTGGGCCTACCGCCCCTGCCCGACCACGAGGACGTCCGATTCACAGACGCCTTGGCAGCAGTCGTCGAAGCCTGCAATCGCAACGACGTCATCCCCGGAGTTCACGCCAACCCGTCTCTCGCTCAAGCTCGGGCGGAGCAGGGTTTCCGGATGATCACAGTCGGCTTCGACCAAACGCCGGTCATGGCTGCGCTCCGCGCCGACCTCGCCGCGGCGCGCTCTGGCATAGAGCGATCAAGCGCTGCTCCGAACGGAGACTGACGCCTCAATCCCGAATCACGACTGAGCCGAACAGCCGACCCGACGCTTCTCCGGCGTAACCCCGGTACACCGGGTCCCGTTGGCGACTCGACGGCGCCACTTGGGAGCGTCGACGCGGGCAGCCACTGGGGCCGTGGGCCCCGAATCCGACCCAGAACGAGAATCGACTGCTACCAAGCTCTTCTGAGGCCCGCCGGAGGAGCCACAAAAGTGCTGGTCAGGAGCCCGAGATCGGATTCGAACCGATGACCTGACGCTTACAAGGCGCCTGCTCTG
>JAKBBS010000323.1 GCA_021808425.1 Actinomycetes bacterium
GACCGTCTAGCCATAGAACAGACCCGCAAAGCAGCCGTCGCGCTCACCAGCCGCGGCATCAGCATGCGCGACGCCGCCGCCATACTCGGAATCTCCCACCAGCGCGTCCACCAGCTCCTCACATCCGAAATCACACCCGGCCGCAAAGCCGGCTGACCGCCCGCATCGGTGGGACCGGATGCCGAGGAATGCCTCGAAAGAACCGAGAACACCTTTTCATGAGAAGTCACCGGCGCGCGTTCAACTCCTCTAGCCGAAAGGCGCATACGGCGACGTCGTAGTTGCAGTTATTGCTAGTAATGGTAGCCTGTCCGCATGGTCACGTTCGCTGGCTGCATGAGCGTGTTGGTGGCACCTGACGCGAATGCACGGGCGAGCGCGGCTCATCTGGCGGCCGCGGTTGATCCGACGAGCGACTTCGGCGCCGCGGTCCGGGAGATGTTCGAGGGCATGGCAAACGGGGAGCAGTTGGTCGTCCTGCGTCCCGGACAAGAGGTAACGCCCGCTGGTGCCGCCGGCCTGTTAGGAGTGACCCGGCAGTTCGTGGATCGGCTGCTGGCTGATGGCACCTTGGAGTTCCGCCGCCTACCGGGCAGCAAACATCGCCGGATCAAGGTCGGTGACGTGTTGGCCCTTGCCGAGGAACGAGACCGCCGTCGTCAGGGTTCGGACGCGATTCGTGCGGAGTTGGGATCGCCGGCTAATCGAGGGTGAGCGGGCGGGATCGGCCCCTTCCAATGAGAGGGGAATATAGGCGCCTTCTCGTAGATTGTCACGACAGAGTGCCGGCACCGGCGGGTCAACTGCTCGACACTTTAGGGCGTGTGTCGGGGTCGATTAATTGGTGCCATGCGTTCAACGCTGATTCAACAGCACAACGCGGTCCAGGGCTACAACCGGCGAAGAACGGCAACAACGCCAGACGGAAAAAAGGCATCTGAACAGGGCTTCTGCGAAAATCCCTTCAGCGGGCGACCTCAGTGGGGACGGCCCAACCTGCGTTAGCAGTGAGTCCGATTCGGCCACTCTCGCACCTCTCCGTGGCATCAACTGTAGCCGAGTAGCGCACTGGCCGCATCCGAGGCCGCCAGGAGAGTTTGCCCAGCTCAGAGCACACTTCAGTTATCAGTGTTTGCCGTGTACACAGGTTGTTCGGCCGACCGGTAAGCAGACTTTTCGTCATATCGGACCACCTCCACGGAGAACATGCCGGGCGATACTTTCCTCTCAGTTTCATCTGTCCGACAGACCTGAGGAGCCCAGCCGATGTCTCGCAGTTATCCCGAGCCGTCCGTACCGAGGGATTTCGCGTGCTGGGTGGTGCGGACGAGCACACAGGTGACGGTCATCGACCGACGCAGCGGGAGCCGCTCGACCCGGCCGGCTGACCGCTGGGACGTGCGGGGCAAGGCGGGCGGAGTGCAGTTCTCCAAGCACTTCGAACGGGCCGGCCTGGCCCAAGTCTGGAAGGAGCAGCTCGACCGGGGATTCTCCAGCGCCTCGCGTTCGATCTGAAAGCCCGACGCTTCGTGACATCGGATCCTTCGGGCGATCCCGTCCAGGCGCCCCCAACCTCCGTATTCGCCATCACTGAGGCCTTCTACTGGGCCAACCCCGACTGGGAACCTAAAACCAAGATCCTGGCGGCAGGCGCCTACAACCGGGCACGCAGATGGCTGCTCAACCCCACCGTCGTTCTAGTCGGAGACGAACTAGAAGCCGTCACCGACTACCTCGATAACGCCAGTTTCCTCGCGGCGCACTCCCAGTCCACGCTAAGCGCCGCCCGAGCCTGGCTCGAGGGCTAACTCGGCGGCCGCCGACGAAGTCACGACCGGCGACCTCGAAGAGTTCCTGACGCGCTTCGAGCTCAATCAACGCGACCCCACCAAGAGAGTCGCCCCCGCGACGCTCGTCCGCTTCACCCAGCCGCTGCGGGCCTGCTGGGCGTGGGCGGCGTCGCGAGACGACATCGCCGTGACCCGCGACCTCTGGCCGGCGGTCCGATTACGGCGCAAGGCCAAGAGCAAGACCGCCAGGTCCACCGTACCCGGCAGTCGGCTCACCGTCGACACCGACCTGGTGCTCAGCATTCCCCAGGCGATCGACCTGGCCAAGGCCTGCGTCGCACTGGGCAGCTGGGGCGGAATCGTCGAGTGCTACGTCCTCGTGATGGCCATGTGCGGCCTTCGTCCGAACGAGGCAGTCGGATTGGCGTGGGAGGACCTCGAGTTCCCCGCCGACGGCGGCACGGGCTGGCTCACGGTGCGCCGTAGCCGACGGCGAGTTGCGTCTCGATGGCTGGACCCCGAGGAGGACCCCGAATGGGGTCCCCTCCAGGACCGTGACCTGGCAGTATCACGCAGGGTTCCCGTCAACCGGGTGCTCGTCGCGAAACTGATCGGACACCGTAAGCGTTATGGTCAGGACCTGTCAGGCCTTGTGTTTCATCGCAACGGCCACCCCTTCGACCTGTCCGTAATTCGACCGAGACGTCTGGCGGCCAGCCCGGACGGCGATGTTCCCGCCCCGCAGCGACCTGCCAGCCGGCGACCCCCGCCAGCCGAAACTGTCACGGCTGCGACGCCACGACCTCCGTCACGCCGCCTGCTCGTGGTTTGCGCTCCGGTGTCGACGCCACTGTCTGCCAGCGCTGGTCGGGACATAAGACCCTGTCGGTCTTCCTCGACGTCTACGAGGGCGTCGCGCCCGGGCGAGAAGACGAAGGAATTGCCCTACTCGAGCAGACCCTCGCCGAACCAGTCACTTCTCCAGCCGCTTGAGCCACTCCTCGTACCAGTCGTCGCGGACCCGCACCGCCCCGTTGCGAAGCCGCAGCGTCCGGGGGAAGTCCGGCTGGCCGCGTGAGGACCACTTGTAGGCCGTGTTGACTGAAACCCCCAGGTCGGCAGCGATGTCCCGGATGCTCCACCACCGTCCACCCGGCCGGTGCGTAGACGCCGGCAGACTCCCCGGGGTGCGGTCCAGAGCGCTCGTGGTCGTCACAGCACTACCAAGCCGCTCTCGGCTTTCGGCCCCGGGGCCCGAGGGTCCGCAGGAAGGATCTGGCGGTAAACGCCAGTCCTTCGCCGAGGTTGAGCTGTCCAACTGCTCCGGAGATTTCTCCCGTTGCGAGGATCGCCGCTCGGACGCAGCTCGGTAGGTCCACGAGGCGTGTCCGCGCTGCGACCACTCCACGCTTGCAGGCCGGCGTCTCCGTGTTCCGCGAGCCATGAGGCGGGGTCGTGCGCAGCGGGCAGCGTCGTAACGACCACCGGTCGACCATGAGCGGTGAAGGCCTGCCCGTACCGGCCAGCCGAGTCCCGGCCCGCAAGGTCCCCGTCAAAAGCCAAGACCGGCGCGCTGGGGTGAACGGCAAGGATCCGCAGGAGCTGGAACTTGGACAGCTCTCGCCCGGACTGGG
>JAKBBS010000324.1 GCA_021808425.1 Actinomycetes bacterium
CAATCCCGCGTCGAACTGCGCCCCGAGGAACTCCGCTTCCGAGCTCGAAGAAGGCGGGGTGGAAGACAGAAGGTCGTCGACGAGACTCTCGACGTACGCCTCGTCGGTCAGTTCACGTGCCTCTAGCGATACCATAACGCCAACCTTATAACTCTGCCCCGGCGAAGGCATATGCGATCACCAGGCGAGTGACGGTTGAACGCTGCGACTCGCGGGTAGCGTGTTGGCCGATGACTGCAACAGGTCAAGGCAGCCGGGCGAGTTGAGACAGCTTTACAAGCTGTTCAGGCTGATCGCGTTGATAGCTAGCGCGTCGGCGCTCATCGCAGGCACGGTCGCCGCTGTTGCCGTGGTCGCTAGCCGGACCTATCACGGAAGCGCCAGCGCCACCGAGATCCCGCTCCCGCCGCTCACCAGCCAGTTCCAGCTCGGCTCGACCGTCTACGCCGCCGACCACAAGACGGTGCTCGCGGTGCTTCGTGGCCCGGAGCTTCGCGAGCCTGTTGCGCTTTCGGCGGTGTCGAAGGAGCTCATCACAGCTGTCCTCGACACCGAGGACCACGGCTTTTACGTCCACGGCGGCTTCGACCTGCGCTCCATCGCCCGTGCCGCGGTCCACGACGTCTCCGGGCAGGGCCTGCAGGGCGGCTCGACGATCGCCCAGCAGCTCGTCAAGCAGGTGTACCTCACGCCGTCGCAGACGCTCAGCCGGAAAGTCCGCGAGGTGGTCCTCGCTGACCGCCTGGAGCGCGAGTACAGCCGCAACGCGATCCTGCAGGCCTACCTGAACACCATCTACCTCGGCAACGGCGCCTACGGCGTCCAGGCAGCGGCGCAGACCTACTTCTCGGAGCCGGCCAGCTCGCTCGACCTGGCCCAGTCGGCGCTTCTCGCCGGGATGATCCAGGACCCGAACGGCTACGACCCGATCCTCAACCCGGCGGCGGCGCGCATCCGCCGCTCCGAGGTGCTGGCGCGCATGGTGTACTACAACGACATCACAGCTGCGCAAGCGGCCGCCGCCAACCAGGTGCCGCTCCCAGCGGCGAGCCCCCCGCCGGCCACGCAGAGCGGCGTCACCAACTACTACGTCCTCCAAGTGAAGAACGAGCTTCTCGGCCCCGGCAGCCCTCTCGGCGCAACCTACGCGGAGCGCTACGCGGCGCTCTTCGAGGGCGGACTCAAGATCTACACGAACATGGTCCCCTCCGCCCAGGCGGCGGCCCTGTCAGCCGTCGCTGCGAACACCCCGGCGAACAGCGTCGGCTTCGAGGAGGGTTTAGCCTCGATCAACCCGTCGAACGGGGCCGTCGAGGCGCTCGTCGGCGGCAGCGGTGCGGCGGCGTCGCAGTTCAACGTGATGACCCAGGCGCAGCGCCAGCCTGGTTCGGGATTCAAGCTGTTCACCCTTCTCGCTGCGCTCGAGCAGGGCTATTCCGTCAACGACACTGTCGACAGTCAAAGTCCGTGCTACATCTCGTTTCCCGGCAACAACAGCCTCCTCAAGACGCCGATCAACAATGACACTGGCGCCGGCGGGGGAGTGATAACGGTGGTGGACGCGACGGCGAACTCGGTGAACTGCGCCTACATGCGCCTCGCGCGCCAGGTCGGGCTCGCAAACGTCGTGTCGATGGCGCAGCGAATGGGGATCAGCGAAGTGACAGCAGCGGACGCATTTATCCCCTCGATGGTCATCGGCGCCATAGCGGTTCACCCGATCGAGATGGCAGACGCGTACGCAACCCTGGCGGATAACGGCGTTTACCACCCGCCGTCGTTCATCTCGACGATCGTCGACCGTTCTGGTGCTGTCATCTTCAAAGGCGACCAGCCGGGGAAGCAGATTTTTTCCAAGCAGATAGCAGCGGAGGCGGACGTCGCGTTCCAGGCTGTCGTTCAGTACGGGACCGGCACGGCGGCGGCTCTCGGCAATCGACCGGTGGCCGGTAAGACGGGGACGACGTCCAACAACGTCGACGCGTGGTTCAACGGATTCACCCCGCAGCTGGCGACTACCGTGTGGATGGGCGCCCTCAAAGGAGAGATACCGATCGTCATCAACGGGCTCACTGTCTACGGCGCGAACTACCCTGCGAGCACCTGGCACGACTACAACGCGGCGGTGCTTTCAGGCCAGCCTTATCTGTCGTTCCCGACCCCGGACCCGTCGCTCGTGCCTGCGAGCGTCTACGTGACCTCCCCGGCTCTTGTCGCTGCCGATGTCAAAGACCACAACTACGTCGCCCCGCCGCCGCCCCCGCCGACGATCCCGGTAGCGCCGATCCCGGTGGAGACGACCACCCCGACCAACACGGCCACGACGCTTCCTGAAAGCTCCGTTCCTACTGGTTCCACTCCGGGCGGTGCGACAGGCGGCGGTCCGGCAGGCGGCGAGCCGTCCGGTGCAGGCCCGCAAGGAAACGGCTAACGAGGTCGTGGCCTCCGACGCCGAGCAGGGCGGCCATTCCGGCGAGCTTCTTGCGCTTCAAGACATCGACAGCGAGATCGACGCCCTCGCTCACAGACGCCGCCACCTGCCCGAAAGGGCCCGGGTCGACGCGGACGTGTCGAGGATCGATTCGATGCGAGGCGACGCTGCAGCTCTTCGATCCGAGCTGGGCGGTCTCCGTGAAAAACAGGCCGCCTTCGAAAAGGAGCTCGCATCAAGCGAGCAGCGCCGCTCGGCTATCGAAAAGCGGATGTTCTCCGCCCAGACGACCTCGACGCGTGACCTTCAGGCGATGCAGGCGGAGGCCGGTTCGCTCCAGGCGAAAGCCTCCGACCTCGAAGACGAGATCCTCGCCCTTCTCGAGGCCACCGACGCTGCGGCTGGGCGCCTCGGCGAGCTCGACTCGTCGATCGCGACCGCCGGCGAAGCCCTCCTCGTGGCGGCCAAGGAGCTGGACGAGGCGGAAAAGACGATCGACGCCCAGCTTTCCCGCCTGCGGGCGTCGCGCGTGGGAGCGAAGGCGGCGCTGCCGGAGCCTCTGTTCGCCCGCTACGAGCGGCTTCGCTCGAGGCTCGGCGGTGTGGCGGTGTCGCGTGTCGTCGGGCGACGCTGCAGCGGCTGTCATTTGACCTTGTCGGCCGTCGAGCTCGAGCAGGTGCGCCACGCTGCGGCGGGTGACGTGTACGCCTGCGAGCAGTGCTCGAGGATGCTCGTCGTCGACCGCTCAGGGGAGTAGCCTCCCAGGCGTGCTGTTCGTCGTTCGCCACGGACGCACCGCGCATAACGCCGGCGGTCTCCTGCTTGGACGTACAGACAGTCCGCTCGACGACCTCGGCGTACGCCAGGCGCAGGCGCTCGGCGAGGTCCCGGAGCTGGTAGGCGCGAGCCGTGTCGTGTCCAGCCCGCTGTCACGGGCGCTTGAAACCGCGAAAGCTCTCGGGCCGCCGGTGAGCGTCGACGAACGCTGGCG
>JAKBBS010000325.1 GCA_021808425.1 Actinomycetes bacterium
CCACGTTGAAGAGCACAAGTCCGAGGGCGGCCACGCCTGCCAGCCACAACCATTCGACGCCCCTCGGCAATTTCAGTTTCTGCCCGGAGGCGATTCCGACACCCGCCAGGACAGCCGAAGCCAGCGCGTAGCGGATCGATTCGCCAGCCAGGTACGGTGCTCGGAGCAGGACAGCGGACGCTGCGACCCCGGCCCCGACGAGCACCTGGGCGACACCGCCGCCGATCACGACCCTTCCTCTGCCCACCCCGACGTGTAGACCTCCGACGGGTCCATCTCCGACGCGTCCATCTCCGACTGGTACCGCCCCCTTTGGCACCGATGAGCGCCGCCGCCGAGGCCCCACGGGGTCTGCGGGCGCCCGTTTCGGTGTTGGCACCGCGTTCATCATAAGGCTGAAAACTTCGAGCCGCCGGTAGGCTCGACCAATGACATTAACGGGAGAATACGTTCCAAGTCCGTCGCCGTGGGTGCGTGATCAGGTCGAGGCCTACGAGCGCTCCGGTGGCCAGGAGGCCAACACCCTTGGCGACACCGGGATGCCCGTCATCATCATCACAACACGCGGCAACAAGTCGGGCAACATCCGCAAATTCGCCCTCATGCGCGTCGAACATGACGGAGAGTACGCCCTTGTCGCATCCAAGGGAGGGGCCCCGAATCACCCTGAGTGGTACCACAACCTCGTGGCGGACCCCGAGGCGTGCATGATCCAAGACGGACCAGAACCCTTCGACGCGACGGTGCGCGAGGTCGACGGTGCCGAGCGCGACGCCTGGTGGGAGCGTGCAGTCACCGCATATCCCCCGTACGGTGAGTACCAGGCGAAGACCGAACGGCGTATCCCGGTGCTAGTCGCCAGCCGGCGCAACTGAAAGCTGGCCTTATCGAGCCCGCTCAGCTCAGTCGCCTACCAGTGGCCGAATGACAAGCAATGACACGGCCCGAACTCCGCGCTAGCCCGGCGCGCTTATGTTGCCGATCCCACCCAGGTGTTTGGTGGCCTCCCGCTGGGAGAGGCTGCTGAGGGTGCCCAGCCGGGCGCTTACAAAAGATCGGACCCACTCGGGTTCGGTTCGGGCGTAGGACCGGAGGGACCAACCGATCGCTTTGCGGACGAAGAACTCCCGGTCGGCGGCGTTGGCATCGATGACCGCCGACAGCAGTTGTACGTCCGTACGTGCTTTGGCGCCGATCTGGGCGATGATGCTTGTACGGCGCAACCAACGATCGGGACTCTGCGACCAGGCCAATATTTGCGGCTTTAGCAAGGCGGGATGCGCAATCAGGAGCCGACCCACTCGCGGCGCTACTCCATCCACGTGGTCCCACCATGCCCCGGTGACGATCATCTCCTCATAGAGAGGAAGCAGTTCGAGCGCATCGGCCGCCATCCGCAGCCCCGTCAGCTCGGTAGCCGCATAGCGCTGCTCCCGATAGGTCGCACTTCGCCACATGGTTATCACTGTGGCGCCAAGATGTGACACTGAGGAGGGCGGATACTCTCGTGCAGCGGCTTTGGTCACAGCGCGTACTACTGGTAACGCCACACCGAGATATGGCATTTCCGACTTCATGTACGCCTGCATCCTCGGCGCCCGACCCTGATCGCTGACAGCGGCGAGCGTGTCCTCGATAGCACCGATCAGGTGAAGGTCAGCTTCCCCTACGGGGCGACCCGTCACCACAAGGCGATCCTTCGCCAGGGCTGACCTTGTCATGTCACCTCCCGTGGCGGTCCGCCTTCAAGTCAATCTCTACCAAGCAGAAATTCTCGAACACGCCGACTCTATCGTGTCGCCGTTGCGGGCCTCTAGCGCGCCGGCGAGACCAGCTGGGCGGATACTTTAACTGGCCGCTTGAGCAGGGACAAGCTCCGCACCTGTCAGGCCGAGCGACTCGGGATCCTGCGAGGCCATGGCCCAAGTCGCAGGCCGGACCGCCGAGCGAGAGCATAGATCTCCGCTCCGGGGTTGGAGCCGCCCTGTGATAGGACATCGACGAGTCGCGTCAGCGTGAGCCTGGCTGCATCCCGGTCCCCGCCGGCGAGCTGGGCTCTGGCCAGAAGCTCGTAGGCCCGGTCGGACCACGGATCGAGGGTTGTCGCAAGTTCGCTCAGCCGCTCGACCTGGCGTAGGTCTCCGCCCAACAGGGAAGCGGTCGCCGCCTTGAGGCAAGCTCGTAGGCCCTGCTGGTTGAGATGCCATCTGGTTGGCTCTATCCAATCGCCAAACGAGCCGTCCGAGACCAGCGGCCCTCCCCAGCTTTCCACCAGTCGGCGTCCGGCTGCGCGGATCGATCTAGCGTCAGGGTCATCGGCATTGAGGATCGCGGCGATGGCGCTGCGAGCATCCCAAACGTCGACGCGCAGCGCCACGGCCCCGCCAAGTTGCAGCTTCCCGTCCACCTCGGTCAGGACGCTCGGCCTGGCATGGGGTAACCGGTCCGGTTCGAGCCCGTCGAGAAGGTAGCTGAGCGTCACACGCAGGTTGTTCATCGCCGAGCGCTCGTCGAGATCAGGCCACAGGGCCGCCGCCGCCTTGGCCCTGGAAGGATCCTCGGCTAGGACGAGGTAGGCTAGGAGCTCCCGCACCCGCACCCGCTTCCACGCCTGGCGGGTCGAACGCGACCTGCCGTGCCATACCTCGAACGAGCCGAGGACACGCACCTCCAAGGTAGGCGTTGATGGCTCGCACCAGCACCTGGGCAGGAAGGTGCCTTGCGTTATCGGGACGGGACGGCCCGCGTCGAGGTATCGTATGGCTAGGCGTCCGGCTTCGACGGGAGCGGCGAAACCCGGCGTCCGCCGGGCAAGGTCATCCCAGATGGCGCGCCGCTGCGGGAGCAGGGCAGTCTCGAGCGAAGCGGCCCAAAGCGAGCTGAGGACCGGCTGCGCAGACCACTGCCCGGCGACGCTCAAGACTGAGCGGGCCCTCTCGTTGTCTCCGCTCTCGATAGCCAGCAGGGCTTTGGCGATCATCACCCGAGCCGAAGGCTCTCCTTCGGGCATACCGCCGGTCAAGTCGGGAAGATCGGCAAGCGATGTCGCTTCGAGCGTCTCGCCGTCAGCGGCGAGCATCAGAGCAAGATTCGCGTGTGTGAGCAGCCCCGCTAGGCGCGAACCGTCCTGAGCGGCGAGCGACACAGCTCGACGTGCATCCGCAATGGCTTCGCGGCGGCGTCCCTTAACCCAGCGCGCCGAGGCGAGCAGGTCGTAGGCCACCGACGCGATAGCGGGGGTAGGCGACGTGGCCGCGGATTCGAGGCTCCTGATCGACTCGTCGACATGACCGGACAGCAGGAGGTTCGTGCCGCGGATCATGTCGACCTGCGCAAGCCAGTCCCCTTGGAGGGACCCTGCCGGGATCGCAGCCAGCTCCGCGACCGCTGTCGGCGAGTCGCCTTTGAGTTGCGCTGTGA
>JAKBBS010000326.1 GCA_021808425.1 Actinomycetes bacterium
AAGGGCAATGGCCGCAGAGCCGAGCGCACTCCTAATGGACGAGCCGTTTGGAGCCCTCGACGCGATCACGAGGATAGCCATGCAGCGCCTACTTATGCAGCTGTGGTCGCAGACGACGACTACCGTCCTGTTCGTCACACACGACGTAAACGAAGCGTTGGACCTCGCCGAGCGAATACTGCTCATGTCTCCCGGACCCGGGAGGATCGTCGCCGATCTCGACTTAAGTCACAGTGACCTGCGAACGAACGCGCTAGAGCGCGAGAAGATCTATCAGGACATACTCGGATACCTATTGCCTGCCTGACTCAATCGCCTCGTCGCCTAGCGACGGATTACCAGCCGACACACCTTCAATCACGGATAAGCCGACAAATATAAGGAGACGTATGTCCAAGTTCAGATTTGCAAAGACAAGTACCAGCGCCGCCGTTGCTGCGATGCTCCTCGGAGCCTGCAGCACATCGAAGGTATCCCAAGCTACGGCCCCGACGTCTGCGGTAGCATCGTCGACGTCAACCTCAACCGGCGTCAGCGTTTCTTCCGCGCCGGCATCTTCGGTGAAAGTCACCATCGCCGGTGGCGATTACCTCGGAGGTGCACCTGCTTACATCGCATCTGCGAAGTCGATGTGGGCGTCGAATGGCCTTCAGGCGCACGTCGCGAACTTCGCTACAGGGGTTCTCGCCTTGAATGCTCTGCTGGGCGGCCAGGCGAACTTTGCGTTCGTCGCCGACCTACCGATAGCAACCGCCCTGCTCAACAAACGCGGCTTGGTGATCGACGCAAACTTGTCCAAGTTCTCCCAGTGGCTCCTCCTCACGACAAAGTCCTCAGGCGTCAACTCGTTTGCGTCGCTCAAGGGCAAGAAAATCGGGGTGCCGGTCGGAACGAACGCGGAATACGTGCTGGATCAGATGCTGGTCTCCGTGGGCCTCAGTCTCAGCAGCATCACCGTAGTCAACCTTGCTCCTGCACAGATCGTACCAGCTATACAGCGAGGTGACATCGCGGCCGGAGTGACCTTCCCCACCTTCTATACCGTCGCTCAGACGATCCTCGGGAGCAGCTACCAAGAGCTCACCTACAGCGGGTACGCGGAGCATACGGTGCTTCTCTCCGCACCGGGAACCCCGGCCGGAACCGTGGAGCGCGTACTACGCACGCTCATATCCGCCGACAAGTACATTGCGTCGAATCCGGCGGCAGCCGCCTCGGCGATCGCTGCACAGTCCGGCGGAGCTGACTCGGTGAGTTTCGTATCGAGTTACTTGCCCAAGTACGCACAGAAGGTGGATCTCCTGTCGGGTCTTCCTGCCTTGTTGGTAGCCGAGGGACAGTGGCTCAACTCGACACAGGGTGTCGGCGGGTCGCTCAATCAAGCGACTGTGGTGTCGGCTACGGACTCTGCTGCGTTGAGCACAGTCGACTCGACGCGCGTGAGCCTGCCCTGATGGTTGACGTAAAGTTTCGAACGACCAACAGCGCTTCTTTTGAGGACGGTAGGCCAGGCGATTCTGCCATCGACCAGAATACTTTGCGCCGCCGAGGGACCGGTCTTCTCGGGGTGGACTCTGCGAGAACTGCAGGTGGGCTCACGTTGTACTGCCCGATTGCAGGACCGGGAGACATTTTTCTCGTCGATATCGATGGGCAGGTAGTACACAAGTGGGTGGCGCCGGCCCCTCCTGGACGGCATGCGAAGCTCCTGAAGAACGGCAATCTGTTCTATCAAGGTAAGGGTTCTACGGGACATTCACTGTTCCCGCTCTGGGACGTCTACCACGGTGGCCGTTTGATGGAGTTGGACGCGGATGCAGTCGTGATCAGGGAGGTAGGCCACGAGCTGCATCATCACGATGCTTCACTTATGGCGAATGGGAACCTGCTGGTCGGAGCGGTCGACAGACTCTCGCCGGACGCCGCCCGGAGCGTCGTAGGCGGAATACCTGGAAGTGAGGCTCCCGACGGATCGATATGGGGCGACGTCGTCTACGAGATGACCTGGGACGGGGAGATCTTATGGCGCTGGGAACCGTCGGATGCGTTTGACCCAGCGGAACTTCCACTCGACGAGCACTTTTCGCGCGAACACTGGCCGATGTGCAACAGCGTCGAGGAGACAAACGACGGGAATATTCTGCTCGGTTACCGGAGCGCCTCGACTTGCGTCCTCGTCGAGCGTACGTCGGGAAAAGTCAAGTGGCGCCTCGGTCCTGAGATACTCGCCCAACAGCATCACCCACACATGTTGGACAATGGTCACCTACTCGTATTCGACAACGGATCCTTTCGTTCTTCGAGCAGTGTTCCGTACTCCCGAGTGATCGAGGTTGACCCCGCCGACGGTAACCGGATCGTCTGGGAGTACCAAGATGATCCGCCACAGAACTTCTATAGCCCGTACATGTCGAATGCACAGCGACTGTGGAACGGAAATACGCTCATCAGCGAGGGATCATTTGGGAGAATCTTTGAGGTGACCCCCGGCGGGGAGACGGTCTGGGACTACGTGGTCCCGTTTTTCTACAGCTTTCCGACGGGTACCGGACCGGAGTCGTCATCGGGGGCTCAGAACGCAATCTTCCGAGCTTACCGCTACGAGGCGAGCCGGTTCCCCTGGTTGTAGTCAGGCGAGAAGTCGAACGGCCGCAGCGAGGCCTACCGCTACGACGAGCACCCTGAGGAGTGTCGTGGGCACCCACTTCGCGAACAGCGACCCTAGGTAGCCGCCGATCAGGCTTCCCCCCGCGAGGACCCCTGCGGCGGACCACGAAACTGGCGCGAAGACGATGAAGGCAACAGCGGCGATGGTGTTGATGGCGAGCGACATCGCAGAGCGAAGGCCACTGATCTTCTTGAGGTCCTCGGGGAGGAAAGACCCGAGGATCCCGAGGAGCAGCACGCCGAGGCCCGCCCCGAAGTAGCTTCCGTAGGTGGCGGCTACGAACACCGGGACGTCCAGTAGCAGGCCCGGCTGCTTGGCGCGCACGCTGGATCTAGCCTGAAGTGCGCGCGAGAGCAAGGGCTGGACGGCGAAAAGTCCGCATGCGACAAGGATGAGATAGGGGGCTAGGGTGCTGAACGCGCTGGCGGGGGTGCCAAGGAGAAGCACGACTCCGGCAACGCTGCCCGCCAGGGTCGGGATGGCCAGCTTGCGAAGGTTCTGCGGTTGAGCCGAGATTTCAGACCTGAAACCCGCCGAGCCGCCGACGTATCCACTCCAGATACCGACCGTCGATGTCACGTTCGCATTGAGAGCTGGGAGGCCCATTGCAAGCAGCACCGGGAACGACACGAGGGAGCCTCCGCCAGCTACGCCGTTGATGAAACCGGCGCCGAGTCCGGCCGCTCCCAGCAGTCCAAGCTGGGCCCCGTCCACCACCGGGACGTTACCACGCCGCCCC
>JAKBBS010000327.1 GCA_021808425.1 Actinomycetes bacterium
AGTGTACCACTAGCGCTCACAGTGATACACTGCACGCGAAGCGCCCTAGTAGTCGCGATCAAGTCAAGGAAACAACGCATCCCCGTAGTTGAACACGCCGCAGTCGTAAGCAACGAAATAGTACCTGCCGGCGTTTGCTGCCGCCGTAACCGGTGACCTCTGCGTCCGCTGGCCCCGGTCAGGCGGCGTGTGCTTCTGGCGCAGTTTCGAGGAGGACGCCGTTGTTCGTGGCGTAACTGCGCACGTGCTCGCTCGGCTCCTCCGTGGACGCGATGATCGCCAAGGCGTCGACGCCTCGCTCCGAGAGGATCCGCCGGCGGCCCGCCTGGCTATCGACGTCGCCGGTGTGGGCGCGCCACCTCGCTTCGACGACAAAGACCACCGATTCGCCACTTCTCTTCGACCGTCCAGTTGCGAACACGTCGGTCCGGGAGAGCGCCTCGTAGTCGCCGTCGCCCATGTCGGCGATCCCGAGGTCGTCGAGGAGGCCGTCTAGGTCGGCGAGCTTCACCCGTCTCGCGTAGCGGCTGAGGTAGTAGCCGGGGTTACCTCTGATCTTCTGCTCGAGGATCATCCCCCGTAGCTTCGCCGAGTCGTCGGTCAGGCACCCGGTGACGCTCTCCAAGGCCTCTAGCCGGCGTTCTGCGATACTACGGAAGGCCCGCATCTCCAACACAAAGGCGTGCATCTCCTCCCGGAAGGCGGGCATTTCCTCCACGAACGCTGCGAATCGCTGGGGAAGCTCGAGCAGCTCCGCGCTGAGCACCTCCCGGCGGACCTCTTCACGGAACGCCGCGTCGCTGCGAAGGGTCATGAGAAATCGATCGCGCTCGTCGGAGCTCAAAGCCACTCCTTCAGCGTACCGGCCCATGGATCGTCAAACGGCCGCTCACCACCACTTGAATGTTGGGTTTTGTCGGGCCAGCAGCCATTCCGACCCACTGCGTTAAGGCGCCGGACGCGAAGCCCCCTGATAGTCGCCATAGCCATTGACGGTGTAGATCTCAACGCCGAAGCCTTGCACCGAGTCGATCAGGCTGCCGCCTCCGATGTAGATCCCGTCGTGACCGATGTTCGACGGCGAGGACCCGAAGAACCCGAGATCTCCCGGCTCTAGCGGGGCGCCGGCAGCCAGCAACGGAAACGCGCCGTACTGCGCCTGGGTTGTCCGGGGAAGGATCACCCCCGCCGAAGCGTAAGCCGCCCGCATCAGACCCGAGCAGTGGTAGCCCCCCACCCCCGTAGCCCCATACAGGTACGGGTCCCCGACCTTCGAGTTGGCGAAGGCGACCGCCGCAATGGCCGCCTGGCTCGGTCCGCCTCCCGGGGGAGACGGCGACGGCGCGGGATTTGAGGGGACCGCTGAACCAAAGAAACCGGCGCTTCCGAAGTCGAATATCCCTCCGTCAGCAGCGACGAAGCGATAGCCGTCCCCGGCAGGCATGGGGGTCATGCCGACGCACGGCTCCGCCAACACGATATTTCCGGTCGAACCGTAAAACGGGGCGTCGAAACTGAAGATCCCTCCGTCCGCGGCATCCAGCCAATACCCGCCCGTGGCCGAATCGATAGCCATTCCTACGACAGGCTTGTTCAGATGAGTGGCTCCCATCGAGCCACGGAAAATGGCATTGCCGTAAGTGAACACACCGCCGTCGGAAGCGACGAAATAGTACCCGCCGCCGTTTGGTGTCGCCGCCATGCCGACCGCTGGGGCATTGAGATTGATGTTCCGGGTCGAACCGTAAAACGCGGCGTTGAACGAAAAGACGCCGCCGTCTCCACCCAGCAGCCAATATCCGCCAGTAGCGGGATCGGCCGCCATCGCGACGACCGGCTTGTTGAGAGCAGCCGTCACCCCGCCATCAGACACCGCGGAGCCGAACGAAGCCACCTGGCCCTTCTGATTAGCCAACCAGTAACCCTGCCCTGAGGGTGCGGCGGCGATAGCAGACACCGGGGCGCTCGAGGCTAGTGCGGCCCCCGACGCGTACGCGGAGCTAGCGGCGAGATTCGCTGCAGCATCCCCGCAGGAGTAGACAGCGCCAGAACTGAAAGCGATCCAATATCCGTCACCGTCGGGGGTAGTGGCCATGCCGACGACGCCACCCGACCCGCCGGTCCCACTACAGGTGGGACTCGAGCTTTGATTTGCCGCCGCGGCCTGCGCAAGGGACGACTCCGCACGTCTAGCCGCTTGGGCCGACGCAACTTGCATCTGCGCACCCATGACAAGGCCCCCGATAGCCGCAACAGAGCCGACCAGGCGAATCACCCTTTTCAAAGTGGTCGTTCTAACGAAGGTCGGATTCAGCTTCATTGGCGCCCCTCACATCTCATTTCCAGTAGTGAAGAATGGCGCTGTCCCCGCCACGGCCCAATGCCGCCAAGCGTGCCAGCAATCGTCCAAGCTTAGAGACTACGCCGAAGATCCTCGACCGTCATGTTGGTGTCAGCAAGAATGCCTCGCAGCGTTCCCTTGGCGACATCGCGGCCAGCATGGACCGGTACTGTCGTGGCACGTCCATCCGGGTGGCGCAGGATGAAATGACTTCCGGTGATCCTCACAACCGCGAACCCAGCCTTCTCCAGCGCCCGGACGACCCGTTCGCCGGGCACAGAAGGCACCGGTGGCATTAGGCCACGTCGATAATCAGAGTCAGCTCGTCGGGGACACCAAGCTCGGCAACGAGGCCGGTAAGTGCTTCTCGCAAGTCGGCTATCGCCTCCAAGGCTGTGACGCCCTCACCGTTGGCCCCTACACCAGGCCGTAGCTGCGCGTGGGCGCACCACACACCGTCCTCGTCTTGCTCAACGGTATAAGGCACATGGACCGTTCGGGTCATCACAACTAGCTCCTTACTCAGCACACGTACATTACCGCTTGGCCGCGTGTCACACCCGCCCACTGACGCGATATCGCTAGGCCTGGACGAGGTCATCAGGGAAGTTCTCGAGGTATATGGACCTCGCAGTCATACGAGGAATACATCTCATACCCGATCACTTCAGTGCGAGCCGTCGCATAGGCAGCGGAAACGAGGACGGCGCAACCGCGATAACAGCTCACACTCGCCGCTACAGACCCTGGTCGTTACGGTCCGGGCGTATCCCGTGAAGCTCGCGGTCGACGAGTTAGAGTGCCTCGTCGGAGTTGATCTCATTGGCTGCCTCGTGACCTTGGCGGTCCCCGCGTAGCACCAACGTGTACATCTCACAAAAGGGGAAAGTGTGACCGGATACCGGTGACGTCGCCGGCATCAGACCGGCGGCCAATCGCGTCGAGTAGCTTTGGATCGTGGCCGGAGACACCGCAATGTCGCGCGCTCAGGGTTGCCCCGACGCTGTCACTGTGGTGCTCGCATCAGAACGGCGAGACACCCGCCGTCCGCTACTCGAC
>JAKBBS010000328.1 GCA_021808425.1 Actinomycetes bacterium
GGCTAGCCGCGCGGGAGCACGAACGTCGGGTCGCTGTCGCCGGGCCGAAGCCCCGCCGTCCAGCCGTATTGTCCGTCGCGTTCCCCGGTTCTTACAAAGTCACGCGGCTTTTCGTGGCTCAACCCCGGTGGGTCCCGGACTGTTTAGCGGTGTCGGCTGGCACCGACGGCCAGCATAGGCGCCCACCCAGAACATTTCCCGGGAGCTAAACGTGCTGGTCGGCTCCCGGGAGACGGACCGCAAGCCGCTGACACTGGCCAACCCGGATAGAACCGTACGGTGCCCGTCTGTCATTACCACGTTCTGCGCGCCGCCCCCGAACACTTTCTTGCTCGGCCGAAGAACCGCACCATGTTGTGGTTTCCCCCCCGTCCAGCGGCGGTGACCGCAGTTCCGGCTACCGTCAGTTACGACGGCAGCCGGAACTACAGGAAAACAATCCCTCATTTCACGAGCAGCCGCTGGTACTCCCACACGACGGGCAGGCATGGCAGCTGCCGGCACGCTGCATCTGCACGCCGCAGTCAAAGCAGTACGGGGCGTCGGATTCCACCGGTGTCCGACGGCTAGCCCTACCGGCCGAACCCGAAGCAGACCTGGGAGCGGGCTGCGTTTGCTCGGCGACACCGAAAAGCTCGCCTTGATCGACTAGCGAAGATCCACTCGACGTACGAGCGATCCGAGTGCCGGCGTCGAGGAAACTGTTCGGCGTAGTGGACTCCTCCACGCCGGGAAGTGTCAGCTGGGTACGCTCCGAAGACGTGAGCACACCGAGCTCGGAGCGCTCGTCGAAGCTCAGGTAGTCGACTGCGAGCCTGCGGAAGATGTAGTCGACTAGGGACTGGGCGATCCGCAGGTCCGGGTCGTCGGTCATGCCAGCCGGCTCGAAGCGCATGTTCGTGTACTTCTTGACGTAGGTCGCGAGCGGTACGCCGTGCTGCAGGCCGAGGCTGACAGAGATAGCGAAGGCGTCCATGATCCCTGCGAGTGTCGAGCCCTGCTTGGACACGGTCATAAACACTTCGCCCGGCCTGCCATCCGCGTACTCCCCTACAGTCACGAACCCTTCGCAGTCGGCAACCCTGAAACCGAACGTGTTCGATTGACGCCGTCTCGGCATGCGCTCCCGGATCGGCTGCTTGACGACGACAGTCTGGCGTTCGAGCGCCTTCTCCAGCTCGGCGACTTTCAAGGCGAGCTCGGCGTCGTGGAACTCCGCAGGCGACGCTGACGGGTCGACGACCGTCTTCTTGGCGGTCGCTAGGGGCTGCGCCACCTTGCAGTTGTCGCGGTAGATGGCGACCGCCTTGATACCGAGCTGCCATGCCTCGACATGAAGCTGCTCGACGTCTTCGACGGTGACTTCCTCGGGGACATTGACGGTCTTTGAGATAGCGCCGCTGATAAACGGCTGTACCGCGCCCATCATCTTGAGGTGCCCCATGTAGTGGATGGTGTTGTCGCCCATCGAACAGGCGAACACCTGAAGGTCCTCCGCCCGGAGGTGCGGAGCGCCAACGATCGACTTGTGCTCGTCGATGTAGCCGACGATAGCTGTCACCTGCTCCGGTGTGTAGCCGAGGCGCCGCAAAGCGCGGGGCACGGTCTGGTTGACGATCGACATCGTCCCGCCGCCGACGAGCTTCTTAGTCTTGACCAAGCCAAGATCCGGCTCGATACCCGTCGTGTCACAGTCCATCAAAAGTCCGATGGTGCCGGTCGGAGCAAGTACGCTCGCCTGGGCGTTGCGCACCCCGTGGATCTCGGCCGACTCTACCGCTTCGTCCCACGTCTCTTGGGCCGCGCTCAGAAGCTCGGGCGGGACGAGCTCCTCGTCGATTCCCGCAGCTGCGTCGCGATGCATCCGCAAGACGTTGAGCATCGCCTTCTTGTCCGCCCGGAACCCGGCGAAGGGCCCCATCCGAGAAGCGATGCGGGCCGAAGTCACATAAGCCTGGCCCGTCAGTAGCGCTGTCAGCGACGCTGCCCAAGCGCGGCCACCCTCGGAGTCATATGGCAAACCTTCTGCCATAAGCAACGCTCCCAGGTTCGCATAGCCGATGCCGAGCTGGCGGTAGCGGCGGGAGTTCTCCGCGATCTTTTCGGTCGGGTAGTCGGCGTTGCCGACGATTATCTCCTGCGCAGTGAACACCGTCTGCGTCGCTTTCTTGAAACCGTCGACGTCGAAGGTTCCGTCGACAGCGAGGAAGCTGAGCAAGTTGAGGCTGGCCAGGTTGCACGCCGAGTTGTCGATGTGCATGTACTCGCTGCAGGGATTGGAAGCGTTTATCCTGCCGGCGTTTGGTGCTGTGTGCCAGCGATTGATCGTCGTGTCGAACTGCATCCCCGGATCAGCGCACTCCCAGGCTGCCTTTGCGATCTGGCGAAACAGGTCCCGCGCTTTGATCGTGTCCAACCCTCTGCCGTCGGTCACGGCACGCAGATGCCAGTCGGCGTCATCGATGACGGCCCGCATGAACTCGTCGGTGACACGCACCGAGTTGTTGGCGTTCTGGTACTGGATCGAGTGGCTGTCACGGCCGTCGAGGTCCATGTCGAAGCCTGCGTCGCGAAGCGCCCTTGCTTTGCGCTCCTCGATCGCCTTGCACCAGATGAAGTCCTCGATGTCGGGGTGGCCGACGTCGAGGATCACCATCTTCGCCGCCCGCCGGGTCTTGCCGCCGCTTTTGATGGTGCCCGCCGAGGCATCTGCGCCGCGCATGAAGCTGACCGGGCCCGACGCCGTCCCTCCGCCTCGCAGACCCTCCTTGGAGGAGCGGATCGCCGACAGGTTGACTCCGGCGCCGGACCCCCCTTTGAAGATCACTCCCTCCTCTGTGTACCAGTTGAGGATCGAGTCCATCGAGTCGTCCACTGCGAGGATGAAGCACGCCGAGCCTTGCTGGGGCACACCCGGCACGCCGATGTTGAACCACACGGGCGAGTTGAAAGCCGCTTTTTGGTGCACGATCAGGTACTTGAGCTCGTCGGAGAAGGCGGCCGCCTCCTCCTCGTCTAGGAAATATCCGTCCTTGCGCCCCCACGCAGTGATCGTGTCCACCACCCTGTCGACGACCTGGCGGAGCGACCACTCCCGTCCCTCCTCACCGAGGGTCCCGCGAAAGTACTTTTGGGCAAGAATGTTCGTGGCATTCAGGCTCCACGACTCTGGCACCTCGACGCCGGTCTGCTCGAAAGCGACCGCGCCAGTCGCGTAGTGCACGATCCTGGCGTCACGGTGCTCCCACTCGACCGATGCGTAGGGATCACCGCCGGCGATGGTGAAATACCGTGAAATGCCGATCCCGGTGCGCTCGGGTGCTAGAGACATGCCGCTTTCCTCCTGAAGGTACCATTTTACGAAAAC
>JAKBBS010000329.1 GCA_021808425.1 Actinomycetes bacterium
ACTCAACCGGCAACCTCATCGGGCGGTGCCAGCTCGGGCACTGCAAATAGCGGCGCTTCGACGGCCTCACCTGTCGGTACGACCCCCGGAGTAGGGGGGCGCGGTGACCTAGCAGTCCCCATCGTCGTCAAGCCTTGGACGAAGCTGTTCGTGCGCTCCGCCGGGAACGTGACCATCAGAGGTTACGAGGTGCCACCCCCGACCAACCCGGCCCCGCTGACAGGGTGCCGGTACTTTTTCCCGTACACGAGCCTCACATTCGAGGCAGAAGTTTCGACACCTGAGGCTGTCGGGACCGTCGGTGGTTACGCCTACTTGCAGCTTGGATCGCCCGTCTCGTCGACTACGTCGCCGCAGGGGTCATCGTCAGCGTTGGCCCAGACGGCCTACTCTGTGACCGCCAGCAAAATAGGTGTATCCGAAGGAGCCCCGCTTTATGTGGTCGTCGCTCATGTTCCGCCGGGCGTGGACGCCGTGACGCTGTCCGGTGTCGGCCAAGGCGCTTCGGGCTCGAAGGTCCTGGACCAGATGGCACCGGTAGGCGGCTGGGTGGCCCTGACAGTGGCTGCTCCGACGGGGAGCCTCACGAGCGCTCCTTTCGCCACACTGCAGGCTTACGGGCCTGGACACGTGTTGGAGCACCAAGCTTCAGTGTCCCTGGGAGTGCACGCACCGAAGATATTGCAGCCGCGGGTCTGCTTTGGAGGTGTCGGCCCTGCCATCCTTCCCTCCCGTACGACGAAAAGTCCTCCGGTTATTCCAACGACGACAGTCCTCACGCCTAACCCTGTAGGCGTGGCTACGACCGTGGCTCCGCCACGGTCCTGACGCGGCGCGACGATGGTCGTCGTGGATCCACCCCTGGCCGTCGAATCCGGTGAGGAGACGGATTTCGTCAGCTGCTACACGCGGCACTACGGGCGTCTTGTCAAGGCTTTACGCATGGCGGGGGCCGACCCGGGGACAGCGGAGGAGACGGCCCAGGAGGCCTTCGCTGTTGCGCTAGTCCGCTGGAACCGGGTGCGGCGCGGGTCAAACCCGGCCGGCTACGTCTATACGACCGGGTTTCGCATCCTGCGAAAAAGCCTCGCTCGCACGTCGCGCTGGGATGTCGGAGACCCACCGGAACGAGCTTGTTCAGACGACGACACTACCGGCGCAGCTGTGGCAGGCAGGCTCGACGTCGAAGCGGCCCTTACTTCGATGGCACCCCGCCAGAGGGCGTGCGCCGTCATGTGTCTACTTTTAGGTACGTCCACGAGCGACGCCGCCGACGCTTTGGGGATCGCCGCAGGCACAGTCCGCAAGCACTTGGAGGCGGCAAGGGCACGCCTGGAGATGGTGGTGCGACCCGACGCATCCTAGAAAGAAACGTCGCCCACGAGAGGACCGTCGCCCACGAGAGGACCGTCGCGAAAGCCCAGTCGTTCCGAGCGGGACCGACGAGGTACCGTGGGAGGCGATGAACAACGAAACGGGAGCGCTTTGCCTCGTCGGAGGCGCCGAGTGGACGAACGGCTGCACCTTCGACGCAAGCCTTTGGGAAGCTTCGGGGAAGCCTGAGGTATTGGTGCTGCCGACTGCGGCCGCATACGAACACCCTGCCAGAGCGGTCGAGACGGCCGCACGCTGGTTCTCTTCGTTCGGTGCTGATGCCTCGGGTGTGATGATCCTCGCGCGACCCGACGCCTTCGACTCCGAGCTGGTAGCGAGGCTCGCGTCGTCGCGGTTCACCTACATCGGGGGAGGCTCTCCGATACACCTGAGGTCGGTGCTCAAAGACACCCCGGCCTGGTCGGCGCTTGTCGAGTCGTGGCGCAACGGCGCCGTCCTCGCGGGCTCGTCTGCGGGGGCGATGGTCTTGGGCGACTCGATGGTCGATCCCCGCGGCGGGGCCCTCACACTGGGCCTCGGTCTGTTGGAGCGCCTGGCGGTGCTTCCTCATTACGACACCTGGTCGGAGGAGAAGGCCCGCAGAAGCGTCTCGTTGGCGACCGGCCATTTGCGGATTGCCGCGATCGACGAGCGCACAGCGCTGATCCGCGACCCTGACGGGTCGTGGCGCAGCGAGGGTGCAGGCACCGTAGCGGTCTACGTGGACGGGCGAGCGGTCGGCCTGGAAGCGCTCGACGAGATCTGACCGAGCGTCGCTCCAGGCTCGGGAAACTGGCTAGTCGGCGCTCTCCGTGATGGTTACCGACTCGATCGTCACGGTCTCCTTGGGCGTACCCGAGCGAGAACCGACGGCGTCTATCGAAGCAACGACGTCAAGCCCGGAGACGACCTTGCCGAAAAGTGAATACGAGGGGGGTAGAGCGACGCCTTGTGGCCCGCTGATCACGAAGAACTGGCTGCCGTTCGTGTTCGGTCCGGCGTTTGCCATCGCCAGCGACCCGATCTCGTATCTCCCCGGTTTGGGAAGCTCGTCGTTGAAGCGGTAGCCGGGTCCACCTCGGCCCGACCCGGTCGGATCCCCTCCCTGCAGCACGAAGCCCGGGATTATCCGGTGGAAGACAACCCCGTCGAAGTAGTGGTAGCGAGCGAGGAAAACGAAACTGTTGACGGTGACGGGAGCCGCAATGGCGTCCAGCGAGATCCGCATCGCTCCCTTGGACGTCACCATCTCGGCGCTGTATCGGTGCTCGGGGTCGATGCACATTGGCGGTGCCTCGTCGAACGAGGCAACCCTCGGGCTGCTGCCGTCAGCTTGCGGGCAGGGGTGAGTCATCGGTTGTCTCCGGTCGTGTCGGTAGGTCGGCGCCTTCTCAGAGCGCTCGCGGCTCTACGACGCACTGATGGTGATCTTGTTGACCAAAGTCAGATTGGCGGGGGCGCCCCCCAGCTGACTGTTGGGGATGGTGACGCTCGAGGCAAGAATCTTCTGCAGCACGTTGAGTCCGCTCGTCACGTGGCCAAACACGACGTAGGTGCCCTGGCTGTTCAGGTTCGAGCAGGCGGACGTGACACAGAAGAAGAACTGCGCTCCGGCGCTGTTCGGCGCACTCGTGCGCGCCATGACGAGGTCTCCGGGGGCATAGGTGAACCCTTTGCCCTCATCGGGGATCGTGTACCCCGGCCCGGGATCGCTTGCGCTCTGCGTCGTAGGAGACCCGCCCTGGATGATACCGATCGAGGTGTCGGTCCGGAACAGCGCCGTCCCGTCGTAGTAGTGGTAAAGGGAAAGGACGACGAAGTTGTTGGCGGTGTTCGGCGTCTTGGTCGTGTCGAGGCTGACCACGACGTTGCCGACGTTGAGCGCGAAGGTGGCGGTGTAGGCGGCGCCCTTCGTAATGCAAAGGGGAGGCGCTTTCGCGAACGATGTGACGTGAGGCGACGAGCCATTCGTTGCGGGGC
>JAKBBS010000330.1 GCA_021808425.1 Actinomycetes bacterium
TAAGGAGAAACCATGTCTCGGGTTATCCGCCGCCGCTGGATCAACGACTACACCGGCCCGTCCCGCAAGGACAACCGCGGGTGCGAGTACGAAGCCTACGTGCCCGACCCGCTCGTCGGACGTGCGTTCACCATCGACGGTGAGGTCGCGGCCGACATTGCTGACGCTGAAGCTGCGATCGCTCGCCTCAACGCTGAAGCGACGAGCCTCGTCGATACCGAGGCGCTCGCCCGCATCCTGCTCCGTGCGGAGTCCGTCGCGTCCTCACGGATCGAAGGACTGGAGATCGGAGCACGAAGGTTGCTGCGCGCAGAAGCCGCGAGAGGTCTTGGCGACGACCCGTCCGACGTCACGGCCGTCGAGGTCCTCGGGAACATCGACGCCATGGTCTTCGCCATCGAGCATGTCGATGCAGGAGACCCCATCACAGTCGAGCTGGTGTTGGGCGTCCACCAACGCCTCCTCGCCAAGACGCGACTGGAGCAGTACGCCGGGAAGTTCCGAGAGCAGCAGAACTGGATCGGGGGCAGTGAGTACAACCCCTGTGCTGCTGCCTTCGTGCCTCCACCGCCAGAGTACGTTGCCGACCTTGTCGCTGACCTTGTCGCCTTCTCGAACGACGACTCACTTCCCCCTGTCGCCCAAGCTGCCATCGCGCACGCCCAGTTCGAGACGATCCACCCCTTCGTGGACGGCAACGGCCGGACGGGTAGAGCCCTCGTGCACCTCATCTTCCGACGTCGGGGCGTGGCCCCCCACGTCCTTCCTCCCGTGTCGCTCGTCCTTGCGACCTGGGCGCAGGACTACATCGGCGGTCTCGCAGCTACCAGGTACCGGGGACCGGCGTCGGGCAAGGCAGCGAGCGAAGGCATGAATCTGTGGATGGGCCGATTCGCCACTGCCTGCAAGCGGGCTGTCGATGATGCGTCGAGCTTCGAGAAGCGCGCACAGGGCATCGAAGCGTCGTGGCGGGAACGCCTCGGGCGCGTCCGTGCCCGGTCGGCAGCCGACCTCCTCCTCGGTGTTCTCGTCGGCGCTCCCGTCATCACCGTCAACAGCGCAGCCGAGATGATCTCCCGCAGCTTCATCCAGACGAACGAGGCCATCTCACGCCTCGTCGAGGCAGGCATCCTGAAGCAGGTGACCGTCGGTCGCCGAAACCGAGCATTCGAGGCCCCTGACATCATCGCTGCCTTCACCGACCTGGAGCGCCAGCTCGCAAGCCCCGAGGGCGACACCCGCACGAGTGAACCCGTCCGTCGCGTGCCACGACGGCAGTGACCAGTTTTCTACGACACCGTTGACAAACTGGCTCCCATTGCCTGATATTGATATATGCAAATGCATACGGCTGCATATCTATACATGCAGACAACTGCATATCTGCACCCCACTTGTAGTAGGTGCTTCTCACCATGCGACTCGCAGTCACCAACCTCAAGAGAGGGACGGGGAAAACAACCACGGCCGTACACCTGGCAGCAGGGCTCGGCAGGCGTGGCCGTACGCTGCTCATCGCCGCTGACCCGCAGGGTTCGGCAACCGAATGGGCACTGCTCATGGGGCAGGACTGCCCCTTCACTCTGCTGACGGACTCCGGAGAGGACCTCCACCGCCGTCTGGCCGAGCTGGGTAATGGCTACCAGCACATAGTCATCGACACACCGCCGGGACATGACGCCGTCGTCCGCAGCTCCATCCTCAGTGTAACGGACGTCCTCGTCCCACTCGCTCCGAGCCTCATGGACATCAACCGGCTCCGGCCCACGATCGAGCTGATCGCTGCCGTCGAACGGCTGAACGCTCCGACGATTCGCGTGCTCCTCACCCGTGTTCGTCCCAACACCCGGATGAGCCGACTCGCCAGGGACACGCTTGGCGAACTCGGCATCCCCGTCGTAGACGCCGAGATTCCGCTCCTGGAAGCGTACGTCACGGGCTTCGGTCTCGTTCCTCCGGATGGGCACCGCTACGGCGCAGTCCTCGACGAACTGCTCAAGAAGGAGGTGGCAGCATGACACCGAAGGCAAGTGATCTCGCAGCCCGACTCGCAGCAACCGCAGCGGGTGCACGGCCTAAGATCACGGCCGTCAGGGCAGTACACCTCGACGGACTTCCGTGCCCTGCTCAAGGCCCACCATGGCGTGCAGAGCCTGTCGCGCAAGGGTCAGTGCTGGGACAACGCCGTCGGTGAAAGCTGGTTCGCGATCCTCAAGGCAGAGTTGATCTACCGGCACTCGTGGACCACTGGCCACGGACAGACCACCATCGCCCAGGTCCGCCGGGCCGTGATCGAGCTGATCTAGCTAGATCTTCTACCACCACCACTGCCATAATCGCCGAAGAGCCCACTGCGTCCAGGGTCGACGCGCAGATCGCAGCGACGAGTATCAGCACGCTCATGTCGCTCCGGGTCGACGACTTGCGCTCTGCTCACTATCTCGATGCGGAGAGGTATCCCACGATCGCCCATCGGTTCGATCACCCGTACGGACTTCGGACTCGACCACGAGTTGGAGAAGGAAGCCGGAGGCAAAAAGGTGCGCGGTGACATCCTGATCGACATCGATGCCGAGCTGGTACGGCCGCTCTGACGGGATGCTTTGAAGGCTGATCGAAATCTGTAGAGCGCCGCCCGGACGCCGGGCGCGGTTTCAAGAGTCCTCCTCCGAAGTCGAGCGTGGCTTCGGCGTGACTTGCGGGCGCGAGACGGGGACGTTCAGGTTGAAACGCACCCCGAGCATGCGGACCGCGAAGCAGACCGCGGCGGCCGCGACGGCGATGACGCCACCGTAGAAATGGAACTCGAGCGCCAAGGCGGTGAGGGTGGCGCCGCAGGCGGCGGGAATGGCGTACAGGCCGCTCGAGAGCACCGTCGGCACCCTCCTGATCACCACGTCGCGAACGGTGCCCCCGCCGACGCCGGTGACGGTCCCCAACACGACCGACTGGAACGGCCCGAGATGGGCGGCGAACGCCGTGGTGGTTCCCGTCACGCAGAACAGCGCCAGGCCGGCGGCGTCGAAGACGGTGATCGACCGTCGCACGCGCACCCACAGCCGGCGGGCGAGGAAGGCGGCGATGCCGGCGCCGCCGCCGACGGCGAGGTACCGCCAGTCTCTGAACGCGGCGGGCGGTAGCGAGCCGATGAGCACGTCGCGGATGATCCCGCCGCCGAGCGCGGTGATCACTGCCAGGACCACGACGCCGACGATGTCGAGGTTCTCGGCCTCCATGGCGGTGAGCGCGCCGTTCAGCCCGAACACGAAGGTGCCCGAGAGGTCGAGTGCCAGCTGGAGCGTGGAGCCTGCGGTCAACCCTGCCCCTGCCTGGCA
>JAKBBS010000331.1 GCA_021808425.1 Actinomycetes bacterium
TTGGAGGGTCGCCGGGATCGGACTCGTCGAGCCACGCGGACCAATCGACGAATCCTTGGCCGTCGCTCAAGCCCGAGCCGCCAAGTGCCGAGCTTTCGGGCACCCTCCAGCCGACTACCGCCGCGACCCCAGCTTCCTTCGCGGCTTGCAGACCGCGTTCTGCTGTCTCAGGGCCGACGAAGAGAACCTTCGCGCCCGAGTCGAAGAGGATGTAAGCGAGCTCCGCGGCGGTCAGATGGAAGTTGCACGGCACGGTCGACGACCCGGCGATCAGCCCGCCGACGTGGGCGAGAGCTGTCTCGGCGGAGTTCTCCGCGAATACCGCCACGCGCGCTCCGTCCCCGAGGCCGCGTGCGATCAGGGCGTTCGCCGCCCGGTTGAGGTAGTCGTCGAGCTGCGCCCACCCGATGCGGGAGCTGCCGTCGTCGAGGGCGACCTCGTCGGGCCGCTTTCGCGCGAGAGCCGCCGCGAAGGTCGTCATCGAGCTTGCTTGACTGCCTTGCGGACGCCTTTCACCATGTCGGCGGAGTCCACGACGAACAGACTCTCCAGTTCGGCTGCATATGGTATCGGCGTGTTCGGGCCGGCGACTCGCACTACAGGCCCTTCCAGTTCCCCGAAGAGGTTCTCGTGGATGAGGGCCGATATTTCCGCTCCGAGACCCCCACGGCGCACCGCCTGATGGGCCACGACAGCACGCTTCGTGCGCCCGACCGACTCGAGCACGGCCCCCTCGTCCATCGGAGCGAGCGTCCGCAGGTCGATCACTTCGACCGAGATCCCCTCACCCGCAAGCGTCTCGGCCGCGTCGAGTGCGAACTTCACTTCCCGGCCGTAGGTGATGAGCGTCACGTCGCTTCCGGCTCTTGCGATGCTGGCCTTGCCGATCGGCACGACGTGTTCGCCTTCTGGCACAGGGCCCGACACCCAGTAGTCGAGGGTCGGTTCGATCACAACCACCGGGTCGTCGTCGAATATGGCGGCCGTGAGCAGCCCCTTGCAGTCGGCGGGGTTCGAGGCGACGACCACCTTGAGCCCGGGGATGTGGGTGACCCACGCCTCGAGCATCTCCGAGTGCTGTGCGCCGAACTGCATTCCCGCGCCCGCGGCTGTGCGTATCGTGATCGGAACGCCGGTCTGGCCTCCCGACATGTAGCGCAGCTTCGCCGCGTGGTTGGAGATCTGGTCCATCGCCACCGCGAAGAAATCCATGAACATGATCTCCGCGATCGGCCGGTACCCTCCGACGGCGGCGCCGATGGCGGCCCCGATGATCGCCTGCTCGGAGATCGGCGTTGAGCGCACGCGATCCTCGCCGTACTTGGTCGAAAGTCCCTCGCTTATGTGGAAGACACCGCCGCCGCTCGGGTCAGAGACGTCCTCGCCGAATAGGAGGACTTTGGGGTCCTTCGCCAAAGCCAGGTCCAACGCGTCGTGGATCGCCTGGGCCGTTGTCATCTTCGTGACTTTCACTTCGTCGGTCATGCCGGCACCACCGTTTCGGCATAGACGTCGGTGTAGAGCTCCTCCGGCCCCGGCGGGGGACTGTCCAAGGCGAACGCGATTGCATCGTCGATTGCAGCAAGCGTGTCGCTTTCTATCGAAGCGAGCTCGGCTTCGCTTAGATGCCCGTGCTCCAGGAGCCAATTTCGATACCTGACCGTCGGATCGGCATCCATCGCAGCTTTGCGCTCCTCGGGCGGCATGTAGCGCATGTTGTCCCCGAAGATATGTCCCCAGAAGCGGTAGGTCATCGCCTCCACAAGCGTGGGGCCACCCCCTGAGCGGGCCCGGCTGATCGCCTCATCCGCCGCCCAGTAGGTCGCCACAGGATCGTTGCCGTCGACGGTGACTCCAGGCATCTCGTAGGCAGCAGCTCGCTGCGCGACCTGCGAGGCGCTCGTCGCCCACTCGTAGCGGGTGTGCTCGCCGTAGCGGTTGTTCTGGCAGACGAACACGACGGGCAGCTCCCACACGGATGCGAGGTTGAGCGCCTCGTGGAAAGCGCCGATGTTCGACGCGCCGTCGCCGAAGTTGACGATCGTCACCTGGTCGGTACCCGAAAGCTTCGCCGCCCACGCCAGGCCGTTGGCGATCGGCAGTCCCGAGCCGACGATTCCGGTGGTAACCATGAGCCCCGACGCGGGATGGGTCACATGCATCGGGCCACCTTTGCCCTTGCAAGTTCCGGTCACACGACCGAGGAACTCGGCAAAGAGCTCCCGCATGGGAACTCCTTTGGCCAGGTGGTCGTGGAGGCCCCGGTACATCGTCACGCAGTAGTCGTCGGGACGCAAAAGGGCCCCGAAGGCCGCAGAGATGCACTCCTGGCCTTTGGGCGAGTAGTAGGTGGAGCGGGCCCGTCCGCTCGACAACAGGGTCCTGAAGCGCTCGTCGGTGAGGTTGATCGCAGTCACCAACTCGAACATCCGCGCCAGTGTTTCCTTATCCGGTGTGCGCTGGGGCAACAGATCTGTCAAGGGATTCCTCTGCACTGTGATGTATGTTTATTTTTCTTACTGACATTCGAGACGCACTCGCCACTGACCTTCGACGCGCACCCGCCGTGAAGGATCGAGCACGGCCGGTCCAGTGGCTATGGAGATTCAAGCATGTATTCAGTGACTCGCGCATAATCTACTGAATGGTCAATATGATCTTGACTTTGCGCAGCGCTACTTGTTAGCTTCCGAGGGGGAGAGTGACGTCGGTATGAGAATGGTCCATCCAATGACGCAGGCCGTCTACGAGGCCGAGCCGGACGGGTCGGTCCGCGTCACCGAGGCAGACGGACGCCAAGGCTGGTTCACCTCGAAAGCCGAGCACCTGCGCGGCGAGGTCCTTATTGCAGATCCCCATATCGTCGACTGGGTCGGCGGCCCCCAGGCCAAGCGGATGAACAGCCGGCACCGCTTCAACCGGGACGCGCCACCATCAACCGGCGACGATTGACCAGGAAGGACTCAAGATGGCAGTTACCGACCGCCCAGACACAACGCCGGCGGCCCCCAACCCTCAGGCACCCAGATCGAAAGGCCCGAGCGCCCAGGAGATCATCGCAGGCGACAGGGTCCCTCCCCCTGAGACCCTTCTACTCGAAAGCCAGATCGACCTCGGCACCGACGACATTCCCGTCGAGCGCTACATCTCCCGGGCCTTCCACGATCTCGAAGTCGAGCGGATGTGGAGCAAGGTCTGGCAGGTCGCCGCACGGGAGGACGACCTTCCCCGGGTCGGCGACACGGTCGTCTACGACTTAGCCGACATGTCCTTTCTGCTCGTGAGATCAGCTCCTGACACGATCAAAGCGTTCTACAACGCGTGTCTTCACAG
>JAKBBS010000056.1 GCA_021808425.1 Actinomycetes bacterium
GACGGCGAACGTAGCGACCGTGTCGGCTATACCCGCCGAGCTGTTTCTTGGCGCTTCGACGCCAGGCGGCGATTCACCGGTCCACTCCTCGAAGCGCGTCGTGGCGTCTCTCGTCGAAGTCCGGGGCGAGCTCTACATGCCGATAGCGGCCTTCGATGAGCTCAACGGGCGTCAAGCGAAGGCGGGAGCACGCCAGTTCATCAACCCACGCAACGCGGCGGCCGGCTCCCTTCGACAGAAGGACCCGGCAGTAACGGCCGGACGCGACCTTGCGTTCTGGGCCTACCAGCTCGGGGCGCTCGACGGCGGCCCGTCATTCGCGCGCCACAGCGAAACCCTCGCGTGGATGCGAAGCGCAGGCCTATCAGTCAACCCGCACATCGAGCTGGTCGAGGGTCTCGACCTCGTCGACGCATACTGCCGTTCGTGGCAGGAAAAGCGCCACACGCTCGACTACGAGATCGACGGGGTCGTGGTCAAAGTCGATGACCTAGCGGAGCGGTCCGAGCTCGGTTCCACATCTCGGGCTCCGCGCTGGGCGATAGCGTACAAATTCCCACCTGAGGAGAAGACGACCCGGCTCCTTGACATCATGGTCTCTATCGGACGGACAGGAAAGGCAACTCCGTTCGCCGTTCTCGAACCGGTCATAGTCGGCGGGGCCCGCGTGTCGCTTGCAACGCTTCACAACCAGGACCAGGTCCGGGCCAAGGACGTTCGCCCAGGGGACACGGTCGTCGTGCGCCGCGCCGGCGACGTCATCCCGGAAGTCCGCGGACCGCTGAGCGCCCTACGCCCCGAAGGGCTGCCCGAATGGTCCTTCCCAACCCGCTGCCCGGTGTGCGGCGAGTCGCTCGTAAGATCAGACGGGGAAAGCGACACGTTCTGCGTAAACGAGAGCTGCCCCGCCCAACTCGTGGCGCGCATCACGCACTTCGCATCGCGTGGGGCGATGGACATCGAGCACCTTGGCGAGTCCACCGTCAGGCAGTTCGTGCAGGCGGGCCTCCTCGGCGACGTCGCAGACATCTATGGACTCGACTACGAGCGCGTGGCGTCGTTCGAAGGGTGGGCCGCCATTTCGGTGGCGAACCTGCGGACAGCCGTCGAGGCCTCTAAGGCGAGGCCCCTCGCCAACCTGCTCGTAGGTCTGTCGATCCGCCATCTCGGAGCGACTGGCAGCCAGCTCCTCGCACGGCGTTTCGGGCATCTCGACGCCATCACGGCCGCCAGCGCCGAAGAGCTCGCAAGCGTCGAAGGGATAGGCCAGGTAATCGGGGCGAGCGTAGCTCGCTACTTCTCGCTGCCGGCGAACCGCGTGATCGTGGATCGATTGAGGGATGCCGGGCTGAACTTCGCCGGGCCGACAGACGTCCTGGCTCCCCAGGTGCTCGCCGGGCTTTCTATCGTCGTGACTGGCACGTTGTCACGCTGGACTCGCGACGAAGCCGAGGCAGCACTAGAGACTCGAGGGGCGAGAAGCCCGGGGTCGGTTACAAAGAGGACAGCGCTGGTGGTGGCCGGCAAGGACCCCGGCTCGGCGAAACTCGCCAAGGCCACCGAGCTCGGGGTGCGGATCGTTGACGAGGACGCATTCGAAGAACTGCTCGAGCGCGGGCTGCCGGACACCTAGGTACCCTCCCCTGGCCGGGGCCATCCACACCTTCGTGGCTGAGGACCGGTAGCCTTCGATTTCGTGGTTACGCTCCGAATCGACGAGCTGGTTGGGCGGGTCCTCGGCGACCGCTACCGCTTGACGCGACCACTCGGGGTCGGAGCCTCCGCCAACGTGTACGTAGGCGAGGACACGAAGCTCCGTCGGAGGGTAGCTGTGAAGCTGCTCCACCCTGCGCTCGCCGGGGAGACGGCGTTCCTCAGGCGATTCGAGGCCGAAGCCCGCAACGTCGCCCGACTACGCCATCCCAACATCCTGCGCCTCTACGACTCGGGGCGCGACGAGGCTGGACCGTACCTCGTGATGGAACTTCTCGAAGGTGGCAGCCTCCGATCGATTCTCGACCAGGGTTCGCTGCTGTCGCCGGGCCAGGCGGCAGCCGTCGGCGCCGATACGGCTAAGGCGCTTGCGTACGCACACCGCCAAGGCGTCGTCCATCGTGATATCAAGCCCGCAAACCTGATCTTCGACGACGAAGGTCGCGTCTACATCGCCGACTTCGGGCTCGCTCGTGCGCTCGCGGAGGCCGCGCTCACCGAGCCGACCGGGGTAGTAGTCGGCACTGGACGCTACGCCGCTCCCGAGACCTTGGGCGGAGGACCCCTTGACGCTAAGGCGGACGTGTACTCGCTGGCCCTGGTCCTAGCGGAAGCGGTCAGCGGCACGGTGCCTTTGGTCGCTGACACCCCCCTTGGAACTCTCGCGCTGCGCGCGGGAAGGGACCTCCCGGCCCCCGCATCCGCTGGGCCGCTCAGTTCCGCACTCGAGTCTGCCGGAAGGTGCCAGCCGGCGGAACGGGTTGACGCAGCAGAGTTTGCGGAAGCGCTCTACGACGTCGGATCGACACTTCCCCGCCCGGCCCCTCTCGCATTGCGCCCCCTAGGCGACAGCGAGGCGCTCGCCGGCGAGCCGGTCGACCCGACCGAGCTTCCCGGCCGTCCGGTCCTCTTCGACATGGGCGAACATGTTGGCGCTGATGTAGCCTCCGCTGCACGCGCTGGGACTTCCACGCTCACGGTCGAGACCGCCTCGCATTCGCAGGCGGGATCCGACGATTCTGCGGCCAGCGCCAAGCCACAGGGCGGTGCTGCTGATCCTTCTGAACGGAAGGACCAGGCAGCAATGCCGGGTCGACGTAAGTGGAAGGTTGCTGCCGTCGTGTTGGTGATCCTGCTGCTGTGCGGCGGGGGAGGGCTTGCGTGGGCGTCGGCTACCGGCAAGTTTCTACCTGCCAGCCACCCTGTCCCAGTGCTCGTCGGCGATAACCGGGTGCAGGCTCTCGGTGCTGTCTCTCGCCTGCACCTTAAGCTCAATGTCACCTCGAGTGCCTACAACTCGAAGTACCCGTCGGGCAACGTGGTCAGCCAGGCCCCTGCGTCCGGAGAAATTAGGGAAGGTCAGACCGTGAGCGTTGTTCTCTCGCTAGGCCCGGAACCGGTGAAAGTTCCGGTAGTGAAAGGCGACACCGAGCAGGCGGCTGAGCAGGCGTTGCAGGCGCTTGGGCTGGGCTTCAAACTCGCCCCCGGTGCGACGTCTATGACGGTTCCTGCTGGCGAGGTCATCTCCGCCGCCCCCTCTTCGGGGACGCTGTTACCCGGCCAGTCGGTCACGATCGTCGTGTCACAAGGGAAGCCTAAGGTCGCTGTTCCTTCGCTCAGCTCCAACGCGAGCTTCGCAGCCGTGTCCGCAGGCATCGACGCTGCGGGACTCTCCGTGTCACAGATCAGCGACTACAGCACGACCGTACCCAAGGGCGACGTGATCTCTCTCAACCCATCGCCGGGAACGACTATCACCGTCGGTGACAAGGTCACAGTGGACGTTTCGCTCGGGCCTCACGATGTAGCTGTCCCACAGGTCGCGGGCTACTCGGTCGGTGCGGCGGTGCAGGCCCTTTCAGCGGACGGGCTCGGTGTCGCAGGTACGAACGGGAACCCGATCAACTCGGTCACTTCGACTGTGCCCGCCGCCGGCACCGAAGTCCTCTACGGAAGCTCGGTGACCTTGGTCACAGGATAAGTTTGTCCGCCACGAGAATTGCCATCTGAGCGGCTCGCCGTCGAAGCCGATCCCGCAGTGTGGCTAAGATCGGGTCAGGTTCTTACCTCGGGCGAGTCGGGGGAACAACTGACGGGAGGGTCGCCATGTCCGCTCTATCGAACCCCAACCTCCGCACTGGGATCTGCGGGCTAGGTGCGGTCAGCGGATACGGTTGGGGTAAGGAGTCGCTCTGGGAAGGTGTCCTGTCGGGTAGGTCCGCGGCTGAGCTTGTATCTGTCGACGGATACCAATATCTGGCAGCTCGTCCCCAGCCTCAGAATCCTGAGAATACGGACCGGGTGAGGCAAGATCATCCGTCTCAGTATGGAAGAGCACTCTTCGCTGCGACCCGGGAAGCGGTCGCTGACGCACGCTCCCGCGGGTGGGTTCCTGGAACCCGCGTAGGAATGATCGGCGCCGGGTCCCTTGGAGATATCGGATACCGGCGGGCCTATCTGAATGAGCATCACGGGCGAATGCGAAACCGGGACTACCTCGGGCTAATGCCTTCGACCGCCCCGGCGATGCTCCTGCGAGACCTGGGGTTCTCTGGCGGTCCGGTCATGAATATCCAAGCGGCCTGTGCAGCTACGAACGTGGCGCTCGTAATAGCTTGGCAGTGGCTGGTAAGTGGCTTCGCCACGGACGTGATCGTTGCTGCATGCGACTTCTCCGCAGTACCCGAGGACGTCGACCAGTTTCGCAAGATGGGTGCCCTCGTCGGGAAGGGTGAGCCGCTTGACGTATGCAGACCCTTTCAAAAAGGCTCCTCCGGCTTCATAGTGGGTGAAGCCGCGGCGACCATGATAGTTTCCCTGCGCTCTGATGCACCGTATGGATTGTTGCTCGGGGGATCTATGGTTCAGGATCCGTATCACCCAATCTCCCTAAATCCAGACTTAACCGAACTCGTGAACACGTTTGAAGGTGCTCTTGCTACCGCAGGCGTAGGCCGTCAAGACATCACATACCTGTACACCCATGGCACAGGCACGGCACAAAACGATGCCTCCGAGATCGGCGTGGCAGAGAAGGTCCTTGATCCGGAGGTAACCTTCCTGGCGACGAAGCCTCTTACAGGACACTGTCAGGGGGCTTCCGCAGGGGTCGAGGGGATCCTGGCGCTTCTCGGACTGGAGCGCGGCATCATGCCATCGGTAGTGCCCGTCACGAGCGCTTACCCTGCGCTCGCCAACGGTCCCGACCGTCGTCGCGATGGCCTCGTTCTAAAGACTGCAATGGGAATGGGCGGTTTCAACTCGGCAGTGGTCTACGCTCGAGCAGACTTCTATTCCTAACCCCGATCCTCTATGGCGGTCCCCGATCGACATCGTGTTTCGGAAAAATGCGAAGTTGGCTGAAAGTTAGCAACCCGTTCTGCCGATAGCTTGCGCAGAGGAGGACCTCTGCGTGCGGGAGTTATTCAGAGTCGGCGAACAAACTAAGGTGATCGAGGACATCTTCGGTCTCAGCGGCATCGCTGTGTCGTCCCTGGAGTCGGAAGTTCCTCGCGAAGCGGGGGGTCTAGGCAGGGACGACATGCCACGCCGAACAGGCTTCGTCACTGACTTTGAGATACTGGGTTTGTTCGAGCAACTCGACATGGCGGCGTTCGCAGTCATCATTAACGGGGCCGTCCAGCGCTTGACCACTACCTCGGCTCTGGAGTACCTATTGCAGGCCGACGGGATGGAGATTTCAAACCTTGAGCAACTACTGAATAGCTTGGAGGAACCCGGACGGACGAGTTTGGCGGAAGCCATCCGAGCACCTGTCGGGCCGGGATCAAGCGTCGAACTCCCTATCCGACTCAGCAAGTCGTCAGGAGGCGACGTCCCAGGAATCGTGCGAGGCGCGTGGATTATGGCTCCTAGTGGACTGACCCTCATCGGGGTAGTCGACGTGACTACACGCGCAGGCGAGAGCGTCGCAGAGTCTTACCGTGCCCTAGCAGAGGTAAGTCCCGACATCATTATCGTTCACCAAGCTGGCAAGATTTTATACGCAAATCCAGCGACAGTTTCGAATCTCAAGCTCAATAGCGTCGATGAGGTCATTGGACGGAACGTCACCGATTTTCTGACTCCCAAATCGCAGACGAGCTTTGCGAGGCGAGTTAGTACGTTAGAGTCCACACAAGGAGTAGCCCCTTTCTTTGAGGAGAGGGCAGTTGCTGTAGATGGCACCGAGTTTGACATGGAGGCTACGTCGATAGCCACCACATGGGGCGGCCGTCCTGCGTTTCAGGCCGTAGCGAGGGTCATAACGGAGCGCAAGGAGGCAGAGCGCAAGCTCAGGTCCCAGGCCGCTTTGGTAGATGCCATTTCCGAAGCGGTGATCGTCGCTGATGGAACGCGATTTAGAAATTTGACTATCACGTCCTGGTCTCGTGGAGCGCAACGGATATTCGGCACCTCCCCAGATGAGGTTGAGGGTCAGCTCTTTAGAGATGTCTTTAAGGGATCGGACAATATAGCTGCGTCCGCTTGGCGTCACTTACTTCAGCGTGGATCGTTTGCGCGTGAGTCCGACCTGGTCCGGGCGAACGGGGAGCGATTCCCGGCACACATCTCGGTGACGCTCGTGCGCGATGACGCAGACGTACCCACGGGATGCATTGTCGTGATCACGGACGTAACCGACCGCAAGGCGAGTGAAGCGGCCCACAAGAAGTTGGAGGATAGGCATACAGCCGTAGTCGAAGCTTTGGACGAAGGTGTCATTGTCTTCGCCTCCGACGGGACGGTGGAGTTTGCAAATGCAGCTGCTGAGCGCATTCTGCACATTGACCCACCAGTAATTGGGGCTAACGCGGCTAGCCTGAAGTGGGATATTGTCGACGAAAATGGCGGGAAACTACTCCCAGATGAGTGGCCTTCGCTTCAAACGGTTCGAACTGGGAAGCCGTGCACCAACGTGGTTTGCGGAGTATCAACCGTCGAGGGAATCGTATGGATCTCAGTCAATTCCCGGCCGTTGGCGTCAGTAGATCGTAACGGTTGCTACGCAACAGTCTGCTCGATTACGGACGTGACCGAAACGAAGAACGCGAGGGAGAGACTGGCGCACGCTGCGACTCACGACTCTCTCACCGGACTTCCAAACCGGTCCGGTGTCGAGCAATTGATGAAGCGCTTATCTGGAGGGCCTTCAGACTCGATAGGAGTGATCTTTATTGACTTGGACTCATTCAAGTACGTAAACGACTCGCTGGGTCATACAGCTGGTGACGAGGTTCTGTCAGTCGTCGCCAAACGTCTGTCCAGAGCTGCCTCTGCACGAGGCTTCGAGGTAGGTCGTCTGGCCGGAGACGAATTCGTAGTGGTCTGCCCAGGCATTGAGGACATCGTGTCCGCAGCGACTATCGCCGAGAAGATTCTCGAGAGGCTCTCCTACCCGATGACGCTGACAGACCCTAGTTCGTCTGGCCACACCTTAAATCTTACGGCGTCAGCGGGTGTAGCCGTTATCGAGGCCGACCGGCTGGTAGTGGACGGACTCGTTTGCGCCGACTTGGCGATGTACGCCGCGAAGCAGTTCGGAGGCAACCGGGTCGAAATCTTCGACACGGCATTGAGAGAGAAGGCGCGGGAGCGACTGGAACTGAGGGAAGACCTCTGCGCAGCGTTGCTAGGAGACCAGTTCCGTGTCGTCTACCAGCCGATCGTCAACCAAAAGGCGGAGGTGACCTCCTACGAGGCGCTCCTTCGCTGGGAGCATCCTGTCCGGGGAGACGTCCCGCCTGGGGTATTCATTCCGGCGGCCGAGGAGGCCGGGCTGATCGTCGACCTTGGCGCCTGGGTGCTGCGCAATGCGGCCGAACAGGCGGCCCAGTGGCACGCCGCCGGGTGCGGAGCCACTGTGTCAGTCAACTTGTCGCCTCGCCAGATCTGCGACCAGAACCTCCTTTCTACTGTTCGAGAGGTGCTCGTTCAGACAGGCCTGCCGCCTGGGGTCCTCTTCGTCGAGGTAACGGAGTCGTCCCTCATCCAGAACATTCAGCTCGCTTCTGCGGTCCTCTCGCAGATCAAAGAGCTTGGCATCGGCCTTGCGATTGACGACTTCGGTACGGGTTACTCATCACTTTCCTACCTCGATCAGCTTCCTTTCGACGTTCTCAAAGTCGATCGCTCGTTCGTGGCTGCCATACGCGACGCGGAGTCCGACTGCACTTTGGTGTCGGGAATTGTGTCGTTGGCTCACTCCCTCGGTCTTCTAGTCGTTGCCGAGGGCGTTGAGACTCCAGAGCAGGCGGAAGTCCTGGGATCGCTCGGCGTCGACCTGATGCAAGGTTACCTTTACGGTCGGCCCGGGGCGCCTCCTGCTTAGCGAGCTGGGCGCTCCTGGTCGAGTAGTTCCGAGTTCCGCCGACTTGCCGGGATGATCTCAACCCGCGACGCTGGGCAATGATGGATACAGTCAAGGCGTCGATGAGGTCAGTTCCGTCGATGAACCTCAATAACACCCACATGGCCTTGCGGCGTTGCTGGCACCCTGTGGCACGCTGTGGCGATATCTCGGAGTCGCCCACGGGAGTACTACTGCTCGGTGAGAATCTTGTCGTGTTCCGCTCGGCTGACAGGGTGCGAGTCTTCTACGACCGCTGCGCGCACCGCGGTTATCCGATGCACAAAGCGAGCGTCGAAGCGGGCGGTTTGCGATGCGGCTATCACGGGTGGTTGTACTCGCCGTCGGGTGCATGCACGGAGATCCCCGCCCTCCCGAGCGACACCGCCATACCCTCCCGGGCACGTCTCCGCCAGGTGGGTGGCGTCGAGGAGCGATTCGGCCTCGTCTTCGTTTGCCTAGACGAGCCACTGCCCGGCATCACGCTTCCCGAACTGCCAGAGGCATCCGACACGACTTTCATGGCGGGCGATCTTCCGGTGCTGCGCGCCAGGAGCTGCGCGGGCCTTCTCGCCGACAACTTTTTGGACACCGCACACTTTCCTTTCGTGCACGCGGGTACCTTCGGCGCCGGAGAGGACAAGGTGGTAGGACGTTTCGATGTCCGGCGCAGCCCAGGTGGCAGCCCAGTAGGCGAATTCGCTTTCAGCGCGTCCTACGAGCATCTTTTTGCGAATAGGGAGGACCCTGCGGTCGCAAGAGGTGAGCGTCCACTCAATCAGACCCGGCGTCTGCATTATCGCTACGTCGCTCCATTTCATCTTTCTCTGCGGATCGATTACGTCGAAGCCGAAGGCACCAACACGATCGGTTTCTTCGTGTGCCCGGAAACCGACGAGTACTGCCGGATATTTTCGACAATTTGGCGCAATGATCTAGCAGGTGACGAAGAGAGGATGCGCCAGGCCGTGGACTTCGAGCTCGAGGTTCTTCGAGAAGACCTCCTCATACAGGAATCGATGGCGACGCTTGTCCTGCCACTACCAGTGCCGGGTAATCCCCAGGGTGCTGCGCGCCATCCAGCTGAGATACATACCCGAGCAGATCGAACGACGGTGGAGTTGCGCCGCGTTCTTGGCGAACTGGTAGCTCGCTCAGCTGACTAGGAGCCGACCAGCGCGGGGCGATTCCGCTCTCTGCGCCTGCTCGCCCTGCTGCGCCGCCCGCAGGCGGTCCGCGACTCTGCCTGTGCGGGCGATCCGTGCGAGCGCGTGCGAGCGAGCAGCCTCACCGTCGGCGTCCAGATCGCCGAGTGATTCGATCGCCCAGCTGCGAAGCACCAGAGGAACCAGGATCTGCTCGTAGTGGACGGCGAAGTCGTAGATCCCGGCGGAAGCAATTGAAGCGGCGTGTCCGGCGAAGCCCTCGATGCCGGCGCCCGGCATCTCGAAGGAGCAGACCTGGCGGTCAATAGCCTGGATCACCTCCGAGGGATTGACAGCGAGCGCGGCGGACGCAAGGTCGCGGTAGAACAGGTAGTGAAGATTCTCATCGCTTGCTACACGGTTCATGATTGCGGCGCCGGTCGAATCAGCCAGGAGCCGCCCGGTGTTGCGATGCGAGACCCTGGTGGCGAGCTCCTGGAGTGCCAGGTAGACGACGCCGTCGATCAGGCTCACTGACCGCGATTCCGACGCGAATCCGACTGAAACCTGTCGCATTCTCGCTCGCTCGAGGGCCACCAGATCCAGGCAACGGGTGAGACAGATCCAGTCCCTCATCACCGTCGAGTGGCGCTGCTCCTCCGCCGCCCAGCGCCGATTCCAGATGCCGAGGGCCGAATCAGCACCGAAGGTCGCCGTGATCGCCTGAAAATAGTGGGGAAGATTGTCCTCGGTGAGCAGATTGACCCACAGGGCGCTGGCGACGCCGTCTTCGAGGGTGACTACCGGTACCCGTCCGTCGTCGTCGTCGGTGAAGCGGCGACCCAGCTCCCAAGGGACGAGCTGGTGCGGGAACCATTCTTTGCTTCGAGCGAGGTGAGTCTCGAGGAGGACGGCGGCCGCCTCGTCTAGGACCTCACGGGTGATCCGACTCGTAGAGGCCTGTCCGTCCGAGGTGAAGGACGCCTCAGTCACAGCTGTCCCTCGGCTGTCGGAGGAGTATCGCTTCCGGGTCGTGGACGGCGTTGCAGGCTGATTCGGTACAAAGTGCAGACCCTTTCATCGAAGAGTGCCCGGCAAAGTCTTAGGTATCGGACATAGCGCCGGTAGGTGGACCTCCCGACGAGATCTGTAGCGGCCTCGGAGTTGGCCTCCAAACGCCGTTGCCAGAGTCTAAGCGTATGAGCGTAATGGTCAGGGTCTGATCGCAGAGCCATGACGCGCCAACTCGGTTCTGCTGACGCGATTATGTCGCTAAGTTTTGGCAGCCCTGACTCCGGGAAAATTTCCTCCGTGAGGAACGGCATCGTCTGGACCCGGTCGGGGTCGACGTCTTCGTATGCGATCGATTGGAGCGACATCCACGCTCCGGGCTTAGTCCACTCGGCGGTCGCGTCGAAGAAGTCTCGGTAGACGGCTCGACGCTCCCGCTCTGGCAGCTCGTTGCGGGCGAAGTGCTCGAAGGCGCCGATCGACACGACGGCGTCGTAGGGGGCGTCAGGCTTGTGATCCCGCCAGTCCTCTAGGCGAATGTCGAAGGTGCCCCCATCGTCGTTTGCTTCGGCGCCCAAGGCCGATCCCGCCTGGTCGGAGCTGAGGGTGAGGCCGGTGACGTGCCGGACCTTGCGCTCACCCACGAGGTAGCGCGCCAAGGCCCCCCACCCGCAGCCCACGTCTAGCACCCGGGAGCCCGGCTCGCAGTGAGCGGAATCCGCGTGCCACGCAATCTTCGCTCGCTGCGCCTTCTCGAGGTCCTCATCCGGGTTGCCCCCATCGGGCCACAAGGCGCACGAGTAGACCAAGTCGGAGTCGAGCCAGAGGCTGTAGAAGTCTCGACCGACGTCGTAGTGATGCTCGATGGCAGCCCGGGAGGCTCCCGTTGTCGGCGTTGGTTGCGTTTCTGCGCCTTCAGTTGCAGGCGGATTTGTCACGCTCGAACCGTAGCCGACGTCAGGAGAAAGTAGGGGGCACCGTCGCCCTGCGTGGGCAGGAATGCGGCGTGCGTGGCGAGCGGTTACCTTTGTGCGAATACTTCGACTACTCGGCTGATTCTGCAAGCTCGAGCCAGGAGTTCTCCAACTGGTCCACCTCTGCTGAGGCGTCGGCGAGCTTGCCCGACAAGTCGGCGATCTGACGGTGGTCGACGAGTCCTACCAGCTTGTCGGCCAGTAGGTCCCTCTCCCGTATCGCCCGGGCAAGTTGTCGTTCCAGGTCCCTCAACTCCCTACCGACCGGCTTCGTATTTGGTTGACCCTTCCCAGGACGAGCACTCCTCGGCGCATCGCCGCCAGACGAAGTATCGCTGCGCCCCGTAACGTCCGGTCGAAGGTGCCGTTGGGGCTTGCCAGCATATGACAGCCATGCTGACAAGCCTCCTGGGACTTCTTCGAGGGTACCAGTTGAGTCGAGTGCGACTATGCGGTCAGTGCTGCGTTCGAGGAAGGCTCGGTCGTGGCTCACCGCTATCAGAGCACCCGGCCATTCGTCGAGGAAGTCCTCCAAAATGCGAAGCGTATCGAGGTCCAAGTCGTTCGTCGGCTCGTCGAGCAGGAGCACGTTCGGCTTCGCAGCGAGCACCACGAGAAGCTGCAGCCGGCGCCTCTCGCCCCCTGAAAGCGTGCCGACCGGAGCGAAGGGAAGCTCCCCGGTGAACCAGAAGCTCTCCATCAGGAGGTTGTCCTCCGGGCTGCCCGGCGCACGGAAGTCGCCTGCCACCAAGTCGCGGACGCGTGCCTGAGTGTCCAGGTTGGAGCCGGTCTGGCTGTAATAGCCCACTGCGGCCGTCGGTCCGATCTCGATTTGGCCGGCCGCCTGTGTCCGGAGGCCCGCTATCAGCTCCAGCAGCGTCGTTTTCCCGCTTCCGTTCGCTCCGACCACCCCCAGGCGCTCTCCGGGCCCGATCGAGAAAGTCACGTCGCGCAGGACGGCCGGGCCTAGCGGGTCATAGCTGAAGGACACGTTCTCGAAGGAGGCCACCTTTGTGCCCAAACGCGGCGTGCCGAGTGCCAAACCTAGTTTCGATGAGCGTGCGGCGGCTTCGGGTCGGGTCGTGATGAGCTCGACGGCCGCGTCGATTCGAGCCTGCGGTTTGCGGCTGCGCGCCGGCGCGCCCCTTTGGAGCCACTCCAGCTCCCGCCTCGCGAGATTGCGTCTCGTGGTCTCCGCGCTCGCTGCGCGCTCTTCTCGTGCCGCCCGGGACTCGAGGTAAGTGCTGTAGCTGCCGTCGTGGTTGTAGGCATGGCCACGGTCGAGTTCGACCATCTTGGTGCACACCTTGTCGAGCAGATGGCGGTCGTGGCTGACGATCACGATCCCGCCGCGCCATTCGAGGAGGCGCTCCTGCAACCACACCACCGTCGGAATGTCGAGGTGGTTCGTGGGCTCGTCGACGATGAGAAGGTCCGGGGCGCGAGCGAGGACGGCCGCGAGGGCGACCCTCTTGCGTTGCCCGCCCGAGAGGACGTCACAGTCTGCCTCGGCGAACGGCCCCATTCCGAGGCGATCGAGGACGGCCCGCGCCTCCCAGCCGTCCCCTGCGGCTTCCCCGACTGTCCCGTGCGGCAGCCGGGGGACCTGTTCGAGGTAGCCGACGGACGCCGCCGATCCTCGCCGAACTGTCCCTTCGTCGGGGTTCTCCTCTCCGGCGACGATGCGCAGCAGAGTGGACTTGCCGGCGCCGTTGATGCCGACGATTCCCACGCGGTCGCCGTCCGACACCGTCAGGCTCAGCCCGTCGAAGAGGGTGCGATCCGACCGGTGGACCGTGACTGATTCGAGGTCTACGAGTATCGCCACGACTCCTGTGGCTTACTCGGTTATCGCCTTGATCCGTTCCATCACCAAAGTAGCGTCGGGCCCGCTGGCGGCTGTCGCAGCTGGAACCTGCAGCCCGAGGAGCTTGGTGATGTCCCCATCTACCTTGATCCTGCCACCCATGAACGCGTTCATTGCGACGCTCGGGTCGCCGTCGACGAGCAGGGCCTTAGCAACGTCATAGGGCATCGTCACCGTCACGTCAGGAGAATCCACGTGGCCTGTCTCGATGTCCAAAGTTCCAGACGAAGTGTCGAGGTGAGCACGGACGACCCCGTCGCCGAAAGGTACGTCGTTGATTATCTGGTTCATCCTCACGCTGATTGTCACCGCCGGGGCGCGGTCTTTGAACTCTTCACGTATGAGGCGTGTCTGCTCCAGCCACTCGTCGCTCAGGAACGGGTATCGGGTCACGGCGGGTATCTCCTGGGATCGGCGTATCGGCAAGGCGCAGGGCAAAAGCGTCACCAGCTTCTGGCGAGAACCTATCGCGAATCCACGTATCGGCCGGGTCGATGCGTTCTCCTAGCATGTGGGGATGCCCCGGACGATAACAACCGATGACGTGGCGCACGTGGCCCGCCTCGCCAGGCTCCGTCTCAGCGACGAGGAGCTCGGACGGTTCACCCTTCAACTGGCCGCAGTGCTCGACCACGCTCGCGACGTCGAATCCCTGGATACGACCGGCGTGGACCCCACCGCCCACCCTCTTCCGCTCATCAACGTGCTTCGCGACGACGAGGTGCGCCAAAGTTTGGACAGGGCCGAGGTTCTCGCAGCAGCCCCGGAGGTCGAGGATCACCGTTTCCGGGTGCCGCGAATCCTCGGGGAGGCGCGGTGAGCGACCCCTTCGGCGTCGCATCGATAGCATCGTCTGTCCGATCCGGCGCCCTAGCAGCGAGCGATGTCCTCGAAGCCCACCTCGAGCGGATAGCCGCTAGCGAGGACACGATCCACGCGTTCAACACAGTCCTTGCAGACGAGGCGCGTCGGCGCGCTTTGACGGTGGACGACCTCGTCGCTTCAGGACACGACCCGGGGCCGCTTGCAGGGGTGCCGATAGCGCTCAAGGACAATCTCTGCACCCGCGGCACGCCGACCACCTGCTCGTCGAGGATCCTCGACGGCTGGCGCCCCCCCTACGATGCGACGGTTGTAGAGCGTCTGGCCGCCGCCGGTGCTGTAGTTGTAGGAAAAACAAACCTCGACGAGTTCGCGATGGGCTCGTCGACTGAGAACTCCGCCTTTGGGCCTACTCGCAACCCCCACGACTCGACCCGTGTGCCCGGCGGTTCGTCGGGTGGTAGCGCGGCGACGGTAGCGGCCGGTTTTGCTGCGGGCGCGCTGGGCTCGGACACCGGAGGATCGATCCGCCAGCCCGCCGCGCTTTGCGGTGTCGTCGGAGCCAAACCGACGTACGGGCTCGTGTCGCGCTACGGCCTCATAGCGTTCGCCAGCTCACTCGACCAGGTCGGGCCCTTCGCTATGAGCGTCGAGGACGCGGCGCTGATTCTCGACGCGGTATCGGGGCCCGACTCTTTCGATTCGACCTGCCTGACGTCCGTCATCTCGCCGTCAGCGTCCAACCTCGGTCGAGGCGTCGAGGGACTGAGGGTCGGGATCATCTCCGAGATGTCAGAAGCAGACGGGCTCGCTCCGGAAGTTCGAGCGAGACTTGTCCAAGCAGCGGAAGCTCTCGAGAGCTCCGGAGCGACGGTCGCTGCTGTCAATGTGCCGGCCGTGACCTACGGCCTGTCCGCGTACTACCTGATCGCCCCGGCTGAAGCCTCGTCGAATCTCGCCCGTTATGACGGTGTCCGCTACGGCCTGCGGGCGCCTGGCACCTCCGACATCACGGAGATGTACACCGAGAGCCGGTCACGGGGATTCGGCGACGAGGTCAAGAGGCGCATCATGCTCGGCACGTACGCGCTGTCTGCCGGCTATTACGACGCCTATTACGGCCAGGCCCAGAAGGTGCGGACTCTTATCATCAGGGACTTCGAGGCGGCGTACGAGAAATTTGACGTCCTCTTGTCGCCGACCACGCCCGGCACTGCATTCCCGATCGGGGAGAAGTCGGCGGATCCGCTCACCATGTACCTAAACGACGTCTTCACCATCCCGTCCAACCTGGCTGGCCATCCGGCGGTCAGCGTCCCGTTCGGCTCCGGCGGCGACGGCCTCCCAATCGGGATTCAGGTGCTGGCCCCAGCGCTGGGGGAGGCGGTCATGTTCCAGGTGGCGGAGGTACTTGAATCCACGTCGCCGGCGAATCCGATAGCGCCAATGCGTTCGGCGCTTTCGCTGCAGCCTTCGGTGAGGAGCGCAAAGTGAGCGTGCGTGAGACGGTCATGAACGGATGGGAGACGGTCATAGGCCTCGAGGTGCATTGCGAGCTGCGTACGGCGACGAAACTGTTCTGTGGATGCCGCAACAGTTTCGGCCAAGAGCCGAACACGAACATCTGTCCGGTGTGCCTCGGCCTACCCGGGGCGCTCCCAGTGCTCAACAGGGCCGCTGTCGAGTACGCCATCCGTATCGGAGCCGCTCTTAACTCCACCTCGCAGGCTTCGATGTTCCACCGGAAGAACTACTTCTACCCGGACATGCCGAAGGACTTCCAGATAAGCCAGTACGACGTGCCGATCAACGCCGGCGGCTGGCTGACGCTGCCCACTGGACGGCGGATCGGCATCGAGCGCGCCCACCTGGAGGAAGACACGGGTAAGACAACTCACGTCGGCGGCGGCGGCCGTATCCACGAAGCCACCAAATCGCTAGTCGACTACAACCGAGCCGGGGTGCCCCTCGTCGAGATCGTCAGTGCACCGGACATGCGAAGCGCCGAGGAAGCGCGCGCGTACGTGGACGAACTGCGTTCGATCCTCGTGGCGACCGGCGCCTCGGACGGCAAGATGGAGGAAGGGTCCCTCCGAGTAGACGCGAACGTGTCGATCCGCCCATTTGGCGCCGAAGCGTTTGGGACTCGCTGCGAGATCAAGAACATGAACTCGCTGCGCTCACTCGGTCGGGCCATCGAATACGAGGTTGCACGCCAGATCGAGGTGATCGAGGCAGGCGGCACGATCTCCCAGGAGACCAGGCACTGGGACGAAGGAGCCGGGCGCACCGGCTCCATGCGCTCCAAGGAGGAGGCGTACGACTACCGCTACTTCCCCGAGCCCGACCTGGTTCCGGTCGAACCTTCGTCTGCGTGGATCGCCGAGGTCAAGGCCGGGCTTCCCCCGATGCCCGCCTCGCGGCGGGCACGTATAGGGGAGATGGCCGGGCTCCCGGCAGACTCCGAAGCTGTCTTGACGGTCGTCCGCCTCGGCCTCGACGATCTGGTGGAGGCGGTAGCTAGCGCGTCGAGTGCCGGTGGCGTCGATAATGTGGGGGCGCCGCAGGTTGCAGGTATAGCGATCGCGGTGAAGCGGGCGGCCAACGAGGTGGCCGCCGACCTCGAAGGGGCATCACGACTCGACCGCCAGGCGTTCGCTCGTCTTGTTGGCATGGAGGCGTCGGGCAAGCTCACATCCGCGCAGGCCCGCACCGTTCTGCGCTCGATGCTCGACTCGGGTGGCGATCCTGACGCCATCGCAGGGGAACTCGGCTTCGAGGCTATGGATACCGGAGACCTTGAAGGCCTCGTCGACGCAGTGCTTGCTGCGCACCCCGATGAATGGGCACGATTGCGCGGGGGCGAGGAGAAGCTGACTGGCTTTTTTATCGGGCACATCAAGCAGGTGTCGGAAGGCAAGGCCGATCTCAAGGCGGCATCCGCACTACTGCGCCAGCGCCGCTGACGCGGCCGTCTCTCGACGCCAGCGTCAACTGCAACAGGGCTCCGAGCCTTGGAAAGCGTCGAATTTGGTCAGGATTTTTTGAGAGTCGTGACAGCCTGACCGATTTTGACGGTCGCTGGCGACTCGAACCTGCTCGGCGAAGTCGGGCGAGGCTACGCACAGTTCCTGCAGACACTCGACGAGGGGAGGGTAGCCCTTGCTGCAATTGTCGGTTGGGCTCGCCCAGGGCCGCATCGATGAATCCCTCCGCTATCTCGGCGAGCGCGAAGCGTTCGGGCACAAGATCGGCGAATACCAGGTGCTGCAGTTCAAACTCGCTGACATGGAAGCGCGAACCCACACTGCATGCTTGGCGTACAGGGACGCTGCCCAGCGGATGCTC
>JAKBBS010000057.1 GCA_021808425.1 Actinomycetes bacterium
TCAAGATTTGCGGTATCACGACCGAGGAGGACGCACTGCTTTCGGTGGCGCTCGGAGCGACCGCTGTCGGGTTCGTCTTCGCTCCGTCCAAACGCCAAGTGGCACCCCGGTCGGCCGCGGACATCATTAAACGGCTGCCCCCCGAGGTTCTACGAGTCGGGGTGTTCAAAGACGAGGCCCCCGAGCGGGTGTCTCAAATCTGCAGCTACATCGGGCTGAACGCCGTGCAGCTTCACGGCCACGAGACTCCCGCCGACGCGAAGTGGCTCGCCGGGAGAGTCCCGCTCGTCATCAAAGCGTTCTCGGCCGTCGATCCCCGACTCGCAGACGCCAGGGACTTCGAGGTGTTCGCGCTGCACGTCGACGCCGCCAAACCCGGGTCTGGAGAGACCTTCGACTGGTCCCTCCTCGCGTCCGTGCCAAAAGGCGAGAGGATGATCCTTGCCGGGGGTCTCAACCCGGCGAACGTTGCGTCTGCGATCGAAACCACGGGATGCTTCGGCGTGGACGTCTCGACCGGCGTCGAGAAAGCACCAGGTCACAAAGACCCGATCAAACTTCACGAATTTATTGACAACGCTTCGCGCGCTTTCGCGCGCCGCACAGCTTCCCCGCAAACGTCCAGCGGCCGCAAGATAACACGCAGCCAGGGACCATACGACTGGCAGAAGGAGAAATGAACGTCGATATCGCAATGGTCGATCCGGGCCCCACGGGCCGTTTCGGCGACTACGGAGGGCGCTACGTCCCAGAATCGCTCGTCCCTGCGTGCGCCGAGGTGGAGGCGGCGTTTCGTGGCGCCTGGTCCGACCCGGAGTTCAGAGCCAGACTCGACTCTTTGTTGGCCGACTACGCAGGGCGCCCGACGCCGGTCACACGCGCCGAGCGACTTTCGAACGAGCTCGGGGTCGACGTGCTGCTCAAACGCGAGGACCTGACGCATACAGGCTCGCACAAGATCAACAACGTCCTCGGGCAGGGTCTGCTCACGCTCGCCATGGGAAAGACTCGAATGGTCGCCGAGACCGGCGCTGGACAGCACGGCGTCGCTACTGCCACTGCGGCTGCCCTTTTCGGTTTGGAGTGCGTCGTCTACATGGGCGAGATAGACACGGAGCGCCAGGCGCTGAACGTGTTCCGTATGAAGCTTCTCGGCGCCGAGGTGGTGCCGGTGACTTCGGGCAGTAAGACCCTCAAGGATGCAGTCAATGAGGCGATGAGACACTGGGTCGCGACGGTCGCCGACACCCACTACTGCTTGGGGTCGGTGATGGGTCCGCACCCCTACCCTTGGATGGTCCGCGAGTTCCAAAGCGTCGTCGGAAACGAAGCGCGCGAACAGTGCAGGGCGATCCTCGGCGGGGCGGACCCCGACGTCGTGCTCGCTTGCGTCGGCGGCGGCTCGAACGCGGCCGGGACTTTCGCCGGTTTCGTCGGAACCCAAGCCCGCCTCATAGGAGTCGAAGCGGCCGGCGGGTCGGCTATCGGGCGCGGAATTCCCGGGGTCCTGCACGGGATGCGCTCCTACCTGCTCCAAGACGAGTGGGGTCAGATTCTCGAGGCCGAGTCCATCTCGGCCGGTCTCGACTACCCGGGGATAGGCCCCGAGCATTCGTGGCTGGCAGACAACGGCCGTGCGCAGTACCGCTCCGCGTCCGACGACGAAGTGCTAGAAGCGTTGCAGCTCTTGGCGCGAACGGAAGGGATAATCCCCGCCCTCGAACCCGCCCACGCCCTCGCATGGCTAGTCCGGGCAGCGCGAAGTGCTGAGGTTGCGGCCGGCTCCACGGTGATGATGACATTGTCGGGCCGGGGGGACAAGGACGCCGAGACCGTGATGGGGCTTTTGTCGTGAGCAGTTCGCACCCCGAGCGGGGATTGGCCGTCGAGGGGCACCTGCGCGCGAAGCGAGAATCCGGAGGAAAGGCGCTCGTCTCTTACATGACCGGCGGTTTGGGCCCCGACTGGGTCCGCTACGTCGAGGCGATGTCGGATGCGGGGGCGGATGTAGTCGAGATCGGCGTCCCTTTTTCCGATCCGGTCATGGACGGACCGACGATACAGGAAGCGTCCGGCGCGGCGCTGGCGGCCGGCGCGAACCCTTCGAACATCCTCGATGGCATTGCCGGTGCCAGTATCGGCGTGCCGCTGGTGGCGATGACCTACTACAACCTGGTGGCGAGAGCCGGCCACCTGCGCTTCGCTCGCCAGCTTGCGTCCGCCGGGGTGCGCGGGGCGATAGTCGCCGACATACCGCTCGAGGAGTCGGCCGATTGGGAGGCGCAGGCGGCGGGAAGCGGGGTCGAGACGATCCTCTTGGCGGCACCGGTCAGCTCGGACGAGCGGCTCGCCGAGATCTGCAGGCGCTCGCACGGGTTCGTCTACGGGGTCAACGTCATGGGTGTGACGGGGGAGCGCGCTGCGCTTTCCGAGTCGGCCCGGTCGCTCGCGACGAGGCTGAAGGCGTTAACCGATGTGCCCGTCATCATGGGATTCGGGGTGTCGACCCCGGAGCAGGCAGCCGAAGTCGCTTCCTATGCCGACGGCGCGGTCGTCGCTTCGGCGCTAATGCGGATGGTCCTTGACGGTGCGGGGCCTGCGGAAGTAGCGGACTCGGTGTCGAAGTTTCGCCGTGCCCTCGACCGGGGTTGACGAAGGTCCGTTGGCATTTGGCGCGAGACGCAACCGGCCGCAGGACTATCGACGGAAATGAGTTCCCTCGGACTAGCAGTGAATCGCCCTGAGTTCTCGGTAAAGCGCAAAGTTGTGTAAGCGAAGCTGGCCTTCGCGGTGGCGGCAACTGCCGTCAGTTCTTAGCGGTACCGTCTGAGAACTCCAACGTGACCTTCACGTCGCCGGGCTGCCTCGTGTAGGCGTCCCTCCAGGAGTCCAGGCTCACCCTGCGGGTGATCAACCGTGACAGCCAGCCCTTGTCGGCGTCAGCTAGCGCTTTAGCGCCCGCCTCGTAGTGGCGGCGATTGGCGTTGACCGAGCCGAAGACGACGTCGTTCTCAAGGACCATCCGGCGGTTGAGGCCACCGAGATCGAGCGAAAGGTCACGGCCGCCGGAGGAGACTCCGGTCAGGCATACGATCCCGTTAGCCCCCGCCTGGTCCATCAAGTCGAAGATCAGCTGGCTGACGCCGGTGCACTCGATGGCCACGTCGGGCTCTATCTTCGTGTCGGCGACGCTTCCGTGATGGTAGGTGGCGCCGAGGGCGCTGACGAGATCCGGCTTCAGCCCTTCGGCAACTTGGTCGAGCACGTGAACTTCCATTCCCCGCTCGATGCCGATGAGCGCTGCGAGAAGGCCTATCGGGCCCGCTCCGGTGATCAGAACCGTTTTCGGGCTCCACACCGCACGCTTGCCGATCCGCTCGATGTGGTCCCAGGCCTTAGCGACGACAGTCGTCGGTTCGAGGAGCACACCGAGGTTCCCGAGTGCCGGGTCGACCTTGACCGCGAACTCTGGGGTGATCCTGTAGCGCTCGCGAGCGTAGCCGTGGTGCTCCTTGATGCCCCATTCGCTGTACTGGCCGTTTCGGCACATGTCCCATTCGCCGACCGCGCAGTTCGGGCAGGGCACCGGGTCCGGTCGACGGACGATCGCCACGACCAGGTCTCCGGCTGCCAGCCCGGAGCCTTCCGGGGCCTCGACAACCTCGCCGAGGGACTCGTGGCCGATCGCGAGCCGCTGCTCGCCGGGCGGGGCCCAGCCGTAGTCGCCTTCGATGATCTCCAAGTCGGTGCCACACACTCCGACCGCGCGGGTCTTGACAAGGACAGGTCCGTCTGATTCCGGCGGTTCGGGAAGCTCGGTGAGATCCACCGAGTTCGCTTGGAGCGGGACGACAGTCACGGCGTGCATGTTCAGACACGTTACCGGCTTCGCCGGCTACCGACGGGGCGCCAGTACTTAGCCAGGCGAAGCAGGTTCGCGGCCGCGTGGCAGAATGGGTGTGTGGTCGCCAGCATCGAGCTTTTGAGGCCGGGCAGGCTCCTGGTGGCCAATCCGAGGCTCGCCGACTCCAACTTCGAGCGGACGGTCGTAATGCTCGTCGCTTACGGGGAGGATGGGGCGCTGGGCTTGATCCTCAACCGGCCGAGCGACATGGCAGTCAGCTCACCGCTGCCTCAGTGGGCTCACATCGCAGCTGAGCCGGCGGTCATGTTCCTCGGCGGCCCTGTCTCGCATCAGGCTGTGATCTGCCTCGCTCGTGCCGTGCCGACGGGTGGTGGGGCGCCGAAGGGTGATGGTGCTGGGGGTGGTTGGAAGGAACTTGACGGAGACCTCGGGACCCTCGACCTCGACAGTGACCCTGGAGCGGTCTCGGGTCGCCTCGGTGCGATCAGGCTTTTCGCCGGCTACGCAGGGTGGGCCGCGGGCCAACTCGAGGCTGAGATGGAAGCTGGGGCGTGGTGGGTCCTCGACGCGGACCCTGATGATCCTTTCACTGCTGCACCCGAGAACCTGTGGAAACGTGTGTTACTTCGCCAGGCTGAGCCTTTGCGCCTGGTTGCTTTCTACCCTGACAATCCCGCGTGGAACTGACCCTGGCCGGGGAGTCGGGGCCGGGGCGTCAGGGCTTGGCCGGGGGAGGCGGCTACGACAGGCGGGTCAGGAAGACCTCGACGTCCATCGACGACGTCGGGCTACCGTGGAAGATGCCTTTGAGGGGAACGACGTCCGAGTAATCGCGGCCTCGCGCCACCAGCACGTGCCCGGCATCGACAGGGCGCCCTGCCGTCGGGTCCATGGCGATCCAATCCCCGACCCAGTACTCGACCCATGCGTGACTCTCCCCGGCGACTCGCTCGCCGAGGCGGTTGTCGCCGTCGGGGTATACGTAGCCTGAGCAGTACCGAGCCGGTATCCCCATCGAGCGAAGCAGCGCCAGGGAGAGGTGGGCGAAGTCCTGACAAACGCCGCTCCCGCCGTCCCACGCCTCGATCGCCGAAGTGTGAACCCCGGTCGTGCCCGAGCGATACGTGAGGCTCTCCCCGACCCATTCGATCGCGTCCGCGGCAGCCGCCAATGGCGACGCCGAAGACGAAAGCCTCGAGCCGATCTCGTGCAGTCGCTCGTCGGTCGGTACGCAACTTGTTGGCTCGAGAAACTCCGCGAACGGGTCCCTGACGTCGTCTCGCACGAAGGCGTCCCAGCCCAACTCGCGCTCCTCCCAGTGTTGCCCGGAGCTTTCCACCAAAGACCTCGCGACGACCGTCAAACTTTCGTGCGGAGCGTGAATGTCGAACGCGTGGACCTGAGACCCCCAGTAGTCGATGTAGGTGAAGATCGGCGCCCGCGGTGACACTTCCACCCGCAGATCCAGAAGCTGCTGCCAAAGGGTGCTGAGCGGCGTGAGCCGCAGTTCGTTGTAGGACGAGTGAACGACCCCGCTGTAGCTGTAACAGCTCACGTGGTCGATCTGGACGCGGCTGGTGGTCATCGTCCTATCGGCCTGACGACGTCGAACTCGGCGCGTTCGACTGTCCACTCGATCACGTTGGTCTGGCGGAAATAGCGCGAGGCGATTGCGACAGACGCCGCCCCGCACTCGCGTTGCAGTTCGGGGAGAAGCTCGGGGAGATCCGACATGAGCTCCGAGACCCTCAGGAATTCGAGAGTGGTCCGAAGCCTGCCGAGAACTCGCCGACCCTCGTCTTGGGTGCCGACCCTTGCCGAGCGGGGATCGAGCTCGGCGAGGCATTCCTCTGCGCTTCGGAGCGAGAAGAAAGCGGACCTCGGGAAAAGCCTGTCCAGCAAGAGAAACTGGGCGGCGAGGTGGCCCTCGGGTTCGCGGCGATATGTCCGCAGGAACGCCTCGTGGGCTGACACTGACCGAAGCAGCACCACCCAGTCCGGTTCGGGACCCGCTGTTGCTGCTGCGAGAAGTCTCGCAAGCATGTCCACGCGTTCGAGACTGCGTCCGAGGACCATGAAACGCCACGCGTCGTCGCGCGACATAGTCGAGTCGATGAGGCCGGACACGACAGCTCCGCGCTCGCGCACGAAACGGAAGAAGGCGTATGGCGTAAACGCCGAGCCGTGGCCGCTCTCAGTGAAAAGAGTGTTGTACGTGACGTTGAGCGCCTCCCACATTTCCGAGCTGATCGCCTCGCTGACACCTCGGGCGTTCACCCGGGCCGCTACGAGCGACGAGACGATCGAACTGGGGTTCGTCGTGTCGAAGGCGAGGATCTCGACGACGCGCCTCGCTGTCAGCTCCTCCGACGCCATATCGGTGATCTTGACACCCATGACTGACAGGAGAACTGCACACAGCTCGGCTTCGCTTTCGAGCTGTGCCTCGAGGAGGTGGTGGATGTGAACATCGAGTATGCGGGCGGTGGCCTCAGCGCGCTCTACGTAGCGGCCGATCCAAAAGAGGCTTTCGGCTATTCGGCTCAGCATCCGAGGCTGTCGTTGCCGAGTGGAAGTGCGAGTTGCTGTTGTTGCTGTCGTTCTTGTTGGTGCAGGCGGTCGGGGTCCTCCCAGTTGGGGCCGGGATCAGGGACCACGACCGGAGGGCCGCCAACAGGCGTCCTCCCGCCGTTTGGACGTGGAGCGCCTGACTGACTCGTCGACTTCGACGAGGTGGCGATCCTTCTTCGGGCCGCTCCGACTGTCACCCACGTGTCCTTGGAACCACCACCTTGACTGGAGTTGACAACGAGGCCCCCTTCGGGCAGCGCAACCCTCGTCAAGCCGCCGGGCAGGACCCATATGTCGTTGCCGTCGTTGACTGCGAAAGGGCGGAGGTCGAGGTGGCGAGCCGCGATCCTGTCGCCCACCCACGTCGGCGCTGTCGAGAGCGCTACAAGCTCCTGGGCGATCCACGCCCGCGGATTCGTTGTTATGTCCCGCCGGAGGACCTCCAACTGCTCGTCGGATGCCTCGGGGCCGATCACGATGCCATAGCCGCCCGAGCCCGAGACAGGCTTGAAGACCAGCTCGTCGAGGCGGCCGAGCACCTGCTCCAGCTGGTCGGGCACCTCCAGGCGGTAGGTGGCGACGTTGCGAAGGAGCGGCTCCTCCGAGAGGTAGTAGCGGATCACGTCCGGAATGTAGGTGTAGGTGAGCTTGTCGTCGGCCACACCGTTGCCTACGGCATTCGCGAGGCTGACATTGCCTGCCCGAGCGACGTTGAGCAACCCGGGGCAGCCCACCAGGGAGTCGTTTCGGAACTGGAGCGGATCGAGGAAGTCATCGTCGACGCGCCTGTAGATGACGTGGACTTCGCGTTCGCCGTCCGAGGTCCTCATGTAGACGTGTCCCGAGTGACACGCGAGGTCACGTCCCTCGACGAGCTCGACCCCCATCTGGCGGGCCAGGAAAGAGTGCTCGAAGAACGCCGGATTGTAGACCCCGGGGGTCATAACGACCACCGTCGGATCGGAGATCCCTGCCGGCGCAGACGCCCGCAGAGATTCGAGGAGCTTCGCTGGGTAGCTGTCCACCGCCGCGACCCGGTGGCTGGCGAACAGCTCCGGGAAGATCCGCGCCATCATCCTGCGGTTCTCGATCACGTAGGACACCCCCGAAGGGCAGCGAAGGTTGTCCTCTAGGACGTAGAAGTGCCCGTCGCTGCCCCGCACGACGTCGACCCCTGCGACGTGCACTCGCACGCCGTTTGCAGGTTCGATACCCCACGCTGCCCGATGGAAATGCGCTGAGGATGTGACAAGGCTGCGAGGTATGACCCCGTCGTCAAAAATTCGCCCGGCACCGTAGACGTCGGCGAGCAAGGCTTCGAGCGCTCGGACGCGTTGCACCACGCCTCGCTCCAGCTTCTGCCATTCGTCCTCGTGGATCAAGCGGGGGATTAGGTCGAGGGGGAAAGGGCGCTCCTCGCCCGAAAGCTGGAACGTGATCCCGCGGTCGCGGAACATCCGGTCGCGCTGAGCGGCCCTCGCCTCGAGCTCTCCTGCTGATAAGGACTGGAGGGTCTCGCAGAGAGTTCGCGTGCGGGGCCGTGGCGACCCGGGGGAGGAGAACATCTCGTCCCATGCGGGCCGGCCGTGTGGATGAGCCAGCACGTAGGCATCTAGGAGGTCCCCCATACTCCACCCATTGTTGCAGGTGGATGTTTCCGGCGGGTTACCGCTGTGGCGGCGAGCGGGGTTAGCGCCGGGTCAGCGCTGGGGCGGGCGGTTCGCGGCGCGGCGTCTCGCCCGTTCCGAGGCGTCGAGCATCACCTTGCGGATCCGCACCACCGACGGCGTCACTTCGACGCACTCGTCGTCCCTGATGAACTCGAGCGCCTGCTCGAGCGACAGCTGCAGCGGGGGAACCAACCGGACGGTCTCGTCGGAGGCCGCGGCGCGCATGTTGGTCAGCTTCTTCTCCTTGGTCGGGTTGACGTCCATGTCCTCGGAGCGGGCGTTCTCACCGACGATCATGCCTTCGTAGACCTCGACACCAGGCCCGACGAACAGAGCGCCGCGCTCTTGGAGGTTCGTCAAGGCGTAGGCGGTCGTCGGGCCGCGGCGGTCGGCGACCATCGACCCGTTCGGCCGGGTTCGCAGGTCCCCGTGCCACGGCTCGTATCCCTCGAAAATATGGTGGATCTGCCCTGTGCCACGAGTCTCGGTCAGGAACTCAGTTCGAAAGCCGATCAGTCCCCTCGAAGGGACCACCCAGTCCATCCTCACCCAGCCGGTGCCGTGGTTGACGAGATCCTCCATCCGGCCCTTGCGCAGCGAAAGCAGCTGGGTGACGACCCCCATGAAGTCCTCGGGGACGTCGACGCTGACACGCTCCATCGGTTCGTGGATCTTCCCGTCGACCTCGCGGGTGAGCACCTGAGGTTTGCCGACCGTGAGCTCGAAGCCTTCCCGGCGCATCAGCTCGACGAGAACCGCCAGCGCCAGCTCGCCGCGGCCCTGCACCTCCCAGGTGTCGGGGCGCTCGGTCGTCTGGACGCGGATGCTCACGTTGCCGACCAGTTCGGCGTCGAGCCGGTTCCTGATAAGGCGGGCCGTGAGCTTGGTGCCCGGCTTGTGGCCGTCGACGGGTCGCCCGGCGAGAGGGGAAGTGTTGATACCGATCGTCATCGAAATGCTCGGGTCGTCGATTGTGATGACCGGAAGTGGCTCAGGGTTGTCAGGGTTGGCCAACGTGTCGCCGATCATGATCTCGGGGATCCCGGCTACGGCGATGATCTCGCCGGGGCCGACGCCTTCGGGCGGAGCGTCGACACGATCCAGGGCCTCCGTCACGTACACCTCGGAGAGACGGACCCGCTCGACCGTGCCGTCGTGGCGGCACCATGCGACGGAGTCGCCCTTGCGAACTGTGCCGTTGCGGACCCGGCAGAGGGCAAGCCGCCCTACGTAGGGGGACGCGTCCAGGTTTGTGACCAGCGCCTGGAAAGCATGGTCGGGGTCGTACTCGGGCGCCGGTATCGCCTTGACCAGCAGGTCCATGAGCGCGCCGAGGCCTTCTGCGTCTGGCACAGCCTCAGGAGTCAGCGCCGCCCGGCCTGCCCTGGCGTTCGCGTACACGATCGGGAACTCGATCTGATCCTCGTCGGCGCCGAGATCGAGGAACAGGTCGTACACGGCGTCGAGAACTTCGGCCGGGCGGGCGTCGGCGCGGTCGATCTTGTTGACAACGCAGATGACGGGGAGGCGCGCCTCGAGGGTCTTTCGCAGCACGAAACGGGTCTGAGGGAGAGGTCCCTCGCTGGCGTCTACAAGCAGCAGCACACCGTCGACCATGGTGAGGCCGCGCTCGACTTCGCCTCCGAAGTCGGCGTGGCCGGGGGTGTCGACGATGTTGATCCTCATGTCGCCGTAGCGGACGGTCGTGTTCTTCGCGAGGATCGTGATGCCCTTCTCGCGCTCGAGGTCCATCGAGTCCATGACACGTTCGGCGACCTCTTGATTGGCGCGAAACGCCCCGGACTGGCGGAGCATCGCGTCCACCAGGGTTGTCTTGCCGTGGTCGACGTGCGCCACGATCGCTACGTTTCGGATATCAGTTCTGAACATGGAAGGCAAAAATTTTTCCGGAAACTCCAAAATCGGGCGGACCGACAACCCTAGCCGGTCGATCGGCGCTCAACGCTTCGACCTGTGGTGATCCCTCATCCTCTTGCGGATCAGCTGGCGGCGCTCCTGGAGATCCCTGTAGCTCATCGACTCGACCTCCGAAGGGACCCCGAGCGATGCGCGCAGCCCGTCTAGGTCGACAGCGGTCGCCCTCGGGTCGACGCCGACTTCAGCGGCGATGCGCTCGCCGTGGCGGGCAGTGAAGTAAAGGGCGATCCTCGTGACCTCCTCGAAAAGGTCGAGGTCCGGGGCGAGCGTCGCCAGTGCTCCGTCGATGAACAGCAGATCCTTCACGTAGAGCATAAGCACCTTCGGGAACTTGGCCCCGTAAGCGAGAAGCTTCTTCGTGATGTCTCGGATCTCGCTCAGCAGCTCTTCAGGTGACATCTTCGTCGGGTCCCGGACCGGCTGGTCGATGCCGAGGTCGACCATGACCGCATCGAGGTCGGTGTCGGCTGGGAGGGCTCCGAGGTCGCGAAGCGCTGAGAGTTGCATCTTCGGGTCGTTGATCGTCCCGCCCATGAGAAGGCGCAGGAACGCGAGGCGGCGCGGCTGGTCGAGGCGGCCAGTGATCCCGTAGTCGAGGAGGGCGACCCGGCCGTCGGGCTGCACGAAGAGGTTCCCGCCGTGCAGGTCACCGTGGAAGACCCCGTAGATGGTGGCGCCCTCGAGGAACGAGATCATCAGCGCCCGGACAACCTCAGTGGTGTCGATGCCTGCTGCGGACATCCCCTCGACGTCGTCGAAAGTGAAGCCGCTCAAGCGTTCCATGACGAGCACCCGGCGTGTCACGAGCTGAGGGTGAGGCCTGGGCACTACGACGTGGCGCTGCTCTGTGGCGGCAAACACGGCGGCGACGTCGAGCATGTTGTCGGCCTCGAGGCGGAAGTCGAGCTCCTCGACGATCGTCTCGGCGAAAAGCTCGACCAGCGCAGGCGGGTTGGCGAGGCTCGCAACCGGGATCCGGCCGATGAGATGCGGGGCGATCCAGCTCATGGCGGCGAGGTCCTCGCGGACGTTGGGGGAGACGGAGGGGCGCTGCACTTTGACGACGACATCTTCCCCGCTCAGCAGCGTCGCGGCGTGCACCTGGGCGATCGACGCGGCAGCGAGCGGTTGGCGGTCGAAGAAGGAGAACACCTCCTCCAGGGTCGCCCCGAGGTCCTCCTCGACGACACTACGGACCGTATCGAAAGTCTCGGCGGGAACCCTGTCACGAAGCAGACGGAACTCGTTGACAAGCTCGGGAGGGAAGAGGCCTTCGCCTGAGGAGAGGATCTGCCCGAGCTTGATGTAGGTGGGGCCGAGGCTCTGGAACGCCTTGCGCAGCCGGCGCGACAGCCCGGCGCGTGAGACTTCCGGCTCGCCGATGCGCCGAGCGCGGCGACGTTCGATCAGGTACCAGCCGGCCAGGGCGCCTCCGAGGCGGAAGGCGACTTTGACCACCCGCCGCCCCGGCGGCAGGACCCTGCGACGAAGCAGGCGGGGGACCTGTGCCTGGGTGGCGTTACGACGCTGCGTCGAACCGGATCGCCACACGAGGGCGTCCGGGTCGATGAGCCAGGGCGGCTCCGAGCTGAAGGCCCCTACGGCAAGATCAGCGGGGATAACCGACGTCACCCGGGCAATCTACCTGAAGGGTCCGGTCTACATTCCGGGCTGGCCCGGGTGTCGTGTGGGTGTGGGGCCGGTTAGCGTGTCGGGTGTGAAGGATCCAGGATTTTCGGCCTTTGTAGCAATGAAATCTGCCGACGAGTTTCGCCGCGGGGTGGAGAAAGTTGACGACACCTTCCTTGGCGGCGAAGGCGCACTCGTTGACGTCGAATGGTCGTCTGTCAACTACAAAGACGCCCTCGCATCCTCTGCCGACGGTCGGGTAGCCCGGATCTCGCCGATAGTCCCGGGAATCGACCTCGCCGGGCGGCTGGCCGAAGATGCAGGCGAGATCCCTGCTGGGACCGCGGTCCTCGCCCACGGCTACGGGCTCGGTGTGTCGCGCCATGGAGGTTTCGCACGACGCGCCCGGGTGCCGGTGGAGTGGCTCGTCCCTATCCCGCCGGGCCTCGACACCCGCACGGCGATGGTGATCGGCACTGCCGGGTTCACGGCGGCGCTATCAGTGATAGCGCTCGAGCATCACGGGATTGAACCTGCGTCGGGCCTTGTGCTTGTCACAGGAGCTACGGGCGGGGTCGGCAGCGTCGCCGTAAACATCCTCGCCGGAAGGGGTTACGAGGTGGTAGCCAGTACGGGGAAGGCGGAGAAGAGCGGCGAGTACTTGAAGTCGATCGGAGCGGCGCAGATCGTGGAACGGTCCACGTTGGACGCGGCAGGCGGCCGTCCGCTCGAGGCGGCGACGTATGCCGGCGCCGTCGACTGCGTGGGCGGGACGACTCTTTCGAACGTGCTCGCCCGGATGAATTACGGCGGCGCTGTTGCAGCCAGCGGCTTAACGGGCGGTGTCGCTGTGCCGACGACGGTCATGCCCTTCATCCTGCGCGGGGTTTCACTTCTCGGGATCGACTCCGTTGAGGTCCCGATCGCCAAGCGGCGTGCGGTCTGGGAACGTCTCGGAGCGGATCTGCGCCCGAGCGGCTTGGAGAGGGTTGCAGTGGATATCACCCTCGACGACCTCGACGACGCACTGTCCCGGATCCTTCGGGGGGAGTTGACGGGGAGGCTGGTTGTTTCGCTCGGGGCGTGACCCCGAGCGCGCGTAGGGATCCGGGTGGTCTGCACTCGGGGGACGCCGGTTCCCCCAGCTCCGTAATCCGGGCGAGGCGCACACGAGGATGAGACGACTCAGCGATGACTACCATCCTTGTCATGGCGAACGTGCTCCAGGTAGGTGATCCCGCTCCCGACTTCGAACTTCTCGACCAGAGTGAAGCTCCGGTCTCGTTGTCGTCTTTTCGGGGCCGGAAGGTTCTCATCTACTTCTATCCGAAAGCGGACACCCCCGGCTGCACAGCGCAGGCGTGTGGCCTTCGCGACGTGCTCGGCGATATCGGCGACGCTGCAGTTCTCGGGGTGAGCCCGGACGCTCCGACCAAGCAGGCGAAGTTCGACCAGAAGTACAGTCTAGGTTTCCCCCTACTGTCCGACGCCGACCACGCAGTCGCCGAATCCTACGGGGTGTGGGCCGAGAAATCCATGTACGGCCGGAAGTACATGGGCATCCTCCGCTCGTCGTTTCTCGTCGACGAGGACGGGAATCTGACCCAGGTCTGGTACAAGATCTCGCCGGCCGACACGCCGAAGAAGCTTCTCGTAGCGCTGGCCGGTTAGCGACCAGTTTCAATCTTCGAGCGGCGCCATTACGATTGTCCCGTTGTGACCGCCGAAGCCGAAGCTGTTCGACAGCGACGGCCCCGGAGTCCACGACCGGGCCTCGCCTGTCACCACGTCGAGGTGGATTTCGGGATCGAGCTCGGTGAGGCCGACCGTGGGCGGTATGCACGACTTGGATATCGTGAGGGCGAGCGCCACGGCCTCGATCGAACCGGCAGCGCCGAGCGAGTGCCCGCACACACCTTTGATCGACGTCACGATCGGACCGGGGAGTCCGAACACTTTGGAGATGGCAAAGCTCTCAGAACGGTCGTTGGCTGGCGTCGACGTTCCATGCGCGTTGATGTGGACGATATCGGCGGGGACGAGCCCTGCGTCACGTATAGCCAGTTCCATGCACATGACCGCTCCCGCTCCTTCGGGCGCCGGGGCGGTGATGTGGTGCGCGTCGGCGGTGCTCGCTGCGCCGAGAATCTCCGCGTAGATCGTCGCGCCCCTCGCCTGGGCGTGGTCGAGCTCCTCCAGAACAAGCACGGCGCCGCCTTCACTGATGACAAAACCGTCGCGCTTGGCGTCGAAGGGCATCGACTTGCCGTTCGTCGAAAGCGCTGTCATGTTGGCGAAGCCGGCCTCCCCGATCGGCGTCATGGCGGCCTCCGAGGATCCCGCAAGCACGACGTCACAGCGCCCGGAGGCGACAAGCCGTGCGCCCGCGCCGACGCTCTGGGTTCCAGCTGCGCAGGCGGTGACGATCGCCTCGCAGGGCCCGCGCAGCCCGTAGCGCATCGACACGTCTGCAGCCGCCCTGTTACCCATCATCATCGGCACGAGGAAAGGCGTCACCCGACGCGACCCGCGCTCGTCCATCACATGTATCTGGTCCTCTAAGGTCTCAATACCGCCGATGCCGGTGCCGATCATCACCCCGGCCCGGTCCGGATCGACGCTCAGGGACTCGAGCCCGCCTGCATCCGCGAGCGCCTCCTCTGCTGCGACGGCTGCGAGCTGAGTGAAGCGGTCGACACGACGAAGCTCTTTGGCGCCGTATATGGCGGTGGCGTCGAAGTCCGGAACTCGTCGCGGGCCATCGGCTGGGGGGAGGTGAAGCCCTCGCCAGAAGGCATCCCGGCCGATTCCGCAAGGGGCTGCCACCCCGAGCCCCGTAACCACTACACGCCTTCCTGGGATCCCCGGGTCGCCCGGGTAGGGGTGTAGGGCGAACATCAGAGCTTGGAGGTAACCAGACCGAAGGCTTGAGCCACTGTCTTCACGCCTTCGAGCTCGGACTCGTCGACAGTTATGTCGAACTGCTCTTCGAGGGCCATGACGAGCTCGACGAGGTCGAGGCTATCGGCGTCCAAATCGTCGGCAAAGCTCGCCTCGGGGGTTACTTTGGCCGGTTCCACCTGCAGCACGTCCACTGCACACTGCTTGAACTTGTCGAATGCCTCTTCTTGATCCATTTTTTCTTTCCTCTCTCGCCTTGGTGGTTCTTGGAATGTCGTTGCAATGCCAGCGCCCGGTTCCCTTGAGATACAGGGTTCCACCGACTGCGGCGCCCCTCAGCCCGCCAAATCTATCTCGCTCAGCTTGTCGTCTCGTCTCTTGACCTGCGGTCAGCTTTCATGCCAGCGCCACACGGCGGAAGCCCACGTCATCCCGGCACCGAAGCCTGCGAGGAGAAGGTTGTCGCCGTCGGATACTCGGCCGCTCTGGATTGCGTCGACGAGCGCCAGAGGTATCGAAGCGGAGCTCGTGTTTCCTGTACGGCCGATCACGCTCGCGACTTTCTCCGTCGGCAGCCCCAGCCTCGAAGCGACCGCCTCCATGATCCGGATGTTCGCCTGGTGGGGAACGAACAGCGAAATCTCGTCGATGCTCATCTTGGACCGTTCCAACGAAGCGGTTGCTGACGAAACTGTCGCCATCACTGCCCGGCGAAAAACCTCCTTGCCGCGCATGACCATCCCCGAACCATGGTGAGCGTAGAGAAGATCCACAAGCGTCCCGTCCACGCCGAGATCCCATCCGAGGAGGCAGCCGTCCCCAGGTGTCGCTTCGAGGACCACGGCGCCGGCGCCGTCGCCGAAAAGGAACGCGTTCGTGCGGTCCGCCCAATTGGTCGCTCGGGTGAGCGTCTCGGCGCCGATCAGGACTATCCGGCGTGCGCCAGCCGCGATCATCCCGCTGGCGGTTACGAGACCGTAGGTGAAGCCAGCGCACGCGGCGTTGATGTCCATCGCGCCGCGCACTATCCCGAGTGCGGCGGCGATCGAAGCGGAGCTTGCCGGTATCAGCTGATCGGCGGTGGTGGTGCAAAGGATGACCATGTCGACGTCCGAACCCTGCAGGCCGGCGACTCGAAGGGCCTCACGGGCGGCCGTGACGGCCAGTGTGCCGGTAGTGCCGAGGCCGCCAGCGGGTGGATTAGGATCGTCGCCGACGTCGGCGAACGGTCCTGTTGCGACGTGACGGGTGCGGATCCCGCTGCGCTCGACTATCCAGTCGTCGCTCGTGTCGAAAAGCGCCGAGAGCTCGTCGTTGGTGACGACCCTGTCCGGGAGAGCCGAACCCCACCCGGTGATCGTGACACCCGTCATGAGCTGTGCAACCAGGCGATCGGCTGCCCGGCTTGGACCCGCTCGCCGGGATGTGCGATGTATCCCTTGAAAGCTCCCCCGAAAGCCGAGCGAATCTCGATCTCCGAGACGGTCCCGAGCAGACATCCGACGTCAATCCACTGCCCCACGTCGCGGCGCTCCGGCGGAGGTTCGAAGATTCCCGCCGACGGGCTTATGACGACCCGCTCGGACACGTAGAGAAGCTCGCCGTGATGGTCGGAAGCGTAGGCGTGCAAGGAGCTGTCTCCCGCCAGTGTGTCGACCAGGCGGTCCAGGTCGGCAGGCACCGAAACGGGAACTGTCGTCGCTTGCGGCAACGTCGTTCGCACCGTGGCAGAAAGCGAGTCGCCGGGGCCGAGCTCGACGAAAAAGCGCTCTTCATCCAAGTCGGGGTCCAAGGCCCCCGCCAAGCGCAGGATGCTCTGATGCCACCTCACTGGACTGCACAGCTGCGCAGACAGGAGGCGGCGCCATTCGTCTCCGTCGACGTGGAACCGGCTGTCCACATTTGCCACGAGTGGAGTGTCGGGGTTGTGGAACACGGTGGTTTGCAGCATCTTGCGGAGCCTGTCTCGTGCGGGCGCCATGAGCGGGGTGTGAAACGCCCCTCCGACGCGCGCTGGATACGCGCGCGTGGCGCCCAACTCGAGAGCGAAGCGCACAGCAATCTCGATAGCGGCAGGGTCTCCTGCAATCACCGATTCGTCGGTGCTGTTAATGTTGGCGAGCCAAACGTCTCCCTCGGCAAGGCGGCACGCGACGTCTGCAACATCTGCATCGCAGCCGACGAGAACGGCCATCGATCCTCTGCGGGCCTCGGCGGCAGCCTGCATCGCTTCACCGCGCTCGGCCACAAGTTGCACCGAAGCGTCGAACCCTAGTGCTCCGCTTGCGGCCAAGGCACTGTACTCACCGACCGAGTGGCCCGCCAGCCGTGTCGGTTCGACACCGATCCGCTCGACGGCGTCCAGGATCATCAAGCTGAACGTGAACGTCGCCAGCTGGGCGTTGTGCGTTTGTGTCAGCTCCTCCGAACCGGCGTCGGTCAACAACGACCCGATGTCGCGACCCGCCGCGGCGGAAGCTTCCTCCACGACCTCCCAGGACGGGTGCTCAGTCCAGGGCCGGCCCATTCCTGGCCGCTGCGATCCCTGACCGGGGAAAATGAAAGCGGGCACCTTTTTCGGTCTGCTCCTTGGATGGCGGTCGGGTAC
>JAKBBS010000332.1 GCA_021808425.1 Actinomycetes bacterium
GGTCCATGGGGTTCTCCATGGCGACGATCAGCTCGCTGCCGCTCATTCCGACAGCCACGGCGCGCAGGCGCTGGCAGAGCCCGACAGGCAGCATCCCGCCCAGGATCGCCGGGATCGGATCGGCGTCCGGGTCCCACATAGGAAGGCCGAGCTGGTCGGCTACGGCGGCCACAAGGTGGCGTTCGGCGACCAGGTTGTCGCTTGCGAGGATCTTCGCGAGCGGGACGCCGGTGTCGGCCTCGCGTCGAAGCGCCGCCTCCAGTGCGTCGCGCGACAGCACTTTGCGATCGACGAGGAACTCCCCGACGGCCCTAGATGTGGCGAGCATGACTACTCCTTCGGTCCATGGCCGTCTGGCCTGTAGAACTCGAGCGCACCTGACCTCTCAGGCGATCACTCGTAGAATCTCTTCCATCGACGTCACGCCCGCTGCGACCTCGATCATCCCGGCCTGGCGCAAGGTGAGCATCCCCTGGCTGATAGCGATCTTGCGGATGTCCTCGGTGTGGCCGCGCTCGACCACCGCCCGCTCCACCTCCTCGCTCACCACGAGCACCTCGTGGATTGCGAAGCGCCCGTGGTATCCGGTACCGCCGCAGGCACCGCAGCCGACCGGCTGGAACGTCTGGAACCCGTCGCCCGGCTCGCCGAGGCGCTCGAAGTCCCAGCCTGTCGGAGCGAGCTCCGACTTGTTCGGAACGTACGGGCGTTTACAGCGCGTGCACAGCTTGCGAGCGAGACGTTGAGCTACGACGCAGTCGATCGAGCTTCCCACGAGGAAAGGCTCCACGCCCATCTCGACGAGGCGGCTCGGAGTCGACGCCGCGTCGTTTGTGTGCAACGTCGAAAGCACGAGGTGGCCTGTAAGGGCAGCCTCGATCGCGATGATCGCCGTTTCCTGGTCGCGGATCTCTCCGACGAGGACCACGTCGGGGTCGGACCGCAAGATGCTGCGCAGCGCGGCAGCAAAACTCAGCCCCGCTTTCGCGTTCACCTGCACCTGGTTGATGCCGGGCAGCTGGTACTCGACGGGGTCCTCGACGGTTATCACGTTCTTGGATTCGTCGTTTACGATGTTGAGCGTCGCGTACAACGTCGTCGACTTGCCCGACCCGGTGGGACCGGTCACGAGGATCGTCCCGTACGGCTTGCGGTAGCACTGCTCGTAGCGGGCCATGTTCTCTGGCAGGAAGCCGAGGTCCTGCAGGCGCAGCAGCGCAGTCGACTTGTCGAGGACTCTCATGACGACCTTCTCGCCGTGCACGGTCGGAAGCGTCGCGACGCGAAGGTCCACTTCGCGACCGGAGATTTTGGTGTTGATCCGCCCGTCTTGAGGAACACGGCGCTCGGCGATGTTCATGTCGGCCATGACCTTGAGCCTGCTCACGATCCCCGAGTGGATGTTCTTCGGTGGGCGCATCACCTCGTGGAGGACACCGTCGATGCGGAACCTGACACGGAGGACGTTGTCGCCGGGCTCGATGTGGATGTCCGACGCGCGGTCCGCGATGGCCTGGCCGATTAGCAGGTTGACGAGCTTGACGATCGGCGAGTCCTCGCTGATCTCGCGCACCGCCGACAGCGTCGTGTCCTCGTCGAACGCGCTCGACGCTTCCGCCGAGACGTCCTCAGCAGCCGACATCACGCGATGGAATTTTCCGATCGCTTCGGCGATCGAGTTGCTCGTGGCTACCGCTATGTGAAGCTCGGCGCCGGTAACCGCCCTGATGTCGTCGATGGCGAACACGTTCGACGGGTCGGCCATCGCGACGATGAGGCGACCCTCCATCCAGCCGATCGGCAACGCCAGGTAGCGTCGGGCGAGCGAGTCGCTCACCAGCCGTGCGGCGGCTGCGTCGACCGGGTAGTCGGTCAGGTCGACGTAGTCGAGCTTCAGGTGCGCCGCGAGGGTGGCTACGAGGTCCGCTTCGGAGACCAGGTTCTCCTCGATGAGCGTCCGCGTGAGACCCTCACCGCGGGAGTGGCTGAGCTCGATTGCCCGAGCGAGGGCCTGCTCGCTTAGAACTCCCCCTTCGACCAGGAGGGTTCCGAGGCGGTCGTCGTCACCCAAGCCAGGGCTGGCGCCGCTGGTGGGGGGAGAGTTAGGGGAGTTCACGGTACCTGGGTCTCGTGGGGGTTTGTCGCTGGAACCTGAGCGGGTGCTTGGCTGGCTCAGTTACGTACAGAGGAGAGGAACTTGAGCAGCAGTCCCCTGTTGATCGGCTCGTCGGCCGGTTCCTCGATTCCAGAGTTGAACTCGTCGTCAGTAGCGTCTTGGTCCGACATGGCCGAATCAGCCTGGTAAGCACCGCCAGCGTCAGCGGAAGGCTGCGTCGAGTCTGCGTCGTCCCACATTCCACGCTCGTGGATGGCTTGAAGCTCCAACTCCGACCAGGGGCCCCGGTCTGCGAGAGCGTCGACGCGCCCGTCGCCTTCGGACATGGCGTCGTCGTCTCCGCCGCCCGGAACCGCGACATCCCCGATAAGGGCGCTGACCTCGTTGAGCAGGGATTGGAAAGGAACGCCCGGCTGCCCGGCCGAGACAGCGTCGACGTCGGCCGGCTGACCCCACCCGGTCGCGCCCTCCTCGCCACTTTCCGCAGCGTCGGGTTGGCCGAAGTTCTCTCCGACTTCGAGCATCGCGGCCCGCAGAGCCGCATAGTGGTCTTCCGAGCTGGCGTCCGACGACTCGTCCTTCGCCGAGCCGGATTCGACCCCAGCGAAGGAGGACACGGACCCGTCATGCTCCCCGCCCAGTCCCGAGCCCGACAGGTAGCCGATCGAGAAGCCTTCGTCGTCTGAGCCGTCGGCTTCGGGTTCTGTCACGGCCGCTACCGGGAATTCGGCGACGAGGCTGCCGAAGTCGAAACCGAGGATGCCCGAAGTCGAATTGCTTGCCGCGCCGTCGCCGATTGACGAGCCGGCAGCTTCCACCTCCACGTCGTAGGGCGCGTCAGTCGGAGAGCCATTCGTCGAGTGCCCGTTCGTGTACACGCCGGTGTCTGCCAGTTCGAAGACCGAACTTAGGATCGGCGCTTCGACCTCGGGCTCGCATACCGCCGCAAGCCCGGCCTCGACCAGTTTGCGGATGACCCGGCAGCCGGCTATCTCGCTCGTGTCCCTGAGCGAGATCACCTCGGAGACCGTGCGCCCGGAGCCTATTGCGACTATCGCCGCCCACTGGTCGCGGGCAATGCTGACAGTATCGGATGGCGTGTCGGCGGCAAGCTCGACGCGCCGGTCGAGTGACGGGACGACACCCAGGATGGCGCTCCACTCCTCGCAGAGCGCCTTCGCCTCCG
>JAKBBS010000058.1 GCA_021808425.1 Actinomycetes bacterium
ATCTCACGCTCTCGCCGTGGCCTCCGACAGCCGACCAAGCCTCGCCAGTCTCGACCTTCGAAACGGGAACGAGCATGGAGCCACCCAAGTTCGTGAGAAGCAGCCTCACATGATGAGCGCTAACCTCCCTAGCGAGGAGGGATTCCAGGACGTCCACTGACTGCGCCGGCGGCGCATCCTCCGCAGCGGACATGAGCGACAGAAGGTCGAACCTAGGCATTGCTCCCACATCCTTGAGCGTAACCTCTCAAACCCCTCAAACCCTCAAACCCTCAAACCCAAGATTACCGCCATTTCATTCGGGGTAGCGGAAGAAGAGGTGTTACCGCCAGCGCGAATACGCTGTGACCAGCGCGATACGGTAGCGCGATTCGGTTACTCGGACGTAGCCGCTGACCCCACCCCTATCCAAACCGTCTTGGCGTTGCAGAATTCTTTGATGCCGTGCGACGACAGCTCTCGGCCGTATCCCGAGTTCTTGATGCCGCCGAACGGAAGTTCTGGATACGACGTCGTGTTTCCGTTGAAGAAGAGCATCCCGGCCTCTATATCGTCCAAGAAGCGTCTTCGTTCTGTCTCGTCCTCGGTCCACACGTTCGACCCGAGGCCGAACTGGGTGGCGTTGGCCAGCGCTATAGCTTCCTCAATTCCTTTCACCCGGTAGAGGATCGCGACCGGCCCGAACACTTCTTCGCCGTGCACGCGCATCTCAGGCGTGACGTCTGCGAGGATAGTCGGAGGAAAGTACCAGCCGGCCCCGCCCAGAGCTTTGCCACCGCACAGGATCGTCGCGCCCTTCTCGACGGCGTCGTCGACCAACACCGCTACTTGGAGTAGCTGCTGCTCGGAGGCGAGAGGCCCGACGTCGGTACCCTCGTCCAAGGGATTCCCCACGATCTTGGACGACATTGATTTCACGAATCGCCGCTCGAACCGTTCGTAGACCGCTTCGTGGACGATGAACCGCTTGGCGTTAACACACGATTGTCCGTTGTTGAGAAGTCGCGCTGTCGTAGCGACGTCAGCCGCGCGCTCGATGTCGGCGGACGGCATAACGATGAACGGGTCGCTCCCCCCCAGCTCCAAGACGGCCTTCTTGACATGCGACCCGGCTGTCGCTGCGACCGCAGCGCCTGCAGAGCCAGACCCCGTCAGCGTAACTGCCACGACTCTTGGGTCCTTCAGTATCGCATCGACCTTTCCGGAGCCGATTAGAAGTGTCTGGAAGGTGCCTTTTGGAAAGCCGGCCCGCTCGAATAGACCCTGCAGGTACAGGGCGGTCTGGGGAACATTGGAGGCGTGCTTGAGAAGGCCAACGTTTCCGGCCATGAGAGACGGTGCCGCGAAACGCATCGCCTGCCACAGCGGGAAGTTCCACGGCATTATCGCAAGCACCGGGCCGATTGGTTGGAATCGCACGAACGCCTGCGACGCTCCGGCCGCCTTCGCGTCGGCCGGCTCGTCTGCTAGGAATGCTTCTGCGTGTCGTGCATAGTATCGACAGGCAGAGGCACATTTTTGCACCTCCTCACGAGCCGCAGCAACTGTCTTGCCCATCTCTGTCGTCATCATCTCGGCGACATCCTCCGCCTCTATGTCTAGGATCGTCGCCGCTTCATTCAACCAAGCGGCCCGCTCGCAGAAAGAGGTACGCCTGTAGCTGGCAAACGTCGAGGCACTAGCGGCGAGCATTCGTTCAATTTCGTCGTCGGTCAGCTCATCAAACTCTTTGAGCGTTTCACCTGTGGCTGGATTGACCGTTGCGATAGCCATAACCCTTGTCAGATACCCACAAATTCGGGAGAGGCAAACCTGCGCTCGCAGAATTGCGAGTTGAGCCTGCTAATATTTGACATTCTCTTGACGCTGCGACGACACAATTGTAGAATACCGACGGCGAAGGAGGGAGGGAGAAACGGGTTCATGTCCAACGAGGGTCGTCAGCTGGGTCCGATTGACTTCCGTACAAGCGCCGATCGTTACCGGCACTGGCGCATGGAGGTAGCAGGAGTCGTTTCGAGAGTGACCCTCGACGTGGCGCCTGAGGGGGGCCAGAGCGACGAATACCAACTCAAGCTCAACTCCTACGACCTGAGCGTTGACATCGAGCTGTACGACATAACGCAACGCCTTCGCTTCGAGCACCCTGAGATTGGTGCTGTCGTGTTGACCGGGGGGCAGGAGAGAGTCTTCTGCGCTGGAGCAAACATCCAGATGCTCGCCGGGTCCACCCACGAGCACAAGGTGAACTTCTGCAAGTTCACCAACGAGACCCGTCTCGGCATCGAGGACGCCACGGAAGTCTCTCACCAGACTTGGATCGCCGCCGTGAATGGCACCGCCGCCGGCGGGGGGTACGAGCTGGCGCTCGCATGCGATGAGATCATCCTCGTCGACGACCGGTCGTCGGTTGTGTCGCTACCCGAACTGCCTCTTCTCGCCGTGCTACCGGGTACTGGCGGCCTTTCACGGGTTATCGACAAACGCCATGTCCGACGAGACCTGGCTGATCTCTTCGCAACCAAAGCTGAAGGGGTCAAGGGCGAGCAGGCTCTTGCGTGGCGCTTGGTGGATCTGCTCGCAGCTCCCTCGATTTTCGAGGAAACGGTCCGGACGCGGGCGTCGGAAGCGGCCGCTCGCTCAGACCGACCCGGGGGCACCGGCGTTACCCTAAACCCCCTGGCTCGCGACATAGACGGGACCCGTATCAGCTATTCCTCGCTCGACATCGAGCTCGACCGGAGTCTGTCGGTCGCGCACTTCCACATCCGTGGCCCCACCCACGACGAGCCGGCATCCGGGGAGCAGCTCCTCGAGAAAGGCGACGCCGCCTGGATCCTGCGGCTCTGCCGGGAGATCGATGATGCAATACTGCATCTCCGCTTCAACGAACCGGAGATCGGTACGTGGGTGTTCCGCTCGCGCGGAGATCCCTCCGCGGTCGTTGCGGTAGAAGATGCACTGGACAGCCACAGGGAGCACTGGCTCGTAAGGGAAATCCGGGCCTACTGGAAACGTGCCTTCAAGCGCCTCGACACCTCAGCGCGCACTCTGGTCACCCTCGTCGAGCCCGGCAGCTGCTTCGCCGGCACTCTCGCCGAATTCGTCCTCGCCGCCGACCGCAGCCTCATCTTCGAAGGTTCTCCAGGCGAAGGGGTACAGCCACCCGCCTGCTTGATGCTGACCTCCGCGAACCAAACGCAGTTCCCGATGGGCAACGGACTCAGCCGCCTGGAGGCGCGCTACTGGGGACACGACGACGACCTGCAGACGGTTGTCGATCTCACAGGAAAGCCGTTGTCCGGCGAGGAATGCGTTAATCTCGGGCTTGTCACGTTCGCCTTCGACGAGCTGGACTGGGACGACGAGGTGCGCATCACCCTCGAAGAACGCTCATCCTTTTCCCCTGACGCCCTCACCGGCATGGAAGCGAACCTCAGGTTCGTCGGCCCGGAGACGATGGAGTCCAAGATCTTTGGGCGCCTTTCTACATGGCAGAACTGGATTTTCCTTCGACCGAACGCATCCGGACCGGACGGGGCGCTGCGGCGCTACGGCACGGGTTCGCGGCCGACCTACGACCGAAAGCGTGTGTGAAATGACGGCTGTCGACCTCGACCAGAAGATCCCGAACAACGTCGGTCTCGCTTCGGACCGCAAGTTGCAACGTGCGCTCGAAAGTTGGCAACCGCGCTTCCTCGAATGGTGGAACGAACTCGGCCCGGTCGAGCACCAGGATCACGACGTGTTTCTTCGCACGGCGGTGTCCGTCGGCCGCGACGGTTGGGCTAACTTCGACTATGTCAAGATGCCCGAGTACCGCTGGGGCATCTTCCTTGCAGACGTCGAAGGAGACCGCACTATCGGTTTCGGCGAGAATCGAGGCAGACCGGTGTGGGAGGAGGTGCCCGGTGAATTCCGCTCGGATCTGCGCCGACTGATCGTAGTGCAGGGCGACACCGAGCCGGCGTCGGTCGAGCAGCAGCGCCACCTTTGCCTGAGCGCCCCGAGCATTTACGACATGCGCAACCTCTTCCAGGTCAACGTGGAAGAGGCCCGCCACCTGTGGGCCATGGTCTACCTCCTCCACGCCTACTTCGGGCGTGACGGGCGTGACGAAGCAGACATGCTCCTCGGGCGGCACTCGGGTTCGCCCGACAACCCGCGAATACTAGGTGCGTTCAACGAACCTACGCCCGATTGGCTGTCATTTTTCTTTTTCACCTATTTCACCGACCGGGACGGCAAATTCCAGTTGGCGTCGCTGGCCGAGAGCGGCTTCGACCCGCTCGCACGTTCATGCCAGTTCATGCTGAAAGAGGAGGCGTACCACATGTTCGTCGGTGCGGCAGGCATCGGCCGGGTGGTGCAGCGCACAGCCGACCTGATGCGCCAGCACGACACTACGGATGTGGCTCCATTCGGTGGTATCAACATCGACACCCTCCAGCGTTACCTGAACCTTCATTACAGCGCCTCCCTCGACCTGTTCGGGGCGGAGACCTCAACCAACGCCGCCAACTACTTCGCCGCAGGACTGAAGGGGCGCTACCAGGAAGCCGACCGTGACGACGACCACGTGCTGCACTCGAGTCTCGTGAACGTCCCAGGAATTGTCGACGGGGAGATAGCGACGCGCCAACTGCCAGCGCTGTCCGCGCTCAACACGACGTTGCAGCACGACTACATCTCCGACTGCCAAAAGGGAGTCGACCGCTGGAACCGGACACTCGCGGCGGTCAGTGGATGCCTGGTGCTCCCCCACTTTGGTTTCCACCGATCGGTCGGGGCGTTCGCAGGAGTCCCCGTTACCCCCGACGGCAGGCTAGTCGGCCGAGACGAATGGGATCGACGTACCACGGCATGGCTTCCGACCGATGCAGACAAACAGCACGTCCGATCGCTCATGCAGTCGGTCAGCGAACCTGGAAAGATGGCCGGCTGGATCTCCCCGCCGTCGGCAGGCATCCACCAAAAGCCCGTCGACTTCGACTACGTCAGAGCCTGACCTGGCGATGGCGGAAGCTTTCAACGCGCCAGCCTGGCTCGTCGACCGGCACCTTAACGCAGGGCTCGGCGATCGGATCGCCTACCGCTGTTTGGATTCGGCGATCACGTATTCCTCGTTGGCGACTGAAACCTGGCGAGCAGCGCGGATGCTGCACCTCTTGGGCGTGGGACCAGGTGACCGGGTCCTCATGCTTGTGCTCGATGAGCCGGCCTTCCCCGCGTTGTATCTGGGCGCTATGCGCGTAGGTGCCGTTGCAGTCCCTGTGTCAACGATGCTCCGCCCACACGACGTCGCAGTAATAGCAGCCGACGCAAACCCTCTAGTCGTGGTCGCATCCGAGCCACTCGAAGCCCACATGCGTGCCGCCGTTGCCGCCGCAGCAGGTGCCGGCACCGCTGCCTGCGTGGGGGTGCTCGTCGACTCGGCGTTGTGGGCACCCCCGCTCGGGACACCAGATGAAGACTGCCGATTCGACAGTTCTAAGACTCTTCTGTGGTCGAATTTTGCCGACAGCAGCGAAGTCCTCGCCGCGCCGACCAACGATCACACGCCTGGCTTCTGGCTCTACACCTCCGGTACGACTGGCCGGCCGAAAGCCGCTGTTCACACGCACGGCGACATCAAAGGGGTGGCCGACACCTACGCCCGTTCTGTTCTCGCGATCGGCCCGGACGACGTGTGCTACTCGGTGGCCAAGCTGTTCTTCGCGTTCGGCCTCGGGAACTGCTTGTTTTTCCCTCTGTCGGTCGGCGCTTCTGCTGTCATAGATCCTCGCCCACCCACCCCGGCGATCGTGGCCGACAATGCGCAGCGACACCGACCCTCCCTGTTCTTTGCTCCTCCCGGGTTCTGCGCAGCACTCGTGGATTCCACAGTACCGGCTGACACTTTTGCCTCCGTCCGGGCAACGGTCACTGCGGGAGAGACGCTTCCTGCGGAGGTCTACCGTCGCTTCAAGGAGCGCTTCGGGGTTGAGATGCTCGACGGGATCGGTTCCACCGAGGCACTGCACATCTTCATCTCCAACCACCCTGGTGACGTCCGGCCCGGCTCGACCGGCCGGGTCGTCGACGGCTACAAGGTGCGCCTAACGGACGACCACGGTGACGAGATCCGCTCAGCGAGCGCACAGGGAGCGCTTTGGGTGTGGGGCCCCTCGGTAACTAACGGCTATTGGGCACGCCCGGAGACCAACAAGACGACCTTCCTCGACGCCTGGTGTCGAACTGGAGACATCTACCGGCGCGACGAGGAGGGCTACTACTACTTCGTCGGCCGTAACAGCGACATGATCAAAGCGGGAGGCATCTGGGTCTCCCCCGCCGAGGTGGAGGCAGCGCTCATCGAGCACCCCGGCGTCCTAGAGGCGGCTGTCGTCGGTGGTCGCAGTGCCCAAGGCCTCGAAATTACCGTCGCCTTTGTCGTCGCAGCAGCAGGTCACAAGATAGACACTGCAACGCTGATCACGCACTGCAAGCAGCGTCTCGCGTCATTCAAAAGACCACGCGAGATCTTAGTGGTCGACTCGCTGCCAAAGACGGCAACTGGCAAAATCCAACGCTTCGCCCTGCGGACCCGCCTCGAAGGTGAAATGCCGCCGGCTGCAACAAACCTCGCCCCGAGCGTGTGACCGAATACGGGGAGCTGACCGTCGAACTCGATGGCGGCTCCGTGGAAGTACTCGCTTGGAGCGGCGACACTTCGCTCGCGCCGGTAGTCCTCTTACACGAGGGGCTCGGATCAGCACGCCTGTGGCGAACCTTCCCCGTGGACGTCCATCAAAGCACCCGGCGCACCGTCATCGCCTGGTCCCGTCACGGGTACGGCTTCTCAGAACCGACAAGAAGCTCGCGAGCGGTCAGCTACATGCACGACGAGGCGCTCGTCGTACTACCTTCCTTGCTGGAGCACCTTTCGCTTACCTCTCCGGTACTTGTCGGCCACAGCGACGGCGCGTCGATTGCGTTGATCCACGCTGGCTCCGGTCATCCGGTCAGTGCTGTCGTCGCAATCGCGCCTCACGTGCTCGTAGAGGACCGCTCGCTGGTCGGGATCGAGGCTGCGCGGGAGCACTTCGATACGACGGACCTCGTGAAGCGGATGACCCGCCATCACCGGGACCCGGTAGCGACTTTTAGAGGCTGGAATGACATTTGGTTGTCGGAGCAGTTCAGGACTTGGAACATCGAGGAGTTCTTAGAACACGTAACTGCTCCGGTGCTGGCGATACAGGCTGCCGACGACGAGTACGGGACACTCGACCAACTCGCCAGGATAAAGGCTCGCCTGCCTGGCCGCTATGAGGAGCTCGTGCTCCGCTCTGGCGGCCACGCACCTCACGCCGGCCACCCGCAGGTGGTGCTCGATTCGATCGTCGGATTCCTGGAAGACTGCGCTTGAGCAGCAGAGACTCCGCCCGAGCCAGCGGTGAGTCCGCCCGAGCCAGCAGCGTTCTGCGTCGCAATGCGGTCGGAGCAGACAATGCGAGACGGCTGCTGCTCACCGTGATGGGCGAGTTTGTCCTTCCAAACGGCGGAATGGCGTGGACAAAGACCTTCCTCGAAGTCCTATCACGTCTCGACATCGAACAAAGCACAGTTCGCCAAGCGCTGGCTCGCTCGGCGGCGGCCGGGTGGATAGTGGCGGACCGGGTCGGGCGGCGGACCCGCTGGCGTTTGACACCGGCAGGTGAGCAGCTTCTTGTCGAGGGCACCGAGCGGATCTACGGATTCACCGGCTACGCCGGATCCTGGGACGGTCGCTGGCTGATAGTGCTCGCCTCCGTCCCTGAGACAGACCGCTCCGGGCGCCACCTGCTGCGGACCGGTTTGAGCAGATCCGGCCTGGGCAGTCCTTCGCCAGGAATCTGGATTGGTACCAACACATCACGCCTTCGCTCGGTCGACGACGTGTTGTCACGACTAGGTGTCACCAACACTGCGCAAGTGTTCGTCGCCGAGCACCGAGGCGCAATGCCCGCGGCCTCGATGGTGGCACAGGCATGGGACTTGCGGGGGATCGAAGCCGAATACGAAGCCTTCATCGACCAGTTTCGTTCCGGTGCTGCGACCGACCCGCTCGTGCGTGTCATCGAGCTGGTTCACGCATGGCGCCGCTTCCCGTGGCGGGATCCGTCGCTGCCTGCCGAGTTGCTGCCTTCAGGCTGGAAGGGCGTTGAGGCTGCACAGTTGTTCCAGGATCTGCATCAGCGTTGGGCTGGAGCAGCAACGAAGGAGTGGCTCAGGATTAGCTGCTCCTTCGACCAACCAGCGCTGACCGCGACCACCGGCCCGTTCAGCGCGACACATACCAAACACCCTCCCCGAAACTAAATACCCCACCATCAGACACTCCTTACGTACGAGAAGCTCCAAGCGGTAAGAAGGCGAGCATGCCAACCCGAGGCGGCACAGGAACCCGAGCAAGACCAGGCTTACTCGAAGCAGATGTCGGGAGGTCGCTAGTCCATACCTCATAGCAAGCGGATATCCCGTCCCACGCGGGTGATGTACGCATTCTTCAGCGAGGGAAAGCAGCGGAGCTCATCGTGAAAACGCCGCCGCCAGAATCAAGATCGGTACCAGCCCTCGCTCAGACAACGCACTTTTTGGTACCAAACTTTTCCGACTTGAAGATCCTGACCATTTGTGACGGTCTCCGGTGAGGCCGCCCTTGGCGCTCGGTCGGTTCCGTGAAAGTTACCGACCAATCTCCTTATCCGCGCGCCGCCGGCGACCACCGCGGATCACGGCCGGTCCAGGCGATAAACGCCAGCGAGCTCGATGCGTCGGTCGGCGCCGACGTCGGCAACGAGAAGACTCGGTCGTTTCGGACCGCCGCCTCGGGAAGAGGTTCAATCACCGAGCGGGCGAAGTCGACGGCCTCTGCCGGTAGTTCCAGGTCGTCGCCGACGCTACGGGCAAGGTCCCAAGCGTGGACATAAAGGTCCAGGGCCGGGAAGGACAACCCTTCGCCGATCGTCCGTGGACCCATCGCCGAGTCGACCACCCTCGCCAGGTCGACCCCTACTACAGCCCGCCGAGCAGGTTCTACAAGGGCGGTCCACCACGCAACAGGGTCGCCCGTCACGGCCCTACCCGGAGGCTCCAGCGGCGACCAGACCGGACTGGCATCCGTGAGCAGCAGCGTTCCGAACTCCACGGCCGCACCGACGTGGCCAAGCACGTCGAGGGCGCTACAGCCCACGCACGGCGAGGGTCGACACCAGTCGGACGCACCTATTCGACATACGGTGCCACTGAAGAACTCTAATCCCACGAGGAAGGCCACGTCAGGCAGCATCGCACGAGATTAGCGTCGACCACCACTGCTTGGATTGGGAGAGTCGGGCGCCGCAAGAAACCTCCCATGACACGCGAGACCTGGCCGGACGGGCGCTGGCAGCACTCGTCGAGCCGGATCTCGATGCCTTCGGGGCCCGACTCGGCGGCGATGTCCGCTAGGGCGACGACAACCACCCGCGACGATGCCGAAACCGCTCCAACGTGGTCGCGACTTTCCGGCTAGTGATAGAAGAAGGCGTACACGCGGCTATCACCTAGGTCGCTGCAGCAGCGAACGGGATTCTCCTCGGCGTCTCCATGCAATAGCGAGGTGCGGAGAGGCATCCGCGAGAACGAATGCCTCTCCCACGCCTTCGTCGTGCGCGATAATGAGACCATCGAAGCTCAGCTTTTCCCCAACTGGGACTCAGCAGCACGAGCTGCCGGAGCCACCTGACGGTGGCTCGGGGAGACAGCGCTATGCTCTACGACGACGGCAGGATTGCGTGTGACAACCGCAGCCTCATCATCCGGGTGTACTACCTATGGGGAGCAGCAAAAACTATCCCGTACTCCGCAATTCGTGGTGTAGAACAGCGTCCGCTCACACAGATCACCGGCAAGTGGCGCATCTGGGGTTCCAGCGACTTCGTTCACTACTGGAACCTGGACGCTAAACGACCAGGAAAGCAGACGGCACTTCAAATCGACCTCGGGAAGCGTGTGGTGCCGATGATCACACCCGACGATCCAGACGCCGTGGAACGGATCCTAAGAGAGCACATGGGCTGAAGTCGCGTCCCATTCCAGTGGGAGACTCTTCAATGCCAGCTGACCGCCGCGCTCGACGAGCTGCGAACCCGGGCGAATCCGGTAGTCAGGGATCCGGGCGTGCCACTCCTCGAGCGCGATGGACAGCTCCCGGCGGGCGAGGTGCATGCCGAGACAGCGGTGCGGCCCGAGGCCGAACGCGAGATGAGGGTTGCTCCCTCTCTCAGGATAGAATTCGTCTGGCCTCTCGAATTTCATTGGGTCGCGGTTGGCTGAGATGATCCCGACTGAGATGACGTCCCCGGCTTTCATCGGACAGCCGTGGAAGTCGATGTCTTTTTCGACGTAGCGGCCGTCTTGGATCAGAAGCGAGTACAACCGCAGGAACTCCTCGATAGCTCGCTGTGCGAAATCCGGATCAAGCATCCGGCTTCGATCCTCGTCGTGTTCGGCCAGATGGTGGAGGATGTAGCCAAGCGCGCTGCGAGTGGTGTCCAAGCCGGCCAGCATGATTGTCAGGCAAATGGTCACCACGTCGTCGTGGGGCAGTGGATTCCCGTCGGCATCCGCCTCGATCAAATATGTGACGAAGTCCTGGGCGGGATCGCGCTTGTTGGCGAGACGGTCGGCGACCACCGCCTCGAAATATGATCTCACCTCGTTGGCGGCTTGGTCGGCGGCGGTCTGGTCGACGGAGTGGAAGCCGCCGAATATCGCCTCCACCCACTCGACGAACGTTGGACCGTCTTTAACGGGCAGGCCCAGCAAGTTGAGGAATATCTCGGTCGGGTAGAGGATGCCGAAGTCGGTGACGAAGTCACATGAACCTCTAGGTCTTACTGCGTCAATGAGCTTGCCGGCCAGCGAACGCGAGACACGGTCCATGCGTTTCACCGAACCCGGGGAGAACCAAGGGTTTAGCAGACTCCGTAACTTCCTGTGCTCTTCGCCCCCGAGGTTCTGAGGAAGCAACCTCAGTTCCATGTCTGGCTGGAAAGCGTTCACCTTGCGATTGGTGAACACGTCGTCCATCCGAAGCGCCTCTTTTGCCACCTCGTATCCGTTGACCATCCAGTATCCCTGGCATGCCGAGTTCCAGGTGACGGGCCCGAGCTGGCGAACCGAGTTGAGGCTCTCGTAGTTCCAGAAGATCGGCCTGTCGAGCCGGTAGTCAACGTCGGCGGCCGGGCAACCATGGTTGGTCGCGGCACAAGCTTCCGTCATATCTGTAACCCTCCCGATCCAATCACTGACCTACCCCTCAGCAGCGTCTCGTCGGGGTCGCCGGCGGCCACCCCCGGAGAGAACACCGAGTCGAGGTATTCGACGTCGGGTGCCGCGAGGCGGATGGCCAGACACGCCACGTTCTCGTCGAGCAGCTGTCGTCGCTCCATCCCTGGTATTGGAACCACATCCTTTCCTTTCGATACGAGCCAGGCCAACGCCAGTTGCGCCGGGGTGGCATTCATCGCCTCGGCCATCTCCTGGAGCCGAGCGACCAGTTCCAAGTTGCGTGTCCGGTTGCTCCCCTCGAGTCTCGGGTCGGCCCCGCGCAGGTCATCTGCCGACAGCGAGGTCTCGGTGTCCATGAAGCCGGTTAGGAAGCCCCGCCCGAGGGGACTGTAGGCTACGACGCCGACGCCGAGTTCCCGAGCTGTAAGTAGCACGTCCTCCTCTACTTGGCGCGCCCACAGCGACCACTCGCTTTGGAGTGCGGCGATCGGGTGCACCGCAGTGGCCCTCCGCAGTTGGTCTGCGTCGGCCTCGCAAAGTCCAAGGTGACGGACCTTCCCGGCGGCGACCAGACCCGCCATTGCGCCGACGGTCTCTGCGATCGGTACGTCCGGGTCCACACGGTGCTGGTAGTACAGGTCGATATGGTCGACCCCGAGCCTCCTCAGCGACTGTTCGCATGCGGAGCGCACGTAGTCGGGTCGGCCGTTTACTACGATTCGTCCGTCCGGCGTCGCGACCAAACCAAACTTGGTCGCCAGCACCACGCTCTTACGTCGCCCTCTGAGCATCCGTCCGACGAACTCCTCGTTCTCGCCGGCCCCGTAGCTGTCCGCCGTGTCGACGAAATTGACTCCAGCGTCCAGGGCGGCATCGAAGGTAGCTGCGGACTCGGATGGGTCAGGGGCGCCGAACGACCGAGTCAGCACCATCGCCCCGAGACCCAACCTGGACACCTCGAGGTTACCGATGCGCGCACAGCCAACCGTTGGAACAGACATTTACACTCCCCCAGCTGACGCCCTGCACGGGCCGCTCAGCAATTGGGACACCTCGACTTCATTGAAGCCGAGCTCGCTCAGGATTTCTACTGTGTGCTGTCCGAGCACCGGGCTGGGGCCGCGCTGCAGACCTGGCGTGTCGGACAGCCGTACGACGAGTCCTACCTCTCGGCACCATCCGTACTCAGGATGGTGGAGTTCGAATACCCGGTCGGACTCAAGAGCCCACTCCTCCCAAAGGAACTCAGGCATGTATGGATAGTCGAGTGGGATCTCGCAGGGAACTTTGTGGGAGTCGAGGAGATCGAACGCCTCTGCGCTAGTGAGCGTAGCGAAACGCGCAGCGAGACTATCCGCCAGTCGCGCCGTGACTTCACCTGTCCCGCAGCGAGGGTTGGCAGCTGCGGCGCCCGTATCCCACGTTCGCCCGGACTGGCGGAGCAGATCCTTGTCTTCAATAAGCTCCGGCATCGACAAGGCCTCCGCCAGCCGGCGATAGGCTCCCTCCCCGACGCATGTGATGCAGATCCACCCATCGCTTGTGCGGTAGAGCCGGTATAGGGGACCCCATCCGGTCTGATCCGCGTCGAGAGACAATCCCGGGAGAGCCCGACCCTGACCATCGGTGCACTGATCGGTTATCACGAACAGGCTCGAGTGCAACTGCGGATTCTCGATGTATTGCCCGCGGCCGGTGGCGCTGCGGTGCTGGAGGGCAAGCAGGACAGCTAACGCTCCTGAGAATCCGTTGTAGAGGTCCTCGTTGCCGATAGCCCGTCGAACCGGTGGATTACCGCGGCCCGCCGCCTCGTAAAGTAGACCAGCGAAACCCGACACGAGCGGGGCAAAGCTCTTCAGCTCGCATTTTGGACCGCTCGAGCCAAAACCCGGCAAGTAGCAGTAGATAATGTCAGGCGCTATGAGCCTGAGGTCCTCGTACCCGAGTCCGATCTTCTCAGCTTTGCCGGGCCGGAAGTTGTGCATTACCACATCAGCCGTGGCAACCAAACGCCGTACCACCTCGCGGCCGCCCTCGGTACGAAGGTCCACAGCAATTGTCCGCTTCCCTCGCTGAGCTCCCTCGAACAGGTCGGCCAGCGGGCGCATCTGGTCTCCGCCAAGGGGCTCGACCTTGATAACGTCAGCTCCGAGGTCGGACAGAAGCCGAGCTCCGTACGCGGTAGCGAAGAAGGCGCTGAAGTCCAGGACCCTCACACCTTCAAGGGCGTGATGGATCGGCGCCGGTTCCTTGAGGTTGCTCGCCCTTTCGAAGAATTGCCCGGAGTGGACCTCGTCGACCCGCCCGTTGTGCGCTCCCGGTTCGGGCGCCGCTCCGGGGTGAGTGGTAGGACTGTCGCTGAAGCGCATCACAGGTCCCACTTGTCGGATTGTTCCGTGTTCGTCGTCTGCTTGCTCAATCACAATTCCGGAGAAACGGACCTGGTCATCTTCGAAAATCTCTTCCGGGCGCAGAACCGGAAGAGCGGCGATATCCGACGCGTAGAACTTCTCCAGCCACTCGCCACGCGGGCGGGTCCTGAACATCTCCGGGGCAAGGTGGCGGGCGGCGTGGTACTCGTCGTCGTCGAGCGGGACCCGCATTTCCAGGCCGTCGATACTACGCACCCTCTCACCGAGACCGAGGATGTCCATCGTCCGCTTGAAGCCACCCTCGCCTCCGGTGTGCATCATCAAGTACTCGCCGTCCTGGCACACGAAGAGGTCGGTGATGAGCCGGTTGCGCCCGAATCCGGTCTCGTTACCAGTTCGCGCGAGGTAGGAGAGCCCCTTCTCGTTCCACCACCAGTTCATCGACATGACCGCCAGGACGCCGTCAAGCAGGCTGGAATCCACCCGTTGCCCCCGGCCGGTGCTGAACCGAGCATGGAGCGCCGCCATGGTGCCGATAGCCGTCAAGAAGCCCGTGCAGTAGCCGACGACCGGGTGGCCCAAGAAGCGCGGACCCTCCCGATGCCCCTCCTGCTCGGACATGAGGCCGAATCGGGCCGCAACCAGCGCGTCGTAGCCGGGCCGGTCCTGCAGGGGGCCTGTCTGGCCGTAACCGGACACCGACGTGTGGACCATTCTCGGGAACTTCATGCTCAGGCTGTCCGCGTCGAAGCCTTCCGGAGCCCGACCTACTCCGAAAGACTCTAGGAAGACGTCCGCCCTTGAGAGAAGATCGAGGGCCAATCGCCGACCGTCATCCCCCGACAGGTCACACGTCATGCTCCACTTGCCGCGCTCCCATGCCTTCCTGGTCACCGAGCCGGCGTCTGGACCTCCCCCGGGTCGCTCGAGCTTTACCACTCTTGCGCCGTAATCCGCCAGCAGCATTCCGGCAACCGCCGTGGGCATACCCCAGCCGGCATCTATAACGAGAATGCCTTCAAGAGGTCCGGCCATGAACTTCTCCCTCCCCCCGCCGCCCTTAGGTGGCGGGAGACGCTGTACCCGACAAACGGTAGACCATTCGAATCATCCTACTAAATTTTGGTCATGGCGCGCAGAGGTGGCATCGAGTCCCGCTCGGCTGGGGATCGTGACGACGACCGTCCCAGGCCCGACCGTGATCTCCCCACCGTTCTCGCACCACACTCTCAACTCAACGATGCCACTCCCACCAGCGGGCAGAGATGCCACCTCTCCAAGCACTACCACGGTGGTACCGACAGGGTTGAACTTCTTCATACGAAAACCGCGGATCGCCTGGATTCTCCCGGCCACCCCTATGTAGTCACGCACCGCACGCTCCCAGGCTCCGAGGAGGAACGATGTAGCGGCGTACATCTCCGGCGCCCCAGTTGAACGGGCGTACTCAGAGTTGTGGTGGATCGAGTTGAAGTCGCGACACGCCCCGGCCTCGATGACGAGCCGGTACACACTGAGAGGGAACTCCACGGCCGGCAGCTCGTCACCCACCTTGATGTCTTCGTAGTAGCGGGTAGTCCCCGTCATCTGCGGCCTTCCACAAGCGGTTCGGAGTTAGGAGTCTCAACTGGTTCATATGCGAACACGGTGGTTCGGATCATTGCGACAACCTCCCCCTCTTCGTTCACGACCTTCGACTCAAGGGTCATGAAGGCGCCACGACCAACCGAGATCCACTTTGGAACGCATGACAGCAGGACGTTGCCGGACCTCGCCAGATGCTCGCCGGCTACCGCCGGGCGAATAAAGTCCATATCGATGTCAGTTGCGAAGAAACCGGTGACTTCAGGGGCGACCCGCAGGTAGTCGCCGTTGATCGGGCTTGACGACGGTTGCGCGTCACGGTCATGGCTTGTGAAGAGTCGTTGACCCGGGCTCCACATGGCGGGAATGGTGAAGGTCAGCACTGACGTATATGGCGCCGTCACATCCGAAAAGCCGTACGAGCAGGCCACATCTCGGTCGTAGTGGAGTGCGCAGTCGAGTTCGAGCGGCTCGAGGTACCTCCGGATGGCTCCCCGCTCTATCACATCTGCTCCCCACGTCAACTCCCCTTCGCTCAGGTCGCTGCCAATTCGAGCGATCATCGGCTCCCACGTCGACATCCACTCCTCGTTGCCCGCCACCGGCTCGTTTGAATTATTCATTGAAGCACTCCCGACTCGTGGAGACCTGCTATCCGCTCCTGGTCCATCCCGAGGAGCAACGAAAGGACATGATCGCTGTCTTGGCCCATTATCGGCGCTGGACGAGCGACGCCACCCGGGGTGCCCGACAACTGGTAACGCGGGCCCTCCACTACCACCTCGCCGTGGATGGCGTGGGGTAGAGCAATCAAGTGACCTCGATGGGCCAGCTGCGGATCCGACACCCAATCGACGCTCTTCGATGCCCGGTGCGCCGGGACATTGGCCTTCTGGCATAGCGTTTCGACCTCACAGGCGGCCAGCGTTGAGGTCCAAGCGGAAAGCAACTCCTCGAGCTCCGATTCGTGCTCCCGACGAGACGATGCCGAGGAGTATCGCGGATTGCTCGCCATTTCGGGGCGCCCGATCACTGACGCCAAAGCAGAGAAATCCCTGTCATCGCGCACGGCGATCGCCACGTGATCGGCCTCGCCCGGTCCATGCTTCGCGCACGGGAAGACCCCGTGCGGTACGTACACGGCATCCCTGTTGCCGATCCTCCCAGCCGAGTTCCCGCTCGCCAGATAGTCGGCTATCTGCGGGCTGAGGAACCAGGCTCCGCACTCCACCTGGGAGACATCTAGGTAGCAGCCGCAACCGGTCAGGTCGCGTCTCTCGAGCGCAGCGAGGAGCGCGACCAGCGCGAGGCGGGGGCCGACGAAGTCGGTGTAGGGACCGAAAGGTCCGATAGGATCGCGGTCGGGCCATCCGACAAGATGCTGGAATCCACTCATCGCAGCGCCGATGTTGCCAAATCCAGCCAGGCGGGAGTAGCGGCCGCTGTTACCCATTAGCGAACTGCTGAGCATCACCAACCCGGGGTTGTCCGCCGAGAGCGTATCGTATCCGAGTCCCCAGCGGTCCATCTGCCCCGGCGTGAACGACTCGATCAGGACATCCGCCCAGCGGGAAAGCTCCCGCACCACGTCCCTACCACCATCGGTGCTCAGGTCGAGCGCGAGTCCCAGCTTGCCGGCATTGCAATTGATGTACAGCGCCGAGTTCTCAGAACCAGGTCGCGCCCCGTAGAAGGGAGGCATATGTCGAGCGGTCTCGACCCTCCGCGACGACTCTACCCGCACGACTGTGGCACCGAAATCGGTAAGAGCCCGTCCAATCACCGGACCGGCTACCACCCACGAAAGATCTGCCACCTTCAAGCCACCGAGGGGGGACGCGTCCCCGTGGGCGTCCCCCTC
>JAKBBS010000333.1 GCA_021808425.1 Actinomycetes bacterium
ACCCTCCCGATCCTCGAGGCATCCCAGGCCTATCGCGCCTGGGTTATCGCCGAGACGGCGAACCCTGTAGTGGCCACCCCCGCCTTGGACTCGGGGAGACAGTCGTGAAAGCGCGCGCAGCGTCGACGACAGTCGCAGTCGCCACAACCATCGCAGCAGCCGGGCGGCTCGCCCTGCGTCGATCCGTAAAGTCGATCAAGACCCGCAGTAAACCGCTGATCGATCCGCTCTACGAGCTTCCCGCCGATGTCGAGCATCTCGAGATCACTTCGCCGGACGGCGCGCATATCCATGTGATGGCGCGAGGCCAGGGACGCCCGATCCTTCTGATCCACGGGATTACCCTGCGCGGCGAGGTCTGGGCACCCCAGATGCACCTGCTCGCCGACCGCTACCGGATGTACGCAATGGACGTCCGCGGGCATGGCCGCTCGACCGTCGGCGCGGACGGCCTCGGACGCGCAGCAGCCGCAAGTGACATTGTTGCTGTCATCGAGTCCCTGGATCTCACCGGTGTGGTGATAGTCGGCCATTCAATGGGCGGGATGATCCTGATGGAATTCATCGGAGGTCACCGGGACGTCGTAGCCGAGCGGGTGAGCGGCCTCGTGTTTATGGACACAGCCGCGAGCGGCGTCATCGCAGCGCCCATTGCACCGTTAGCTCGTGCGGTCGGCCGAGTCCTTACGAACCGGGTACAGTCGGGTGGCACACCGCTTCGCGGCCTCTCCGGCGACAGCGACTTCGCGTGGCTGGCAGCGCGGCTCGGCTTCGGGGCCCAACCGTCAGGGCGCGCAGTGGAGCAGATGCGCCGCCTTCAATCGCAGGCGCTGCCGTCCACGGTGATCGCGTCTGGCGTCGACCTGATCGACCACGACGGCCGCTGGGCCTTGGCAGGCACGACCACACCGTCGCTGGTACTGGTCGGCTCACGTGATCTTCTCACACCCGTCCGCCAAGCCCGAAAGATTGCGCAGCTCCTGCCGAACGCCCGCCTCGAAGTGATACCTCTGGCGGGCCACCAACTCATGCAGGAACGCCCCCGCGAAGTCAGCGCCCTCATCGACGAGTTCGCCGCGGGCTTGTAGCCGTCCGCGGAGCGGCAACGCCAATATTGGTCAGTCCGGGCGAAGGTCGCTGGCGAGGTCGCTGATCTTGCGAATGAGGCGGCGGGTGCCGGGGAGAGGCCGGTAGCCGTAGTGGGTGTAGAAGCTGGCCGCCTCGTCGCTGATGGCGTCTACTACGACGAAGCGGGCGGCGACGATGTCGGTGGCGTCGACGATCCGTCGGGAAGCGTCGGCGAGCAGGGTTCCGCCTAGGCCTTGGCCGTGAAGTTCATGGTGTGGGGCGACTCGGGCGATGAGCACGGCTAGGGTGAAGTAGGTGACCACCGACCCTGAGCGAGACCAAACCCAGGTCCGTCCAGAGCGCATCGCCTCCGCGTGGAGTGCGGATCGGCGAAGCCACTCGTCGAGGCTGGGCACGCCGGAGTTGAATGATCCGAGGTCGTCGAAAGGTAGAAGGTGGCGCGAGACGAGCGCGTTGTCGTTCACTGACGGCTGACGAATGCCTCGAGTTTCTGGGCCGCCTTGCGCGTCGCCTGGTTCGGCTCGGGGGAGTGGTCGAGTGCGTCGAGGAGCTGGTCGAGGATCCTCCTTGGCGAAGGGGTACACATCTGCGCCAGCGTCACCGTATTCGCTTACGGACGGAGGGTCGTGAGAATCGAGCGCTTCGATCGCGAAGGCGTTACGCGAGGCGGCGACTTGTTTGCCATTGGCGAGACAACAACCGACTCCGACCGTGCGCTGGTTCGTGAGGCCTTCTTTGATCAAGTCGCTCGGACGTTCCGGGGATGTAAGTAGCAGTGACGCAGGATTGACCGGAGCGATCCGACAACCCACTTTTATGCGACGAGGTAGCCGATCGGGTGGGCGGCCCGTTGGATCGCCGGAGCGAGGCCGGGGTCGGAGAGCGGGCAGAGGAGGTCGGGACGCTGGGGTATGGAGTCGGCGGCCCGCTCGGTGAGCGCGACGTTGCGGCCCGGTCCGACGACCGATGACGTCCAGGTCAGTCCGTCCAGGGTCGTCCGCAATCGCTGCCGCTACGAGCGGTCCTGTGTCGACGACGATTATCGGCCGAACTCCTCGTCTCGGTGGTCTTTGAGCAACCGCTCCGCCTCGGCGACACTCAACGCACCAGGCTTAGCCCGGACTATTCCTATGAAGCCGTACCGGTGACCGCCAGGACGCGTAGGGGCATGCAGGCGGAGCACCTCGGCCGCGACGTCCTCCGGTGATGTGCCCCGCTCGGTGGCCTCCGAAGAGAGGCGTTCGGCGATGTCGTCGGGTATCACGACACGCAGTTCGGTCATGCCCCAGGATACCTGGAGATAAGGAGCGTCACTTCGTTGCTGTCCATGGCCAGACACAGAACGCGCTTAGCCAACGGAACGCTCCAACCTCGTCATCCTTGACATCGCCGTCTCGAGTAGGTCATCCATGGCGTGTGCGCTCCCCGAAGGCGACAGGCAATTCGCTTCGACCCGCTCCTCATCCACGCCGGGAGGTTCGAAGCCGGGAAGAGCGCAAGAGCGGACCGCCGCAAATGGACACGAGTTGTGGCGCTTCCCGTTTGCGGAGTCGATCGGCATCACGCTGCGGAAAGGCAATCAGCCGTGGCGGGGTCGGAGGGCAGGGGACTGTGCGTGAAATTGCACAATTGTCGTGCAATTCACGCACAGTCTCTCCTACGCTGCGCTGACCCACTCATTCCATGAGCTCGACACCCCGCTCGCCGCCCCGGCGACGGGGCCAGCGACCTACCGATCCGACCCCCTACGGCGCCGGCGGAACAACCTTCAAATGCACGTCCCGCAGCTGCACGTCGCTCACCGGGCTCGGCGCCCCCATCAGCAGGTCTCGGGCCGACTGGTTGAGCGGGAAGGCAATAACCTCTCGTATGTTGGCCTGCTCCTCCAGCACCATCAGGATCCGGTCGAATCCGGGGGCGATGCCGGCGTGCGGCGGCGGGCCGTAGTGGAACGCGTTCCACAGGGAGGGAAACGACGTGCGGATCCGCTCGGGCCCGTATCCCGCGATCGCAAACGCCGCTTCCATGATGTCGGGACGGTGGTTTCGAACAGCGCCCGACGACAGCTCTATCCCGTTGCAGACCAGGTCGTACTGGTAGGCCAGGATTTCTCCCGGGTCCGAGGATTGCAGAGATTCGAGGCCGCCTTGTGGCATCGAGAACGGGTTGTGGGCGAAATCCC
>JAKBBS010000059.1 GCA_021808425.1 Actinomycetes bacterium
GTCACGCCGGCGATGGTGGTCGGAGGCGACCTCGGCGTCACCCTCGACCTGGAGACCTGGAACATTCGCGCGGCCCGCAAAGGCGTCCGCCAGTCGACGGACCTCGTTGCGATGGGCGTCACGTCGGGTGGCGACGGGCCACTCCAGCTGAATCTCGTGCATCACCCGACCGGTGTTGCGGCGACGCGCTCCGCTGACTGGATTGTCATCGTGGCCCACCAAGCCCCCGATGACAAACTCTGGCACGGGCTTCGAAGCGCAGCGTTCGAGATGCACCGCGTCGGGGACTGCTTGGCGCCGAGGCGGGCTCACTCGGCGATAATCGAAGGCCATCGCGTAGGGGTCGCACTATGACCAGCATGCCGGCGCCCGCCGCAGCGAGCGGTGACGTAATCGCAGCAGAGGCGGAGCGGCCTTCGCCGATCGACGAAGCCTGTCTCGCTGTCGTTGTCGTTCGCGACGGGAGGCTTCCAGGGGGTGCCGACGAGGCCGTCGCCCAGGCCGACGGAGCAGTGCTGCTGGTAGGCGGCGCTGCCGACGCCGCCGTGAAGCGTTTGACGGGAGCCCGCCGAGTTTGGGTTCTGCCGTCGGGGACATCGCCAAGGTCGCTTTGCCGGGCGGTCGCCCCGCTCGTTCGCGGCGTGTCGCTTCTAGTCCTGCCGGCATCGCCGGACGGGCGAGACCTCGCCCCGCTGCTCGCTCACAATCTCGGCTGGCCGCTTCTCAGCGGATCCGTCGTCGCCTGTCACGACCCGGCCGAAGGTACCGTCCGCGCGGAGCTTCTGCGAATAGACGGGAGGGTCGTCGTGCCGGCCGTCGCGAAGGCGCCGGCGGTTGTCACCGTGTGGTCGGAGCGGCGTCCCTCGAAACGTGCCGATGTGAGCGTCGACCGGGGTGGTGTCTCGATCGTCGAGCTAACCGTGCGGGCACCCCTGTCGGCCGGCGACGCGCCCCGACCGGCGTCGGCCGGGGAGGTCGCCGATCTGGAGGTGCTCGAAACGGTACCGCCGGAGCCCTCGACGATGGACCTAGCCGACGCGACCCGGGTGTTCGCCGGGGGGGCAGGGCTTGTCTCGCGCGAGGCGCGCGACTCGGACGCCCGCGCCGTGTTCACCTTGCTCGGAGACGTGGCGGAGGCGTTAGGGGCTGCGGCCGGCGCAACCCGAGTGATAAGCGACGCCGGATGGGTCGGCCACGACCGCCAGATCGGCACCACCGGGGTAAGCGTCGACCCGGACCTCTACGTGGCGTTCGGCATCTCGGGTGCCACCCAGCACACAGGCGGCATCGGCGACGCGAACCATGTCGTGAGCGTCAACGTCGACCCTTCAGCCCCCATGGCCCGCATGGCGAACCTGGCGATCGTCGCCGACGCGCCCGAAGTCCTCGGCGAGCTTGCGAGAAGGCTAGGGGTTGCCACGGAGCTTGGTGTCGGCGTCGGCGGACTCGGCGGCGCAGGCGCAACTAATGAGGGCGGCAGATGAGTCCAGCCGGCACACCTCCAGACGCAGGAGCTACGAGCGCTGACACGGCCGAGCACATCTCATCGTCGGTCGACCCTGTCGTCGTCGACGCTGTGGTCGTCGGTGCTGGACCGGCCGGCTCGGCGGCCGCATACGCCTTGGCGCGTGCCGGACGCTCCGTGGTCGTCGTCGAGCGCGGGCCGTTCCCCGGGTCGAAGAACCTCTACGGCGGCGTCGTCTACGGCAGAATCCTCGAGCGCATCGAGCCCCGATGGTGGGAGCAGGTCCCAGTGCAGCGCTGGGTGGTGCGCCGCTCGACGATGGTGATGACCCCGACGCAGGCAGTCACCGTCGACGTACGCTCGCAGGCCTGGGGCTCTGCCCCCTACAACGGCTTCACCGTCTACCGATCCGATTTTGACAGTTGGCTCGCCTCGAAGGCCGTCGCCGCAGGTGCACGCCTCGTCTGCTCAACGGTGGCCACCGGACTCCTTCGCGACGGCCACGGCCGGGTGTGCGGAGTGACAACCGACAGACCCGGTGGGGACCTGAGGGCCAAAGTCGTCGTCGCGGCCGACGGTGTCAACTCTTTTCTCGCGAAGTCGGCTGGCCTTCATTCACACGACGACTCGTCGCACTACACGCTCGGCGCAAAAGAAGTTCTGGCTCTCGACCCCGAGTTGATCGAACAGCGTTTCGGCCTCGCGCCTTGTGAGGGCATGGACATCGAGGCGGTCGGCGCTACGGGAGGTGTACCCGGCGGAGGGTTCATTTACACGAACCACGATTCGCTCGCTGTCGGCGTCGTAGTCAGCCTCAACGGATTGGCCCGCTCGAGGCGCCGCCCCGAAGAGCTGATCGAAGGTTTCAAAGCGCATCCCGCGATCGCGCCGTACCTCCGAGACACGTCGATTAGGGAGTACGGGGCCCACTTGATTCCCGAAGGCGGCTTTGACACGATGCCGGAGCTCGTGTCGGACGGCCTGCTGGTAGCCGGCGACGCCGCCGGAATGACGCTGGCGGCTGGAATCTGGCTCGAAGGGGTCAACTACGCGATCGGCGCCGGCCTTGCCGCGGGTGAGACTGCGGCTTCGGCTTTGCGCCAGGGCGACGTTTCGGCTTCCGGCCTCGCTGGATACCGCCGTGCGCTTGAAGCCGGTTTCGTTCTATCGGACCACTCGCGGCTGCGACGTGCGCCGGGCCTCGTGCTTTCCGAGCGGGTGCAGGGCTGCTATACAAAGTTGGTTTGTGACGTTGCTGAAGGTCTTTTTACGGTCGACAACACTGCGCCCAAACCCGGGCTTCGACGGCTCCTTGCCGGCGCGAGGAGACGCAACCGGGTCGCGTTTCGCGATCTCGTGAAGGACGGCTTCGACGCGGTAAGGACATTCAGGTGAGCCTCCGCGTGGAGAAGTTCTCGCTAGCGCAGCGAATGGCCACCGTAGAGTTCCGCGTGTCCGCCGGCGCCCACATCACTGTCGATTCAGACGTGTGCAGGTCCTGCACGACACGTGAATGTGTCACCGCCTGCCCGGCGAACCTCTTCGCTGTCACCGCCGACGGCGGGATCCTGTTCAACTACGAGGAATGCTTCGAGTGCGGTACCTGCTACATGGTCTGTAACAGCGAAGGGGCGATCACGTGGCGCTACCCTGAGGGCGGTCACGGAGTGGTGTTCCGTCATGGCTGAGCACAGCTTCGTCGTGGCGTGCCTGGCGCCCGACGACCAGATGATCGAGGTGGACTCGTCTTGGGGGAGGGTGACCGTAGACGAGCGTCGCTCGACGCTTAGCGCAGCCGACGGCGCGGCATTAGAGCACGCGCTACGACTTGGCGAGATCTGGGATGTCGAAGTGGTCGCCTTCGCGGTGGGGCCGTCGCAGATCGACGCCGCGCTGCAGGAGGCGGCCGCTCTTGGAGCGGATGTTCGTCGCATCGACAGTGTCGGCTGCGTACACGAGCCAAGCGGCGGCGTCAGGGCCCTCTCGCCTTGCGAGATAGCCGGAGAACCACTGTGGGTCGCCCGTCAGCTGGCCGCTGGGATACGCAGCGTCGGTTCCCCGGCGCTCGTGATTTGCGGTGACCTGTCGAGCCGTCACGGGATTGGAACACTCCCCGGGGTGCTCGCAGCTGAGCTTGAGCTACCGCAGGCGTTGGGGTTGGTTTCGCTCCAGGTGTCATCTGACGGGACTTTGATAGTGGAACGGCGCCTCGATAGTGGTTGGCGGGAGCGCATAGTCGTCGACCGGCCAGCTGTACTGTCAGTGGAAGCGGCGGGAGTGCGCCTTCGAAGAGCGGAACTCGGAGCGCTGCTCACGCGCTCCGACTCCGAGGTCCTCGCCCTGCCGGTCTCGTCACTGACACCTCCTCGCCCGGCTCACCACGGCGTGCTCCTTGGGACACCCGTCGCCTACCGGGCCCCTCCTAGACGCGTCGAAGCGCCGAGCGGAGACGCCCATCAGCGCCTTCTATCGATCACAGGTTCGGAGCAGACACAGGTTGTGAGTCGTGTGATCGGACCGCTGCCGCCAAGCGAAGCAGCAGACGAGATTCTCTCGTATCTCCGCCAAAACGGCTATTTCGAAGGGTAGGAACGCCGTCTACGCCGGAATGGCGGGAGTCGCCGGTGCCGCCTGCAGCTTCTGTGGATTCGGCGGTGCTGCGACCGTCACCTTCTCGCCCCAGTTGCTGAACGTGTCCACAGTAGAACCGTTCTGGGTGTCCCCGTAGGACAGCGATAGCGGCAGAAATGGGTAAGTCGTCGAAATGGTGAGCGTGGCGCGGTCTCCGGCACCGGACCTGTTGTTGAAAGCGTTCTGGGGGATCGCGCCGACGAGCGCTATCTCGCCGGGAGCGGGAGACCTGACGACTCCAAGGGGGCCACCGAGGTCGATGAGACCGTCTACGAGCGTGGTGAGCTGAAGCTCCTGGATTGCCGCTTGAATCGGGAGGCTCGTGTGCGGGACTGCAATCCAAAGACCGGAGTACCGGGTAGCGCTGCCTGACGGGAAGCCGAACGAGCGTAGGCTTGCGTCATTTCCTAGTATGTAGAGCTGGCCGTTTGTAGACAACATTTGCAGCGATGTCGACCCGATAGCCGTCTGGACGCTTCCACCGGCGACCGACACGTCGCCGATCGCGTGCGCTGACAGCGAACCACGGCTGTCGGCCTCGAAGATGTGCGTGGAGCCGGAGTGTATCGCTGCAGCGACGCTCGTCTGCAGGATCTGCGCAGCGCTTAGGCCGACGAGGCTCGGGCGGACTTTCGGTCGTGTCGATTGAAACGCGTAGAGTCCGCCGGCCACTACTGCTAGAGTTGCCGCCATCGCCGCCGCCAGCTTCGCCTTGGATGCCGGTCGTCGGGTTGGATACGGCGCTGCGCTGATGGGCGTTGCAGCTTGGAACATGTACGGCGCAGCACCCCCGCCGTGAGGCCACGGGTGATCGCTGTCGAGTATCGTGTCGCCCTCGACAAAGCCGCTATCGAAGGCATCCGACGCGTCTCGTACGTCAGAAACGTGCGATGCATCGAAGGTATCGCAGGAAGACGCGTGCCCCCCGAATCCCCTATCGTGTAAGTCCCAATCGCCGACCGGTGACGCCTCGACATCGGCCGCCTCTTCAGGGACCCTCGCCGAAACGTTGAAAGCCGCGAGGAAGTCGAGAAGGGCCCCACTCGCCCGGTCATTACCGTCAAGTCCGACGCCCAGGCTGCCGTGAGAACTATCGTCGGTAAGTGACATCGCGAAAGTCATTCGGGCGCGCCCCGCACTTGCTCAAGCCGCGGCGCTCCAGGAGGCGCCTCGTTTCGTGTTTGGACACCGGCGTACTGTTTTCCGGGGAGCGATATGAGCAGATCGAAGCGGCCCGAAGGGGATTGTCTCAGGGTTCCGAGGGGTCATCGTCCAACCCGGCGAGGAGGGACGCTGCCTTGTCGACCTGACGTCGCGCCTGAGTGATGCGTCGCTCCATGAGGTCGCTCTTCCCTCCGGCCTCGATGGATCGGCGAAGCCGCACGATCGCCATGTCGGCGAGCTCCTCGGAGATCGATTCCAGGCGCGACACGATGTCAGGGGGATCGACGCTCATGACAGGCCGGCTCGTTCGGCGACGATCCGCATGGGGTGGATCGCCTTGACGCCTCCTGCGCTCAGCCAAAGCGAGCAGCCGGGGTTGGCGCTTGCCACTACGTCGGCGCCGGCCGCGGCGATGACATCAACCTTAGCGTCGCGTATCGCTCCGGCCATCGCAGGGCGGAGCACGCTGTAGGCACCTCCTGCCCCGCAGCATCTCCCTTCGTCGGTGAGCTCGACTAGTTCGCCGTAGGGGGCCAGGACCTTGCGGACGGGCATGTGGGCGCGCTGAGCGTGGCGGAGGTGACAGGGGTCCTGCACGGCTATGCGGAGGGGACCGAGGTTGCTCTTCGGTGATGGGAGCAGGTCGGCCCGCTCGGCTATCCACTCGTGGATGTCGAATACACGCGTAGAGAAAGTCACGGCTTCGCTACTGCGCAGCATTCGGCCGTAGTCGCGAAGCTGCGCTCCGCAGCCGGCGGAGTCGACGAGGATCGGGGATTCACCGGGAAATGAGCGCATCACCCGCCGGGCGATCGTCTCTGCTCGATCCGCCAAGCCCGCGTGGGAGTGCATCGCTCCGCAGCAAGCAGCGTCGAGACCGGGAAGCGACACCCCGAAACCCATGGCGCCGAGAACGTCGATTCCTGCCTTGTGGACGTTTCGCTGCCAAGCATCCATGACACAGCCGGTGAACATCCATACGTCCTTACCGCTCGCACGAAGGGGTGGCTGGCGCATCGGCAGCTTCGGGAGGCTCAAGCGCCGCGAAACCGCTCCGGGTATCAGCCGGCTCATCTGCGCGATTGCGCCTGCTGCGGTGAGGGCATGCAGAAGCCTTGGGCGCTCCAGGACGCCGTACGCGACCTTCTGCCACCGTGGAACCGTCGACGCGGCGATTGCCGCCCTCGTTTGTTCCATTAGGGATCCGAAATGGACAGACGACGGGCAGGCGGTCTCGCACGCCCGGCACATGACACACGACAGCATCATGTCCTCGAACGCCTCGCCTAGGGGCGCCCCTGCGACGGCAGAGCGCATTGCGGCGATGCGACCCCGCGGCGATTGCCCTTCCTCTCCTGACACTCGGAAAGTCGGGCAGTGGGCGAGACAAAGGCCGCATGAGACGCAACCTGCAAGTTCGTCAGGGTCGAGTCGGAGGGGCAAAGGTGAGCTTTCTTGCTTCATCTGTCTCCCTCGTGTTGTGTCGCCGCGAACGGTGCTCCGAGCGGGCTCCTGCCCGGATTGAGGCGCCCAGTCGGGTCGAAGTTCTGCTTGATCCGCCGGTGAAGCTCCACGACCTGGCGCGACGGGCCGCCATCCGTTGCGAGCCCGCCATGCTCGCCATGCTCGCCGAGCCTGGCGAGCATGGCGACCTTTGCGGCGACCCCGGCTGTCGCGCAGTGCACGGTACCCACACCGACCTCGGCGAGCCATCCGCCGGCCGACTCCTCAACCGGCGCGGCGAGATCCGCTAGTAGTCGCAGGTCACGTGGCGCCAGGGACAATCGGATCTGCGCCATCCCCTCGCCGGCCCGAGGTGGTGGCCCGTCGACCTCGCTGAAGCGAGCACCCAGCACCGAGGTGGCCTGCTCGGCGACATCGACGTCGTATCCTGCCAAAGCGACCCACGTTTGGCGGCCGTCCCAGAGGACCGACAGCGGTTTGTAGAGTCGGGATCGTAGCTCGAAGGGATCGGCATCTTCAGCCACGAACCATCGCTCCGACTGTGGCTCGGGGACGCAACGCAGCACTACCTCGGCGATGAAGGCAAGAGTTCCATATGATCCGACCAAAAGCTTGCACAGGTCGAAGCCGGTCACGTTCTTGACGAGCGGTGCTCCTGCGCGAACAACACGCCCACTAGCAGCGACAGCTGTCACCTCCAAGACGGTGTCGCGAATCGGTCCGCGTCCGAGACGGCGGATCCCCGACTTCCCGCAGGACAGGACGCCGCCGACGGTGGCCTCGTCGGGGCGATCCGCCTCGATTGAAACCAGCTGGCCTTTCGAGCGTGTCGCTGCGTGAAGCTCGCCGATCGTGGTCGACGCCCTCACCCTCACGATCATTTCGCCGGGTTCGTGGGCAACGACCCCTGATGGGGCTACCACGACGCGGGCGTCGGGATCTGCAACACCTGCGAGGCTCCACTGGGTCCCGCCGCCCCGGCATGTGACGGGACCTGCGTCGGGACCGCCGACGATCCGGGCGAAGTCCTCGATGGCCGACGTCCTGCGCGCTACCTGGTCACATTCCGAGCTCACTTATATCCAAGCGCCAGCGGGGACGCTTGCGAGCTCGCCGCACCCAGCCACACCCGATGGCAGGACCTTGTCGGGGTTGCAGAGGCCGTCGGGGTCGAAGGCGTCTCGGAGGCAACGCTGCGCCGCCAGGTCGTCGGCGCCGAACACGAGCCGCATCGCGTCGCGCTTTTCCAGACCGATGCCGTGCTCGCCGGAGAGGGAACCGCCGGCGCGGACGCATACCTCGATGATCCTCTCGCCCGCCTCGTGAACACGGTCGACGACGCCTTGCTCGCGGGCGTCGAAGACGATCAACGGGTGGAGGTTTCCGTCGCCGGCGTGGAAGACGTTGCCGAGTACGAGGCCGAGCTGCCTAGCGATGCCGTTGACTTCGCTCAGCACGTCGACGAGCACCGAGCGCGGTACCACGCAGTCGTGCAGGTAGTAGTTCGGTGCGATCCGTGCCACCGCGCCGAACGCCGACTTCCTAGCCTTCCACCACGCAGCCCTCTCGGGTTCGTCGCGGGCGACCTGCACCTGCCGAGCGCCGTTTGAGGCGAGGATCCCGGCGACCGTCTCGGTCTGGACGGCGACGCCCCCTGCGAGCCCGTCAAGTTCGACGAGAAGCACGGCGGCCGAGTCGGTGGGCAGCCCGGCGTGCACGTACGCCTCGACGACTTCAACGATCGTCGCGTCCATCATCTCCAAAGCTGCGGGGACGATCCCTCCGGCGATGACCGCTGTCACCGCCCGGGCAGCGTCGGCCATGTCGTCGAAGTCGGCTAAGAGCGTCGACACGGCTCTCGGTGTCTCGGTCAAGCGGACACAGATCTTCGTCGCTATCCCCATGGTGCCTTCGCTGCCGACGAAGCATCCGCGAAGGTCCAGCCCAACCGGATCGGCGTCGAGGCCGCCTAGAACAACGACCTCCCCGTCCGGAAGTACGACTTCGACGGCGGCGATGTGCGCGTTCGTCACGCCGTATAGCAGGCAGTGCGGGCCGCCGGAGTTGTTGGCTACGTTCCCTCCCACAGAGCACGACTGCTGGGACGACGGGTCGGGAGCGAAGTGCAGGCCGAACGGGGCGACGGCACGCGAAAGGTCTAGGTTCAACACGCCGGGCTCCACCCAGGCGAACCGGCTCTCGGCGTCAACCCCGAGGATGCGGTTCATCTTCGTCGTGACGATCACCACCGGTGGCTTGGCGCCCGAGGGGACCGCTCCGCCCGCAAGTCCGGTGCCCGAACCCCGCGCGACGAACGGCCAGCTATGATTGCGGCACACCCGAACAACGGCCGACACCTCCGCGCTCGACGTCGGGAAGCACACGACCGACGCCTCTCCGCGAAGCGTGGAGGCATCACGGCCGTACAGGCCCAACTCGAAGGCGTCAGTGTGGACACGCTCGGATGCAACAGCGAAGCGCAGGTCGCCGACGAGTGATCCGAGGCTCATTATGAGTTGTCACGTTAGCCCTCAGTTCGAGGGGCAGCGCAGTCCGCCTGGGGGGACGTTCAAGTCGAGAAGGTACTTGTCGACATAGCTCCTGACGCACGAACTGTACGCGTAAGCGGTGTGGCCCTCCCCTACGCGCGTGACGAGTACGCCGCTTCGAAGCTCGGAGGCAAGGGCGACGGCCTCCGAGTACGGGGTCGCCGGATCGCCGGTGGTTCCGACGACGACGATCGGCGGGGCGCCAACGGCGGGCAGGCTGGCGGGCTTCGACGTCGCCGGGGTAGGCCACACAGAGCAGACGAGCTCGCTGTAGAGGTTCATCACCCCGAATACGGGGGCCGCCGCTTGCGCCGCAGGTGCTGCCGCCTCGATCGCCTGCACCGACGGGGCGGGAGCGTCGAGGCAGTTCACTGCAGTCTCGGCTTCGAGCTCGTTGCCCAGCTGGCCGGAGGAGAGGCCGATGTAGCTGTCGAAGAGGGCGTGCAGGATAGCCGGGTTGCCACCTGCGAGCGCAGCGAGGCCGGCTTGAAGGGTGGGCCAAGTCGACTGCGAATACAGACCGGCCGCGGTGGCATAAAGGAGTTGGGCCGCTCCGAACGCCTGGGCCGAACCGCTGACGGCCAAAGGCTTGGAGGTCACCGCGGCGACGAGCGCTTCGAAGGCTTTCAGAGGGTCCGCGCCCGGCCTCCACGGGCAGTTGGCGTTCGCCTGGCAGCTTGCGAACATCGAGTTGAGATCGCCTTCGAAGGCCGTCGACTGGTAGTCGAGGCTTGGGAGAACGCCGAGGGCCGGGTCGATAGCGCCGTCTAGGACCATCGCCCGGACGTGTTTGGGAAAAAGGTTCGCGTACGTGGCCCCGAGGAACGTGCCGTAGGAGAACCCGAGGTAGCTGATGGTCGTCACCCCCAACGCCTTGCGGATGTAATCCATGTCCATCGCTGCGTCCGCTGTGCTCACATAGCCGAGCTCGCCCCCGCTCCCGGCCTGGCACGCGGCGGCGAACGCCCGGTCGGCGCCGAGCAGGATTGCGAGGCCGCCCGGGGTCGCCGGGGCGGGGTTGACATTGATGAAATCGAGCATCTGCGAGGTGGTCCCACAGTTGATCGGAGCGCTGCGGGCCACTCCCGGCGGGTCGAAGCCGATCACGTCGAAGTGGTCGAGGATGGACGAAGGCAAAAGTTTGACTATCTCGGGCAGGAAGTCCACCCCCGATACGCCCGGGCCGCCGGGGTTGACGAGAAGGACCCCGGTGTCGGTGCCCGACGCCGGCCTGCGGTCCAAGGCAAGCGAGATCGTCGGACCCTGCGGGTCCGCAGGGTCGCGTGGCACCTTGACGTTCGCGCACTGAAATCCGCTCGGGCCCGCTGCTGCGCTGCACTGGCTCCACGACACAGCGGCTCCTGCGCCAGCTACTGAAGCGCCGCCCAACGTGACGCCTACCGAAGTGCCCGGCGTCGTCGCGCTCGACTGTCCGGGAACGACCGGCGAACTACCCGGGCGCGCATTCGAAGCGCCACATGATCCAAGAAGCCCTGCCAGGATCGCACCGGCCGCCATTATCGCGGCCAAGCGCCGACCCTTAGCCACCGCTCCCATCGCCCGAACGATCCTAGGGTCCACAGCTCCGGGGTTCGAATCGCAGCTCGGGGTTCGACCGGGACTTCGCTCGCCCTCCGGGGCCGTGTATCGTTCGCACGTGCACGAACCGGCCTCGCTACGATCGCCCGAGCGGTGAGAGGTACCCGGAAGGCAACACCCAGTCGGCTACGCGAATGGGTCAGCATCGACGACCCGAACGAGGCGCGGCGCTGGATGTTCGACGTCACGTTCCTCTCGTCGAATTGGGAGTGCCTTTACGGGAGGGGCTGCCAGGGAGTCCTCACCGGCGCAGCGCCCGAACTGGAGCAGGGCTGCTGCTCGTACGGGGCGCATTTCACAGACGACGCTGACGTCGATCGCGTGGCTGATGCGGCGTCGCGCCTGGATGTCTCGCTCTGGCAGTTCGCCGACGAGGGTCACAAGAGCGGGATCGTGGAGGTCGGCAGCGACGGGACCAGGTCGACACGCCTCGTCGACGACGCCTGCATCTTCTTGAACAGGCCCGGGTTCGCCGCTGGGCCGGGGTGTGCGCTGCACCTCGCAGCCGTCGCCGAAGGAGTGCCCGCTCTCGAATGGAAGCCCGACGTTTGCTGGCAGCTCCCCATAAGGCGGGAGGACACCGACGCCGCCGACGGCACGGTCCTGTCGACGGTGACGCAGTGGGAGCGCAAGCACTGGGGGGAGGGAGGCGAAGAGTTCCACTGGTGGTGCAGCGAAGCACCTGAAGCCTTCGGGGGTGGCCGTGCGGTGTATCAGTCGATGGAGGACGAGCTTCGGGCGATGACAGGCGAGGTGGTGTTCGCCGCGCTCGCCGAATACTTGGACGAGAGAACCAAGCCAGGAATCGTCGTGATGAAGCCGACACGCAGCCACACGACCCGCGATGGCGCCGGGACGAAGCGGGCAGCGACAGGAATTTACAAGCGGCGCTAGGTTAGGTGCGCTTCGGGGCCGGCGATTTCCTCCTCGTCGAGGTCCTCCATCGCGAGGCACCAGGAGGCGTGCTCGTCATCGGGGTCCGCTCCGCACTCGGCGCAAGGCTCAACGTCCACCTCGGTCAACCGCTTGAGTACCCGTGCCTCTTCGAAACGCCGATGCCGACCCTTTTTCACCGTAAAAGCTCCCGTTCATCGAGAATCGCCACGTGCCAGCGGCGACCCCCGCAATATTATCAACCCTTGACGCTCAACTTTCGGTAGTACCCAGTTGGCCCCGAGTTAACCGCGTCCGCAGCCGAAAGCCTGGAATGCGGAGGTTCGTCCCTCGCCCTACAGCTCGAGAGGAGTCCCCGAGCTGGCCTCCAGGCGAAGCGAGCCCGCCGGGTTGAACGTCAACGCCCCCTTGCCGTCCCTCAAGGCCCGCAGAGCGCCGCTCAGAAGCGCACCTCGCCACCCGTCCAGTAGACGGCACTGGAGGTCGTCGCGAAGGAAGGCGGCAACGTCAGACCGGGTAGCCACCAAGGCGGGATCGATCCGCTCGTTCTTGGCGACCTGGGCTATCCACGCCATCATCAAGGCAACCGACGCTCTCAACTCCTTGGGGACCTCGTCGCTCGGCGGCGGCAGGATCTGCTCCTCGGGGAGAGTCCTTCCCCGCTCGACGGCTTCGAGGATCTCGTCGGCTAAAGGAGACTTCAGACGCCGCCCGTCGAGGCCGCGCATCGAGTTCAGCGCCTCTTTCGTCGACGGCGGCCGGTGTGCGATCGCTTGGACGACAAGGTCGGGTAGGACGTAGCGGACCGGCTGGTCCACGATTGCCGCCCGGCGCTCCCTCCACCCTGCGACCTCTTGTGCGACGCCTCGCGAAGCACCTCGGAGCGTTCGGGCGTCACGAAGCTTCCACCAGGTCCTGCGCGGGTCGGCATGCGCGGCGCAGCGCTTGAGCATGCCGGCGCATTCTTGTTCGACCCAGTCCAAGCGGCCGGCAGCCTCGAGCTCGGCGGTGATCGTGTCGGCGAGGACCAACAGGTGCTCGACGTCGGATGCAGCGTAGGCGAGCTGCGACGAGGTCAACGGCCGCGTCTGCCAATCCGTCAGCCGGTCGCCTTTTGCGAGGTCCTTCCCGACGAAGGCTTTCACGAGGGAGGCGAGGCTGGCGCTGCTGTGGCCGCAGAACCCAGCGGCGATCTGCGTGTCGAAAAGCGCGCCCGGCAGCACCTTGCATGTCCGGCGAATAATCTCCAGGTCCTGGTCGCAGGCGTGGCCGACCATCACTGCCGGGCCCCCGACGACGGCCGCCAGGGAGGCCACGTCGACGCTGAGCGGGTCGACGAGCACCACCCGGTCTTGGGAGCTACCAGGCTCTCTCCAGCTCAGCTGGAGGAGTGCGAGGACCGGCCAGTACGTCTTCTCACGGTGAAACTCCGTGTCGATCCCGTAGCGCTCAACGTTGCGCAGCTCGACGAGCAGGTCGGCGAGGGACGCATCGTCGGCGACGAGCTCTATAACCGCTCCTCCTGCGCTTCGTGTTCGACTTTCAGCACCTGTCAGGTCTACCCGTCGCTGCCGTCCGCCCGCAAGTATGCGCCGCCGGGAGCCTGGCAGCGCTCAACCGCCGTAGCTCATCCGGGTGTCTTCCATCCGGAGAACCTCGACGTCCTCGGGGAGCTCGGAGGGGCCGCAGTCGACGACCTCCCCGACAAATAGGGTGTGGCTCACGAAGTCGGTCGCCTCTCGAAGCTGGCAGTCCAGCCACGCCAGCGAGCATTCGAGTAGCGGTGTACCGGTAGCAGCGGTGGTCACGGCGAAGCCGGCCAGCTCGCCGGGGGCTCCGTCATCGTCGAGCGGCTTGACGAACTTCCTCACCAGGGCGCGGTCGCTCCTTGCGACGATGTTCAGGGAAAAAGCGTGCCCTTCGCGCACAAGCCCGTTGCTCACCGCCTCGCGCTCTACGCTGACCGCTACCAGCTTCGGCTCGCTCGAAACTTGCGTCGCCCAGTTGAGGGTCATCAGATTCCGTCGACCGGCGAAGCTGCTCCCAAGCACGTACAGACCGCTGGGCATGCTCCAAAGGACCCGCCTGCGCGTGCGCTCGTAGCCGTCCGGGTCACGCCCTGGAGGGTAAGGCCCGACATTCGATACCTTCATCTCGCCTCCTCGTCGTCCAACTGCGCGACGTCGTCTCGAACTTCGATGACGTGCTGGGTCGAACGACCCCGCCGGAGCACGACCCAGCGCCCGTGCAGCGCGTCGCCCGCCTGAAGGGGACGATCCTCGGCGACCCGGACGCCGTTGAGGTAGATCGCACCCTGCGAGAGTTGGCGGCGGCCGTCACCGCGCGACGAGACGATTCCCGTCCGAACCGAGGCGTCTATCACGCTGAGCGCCCCCTCCAGGTCGGCACGGGCGACGACGGTGCGGGGGGCATCGGCCAAGGCGGCCTCCAAGGCGTCGCCGTCCAGGTCAGCGAGCGACATGGTGAAAAGTGCCTTCGCCGCCACCGCCGCGCGGGCTGCTTCGCCAGCGCCGTGGACAAGCGTCGTCAGCGACGACGCGAGCTCACGCTGCACCAGACGCTCCTCGGGGTGCGAGGCGAGCCTGGCGCCGAGCTCGACGATCTCCTCTTCGCCTAGCGAGGTGAACCGGCGCAGATAGGACACCGCGTCGCTGTCGGGGGTCCGCATCCAGAACTGATAGAACTCGTAAGGCGAGGTCCGCTCAGGATCGAGCCACACCGTCCCGCTCTCGGTCTTACCGAACTTCGTCCCGTCCGCCTTCGTGACCAGAGGGGACGTGAGCCCGAACGCCCTGGCGCCGGCGCGTAGGCGCCTTATCAGCGTGACACCTTCGGAGATGTTGCCCCACTGGTCGCTTCCACCGAGCTGCAGTTCGCAGCCGTGGCGGTCGTAGAGCTGCACGAAATCCCACGCCTGGAGGAGCATGTAGCTGAACTCGGTAAAAGACAGACTCTCCCCCTGACGGTCCAAGCGACTGCGGACCGAGTCTTTCCGGACCATCTCGTTCACGCTGAACAGCTTCCCGACGTCGCGCAGGAAGTCGATAAGGCCCACCTCGCCGAGCCAGTCGAAGTTGTCGGCGATCACCACTGAGCCGGCCGCCGACGCGCCAGCGTCGAGCAGGGCGGCTACCTGCGCCGATATCGAGGCGCGGTTGGCCTCGAGCTCGCGAGGTTGCAACAAGTTGCGTTCCTCGCTCTTTCCGCTCGGATCCCCGATCATCCCTGTGCCCCCGCCGATCAACGCAATCGGCTGGCTACCGTGCCGGGCTATGAGCCGCAGAAGGCACAGCTGCTGCAGGTGACCTACGTGCAGGCTGCCAGCAGTAGGGTCGAAGCCAATGTACGCGACGATCGGGGCCGCCTCCAGGCGCTCTGAGAGGGCGGCACGGTCGGTAACCTGATGGATCAGGCCGCGCCAGGCGAGCTCGTTGACTATCGACGACATGGCCCTATTGTCCCACGCTTGTCTCGCGGAGCGGGACCTGATCTTTTTCCCGGCGCCCTGGGCAAGAATGATGTCATGCGATGCGCCGGCGTTCTGCTCACAGGTGGCGCGAGCCGCCGGATGGGTGTCGACAAGGCCACGCTCCTCGTCGGGCCGCCGGGCGGTCAGGTGGCCACACTCGCCAAGCGCACGGCGGGAAGGCTCATCGAGGTTGCAGAGATCGCGGTGGAGGTAGGCCCGGGCAGGAGCGGGCTGCCGGCCTTTATCGAGGACCCGCCCGGGGGAGGACCCCTCGCCGGTTTTGTCGAAGGGTTCAGCCGGCTTCAAGCTGGAGGCTGGGACGGTCCCGTGCTTCTCGTGGCGACAGATCTGCCCTACCTCGACGCGGACTTTTTGCGCTGGCTCGCCGGGCGCCCCGGCGGTCTGCCCGTCGTTCCGGTTCTCGAAGGGGTGCCGCAGCCGCTTTGCGCACGGTACGGTCCGGAGGTCTTGGATATCGCAGTAGAAGTGCTCGACGGGGGCCGCCGATCGATGCGGGCCCTGCTCGATGTCATCGAAGCATGCTATGTCGACCCCGACCGCGAAGAGGCACCGGCAGGCTGGCGGAGGGCTCTCACCGACGTCGACACGCCGGAGCAGCTCGCCGACCTGTGCGGCGAGGACAGGATCACCAGGTCGGGCGGGTTACGGTCGAGCGGGTTACGGGAGCGGTATGAACGCCCCGCCTAAGGCGGTGACGCCGCTTCGCGTCCTCAAAGTTCGCCCAGGACGCCAGCTGGAACTGCCTGATGACGTCGCCACGGAGGAACCGCTCCAGCTGATGGTTGCAGGTCCGGGTGCGGCCGCTGTACCCCTGGCCGTCACCATGCGGACACCGGGGCACGACTTCGAGCTCGCCGCCGGGTTCGTGTTCACCGAGGGCGTCGCGGCGCCATCCGAGATCCGCTCTGTCGACTACTGCGAAGCCGCCTCACTCGACCCGGTCGCCCGATGGAACCACGTCGCGATCCGCTTGACCCGCCCCCACAGCCCGGACGCCCAACCCCGCACTTTCGCCGCGTCGGCGAGTTGCGGAACGTGCGGAAAGACGTCGATCGACGAACTCGCCGTCGCCTGCGGCCATGTCCCTCCCGGTGGACCTTGGCGGACGTCGTCGATAACGGACGCCGTCGGATCGCTGCGAGGCGCGCAGAAGTCCTTCGATCGCACCGGCGGGCTGCACGCAGCAGGACTCTTCGACCGCGACGGGGCTCTCCTCGTCGTGCGAGAGGACGTAGGACGACACAACGCCGTCGACAAAGTCATCGGGGCGACCTTGCTCGACCAAGAGCGCTTCGGGACAGCACGCGGCGACTACGGCCTCGTCGTGTCCGGTCGGGTCAGCTTCGAGATCGTGCAGAAGGCGGCAGTCGCAGGTCTACCCCTCCTCGCGGCAGTATCGGCGCCTTCGAGCCTCGCCGTGGAGACAGCGAAGCGCTTGGGCGTCACACTGGCGGCGTTTGTGCGGGGTGACAATTTTAACGTGTACAGCCACGCGGAGCGTCTCGTGTACACGGAGTGAGCGGGCCACAGGCGAATGGGACGAGTTGAAATCCGGGCGCGCCGAAGAGCCCGCTAGAAGCGGGCTCTTCGAAGATCAGTTAACCACGGGCGCTAGCCGAGGCGCTTGACGTTCGCGGCCTGGAGCCCCTTGGGGCCCTGGTTGACTTCGAACTCGACCTTGTCGTTCTCCTCGAGGTTACGGTATCCGTTACCGTCGATGGCACTGAAATGC
>JAKBBS010000060.1 GCA_021808425.1 Actinomycetes bacterium
GCCGGGACGGTGCCACGGATCCGCGACGCACCCCCGTAGTGGGCGAAATCGCGCACGTACTTCGACGCTATGAACGAGTACTCCGACGAGCACGGGATGAAAAGCGTCTCGATACCGGCGACTTTCTTGTTCATCTGCGCTTGCTGAAGCTCCGACTCGGCGTCCGACGCGACCCGTAGGCCTTTGACGATGACGTTGGCCCCAAGATGGCGGGCGAGGTCGACTACCAGACTGGAAAAGGACGATATCTCTACATTGTCTAGGTGCGCGACCGAGTCGGCGATCATCGCCATCCGCTCGTCGACGTCGAAGAGGGGGGCGCCTTTTTGCGTGTTACGCATCGGCGCCACCACTACACGGTCGAAGAGTTTCGATGCCGCCTCGACCACCTCGAGGTGCCCGTTGTGGAAAGGGTCGAACGACCCCGGAAACAACGCAGTTCTCAACTGTTACCTTCCTCGGCGGGGCCTTCGACAGCCAGCGGACGAACTACGAGCACAACGGTACCGCCGTACCTCTTGACTTTCACAGTCTCCCACAACGAACCCAGGATCTCCTCGACGGAAGGCTGGCGGTCGGTCGTTTCGATCACCAGCAGGCCGGCGCGGGTCTCCAAGGCGCCCCCCAGCTCCTCCCAGCCGCCGAAAGCGTAGGGGGGGTCCGCGAACACGACGTCGAAGTAGCCGCACGTTCTGCTGTAGGCCAGTGCGTCGCCACGAACGATCCGCACGTCACTCTCCCGATCACCGAGGACAGCCAGGTTTGCGGTGATCGCGTCGACGGCCTGTCCGCTCGACTCGACGAGCACGGCCCGAGCGGCACCCCTCGACATAGCTTCGATACCGAGGGCGCCGCTACCGGCGAACAAGTCGAGGACTGCCGCCCCCCGGATCGCGTCCAGGCTCGACAGCATCGAGAAGACGGCTTCCCTCACCCGATCCGACGTCGGGCGTGTATCGAGTGTGTGAGGTGCATTTAGGCGCCTCCCTCTCGCCGTACCACCGACCACCCGCACAGAGGCGAATTTTAGCTCTCAACTCTTGAACAGGAACTGTCTGTCCACCTCGTCGACCATAAGGCTGACCTCGCCCGCCAAGTCGGGCAGCTTCTCGACGAAACGGGACCCGCTTACGTCGACAAGCGCGAACGCAGCTTCTCGGGCCTTGCCTACCAGCTGCTTATCGCGACGTAGCGAGGCGAGTTTCAGGTCGTTGCTGCCCTTCTGGCGCGCCCCGAGTATCGTTCCCTCACCCCGCAGATCCAGATCCACCTCGGCGAGTTCGAAACCGTCGGTGGACGCTTCTAGAGCCTCGAGGCGGCGCTCGCCTTCGACACCGGACGCGGATCCGAGCAGGTAGCACCATGACGCGGACCTGCCCCGCCCGACGCGACCGCGAAGCTGGTGCAGCTGGGCGATCCCGAAGCGTCCAGCGTCTTCGATGACCATCACGGTGGCATTGGGCACGTCGACTCCGACCTCGATGACAGTGGTCGACACGAGGACGTCGACGCCACCCCGGCGGAAGTCCTCCATCACGGTCTGCTTGTCGGCAGCGGCCATCTGCCCGTGAAGTAGACCGAGGCGCAGCCCTGCGAGCTCGCCACCCGCGAGGCGCTCGTGCTCCGCGGAGGCCGATCTGGCCTGCACCTTCTCCGAGTCGTCTACGAGCGGGCACACCACGTAGGCCTGACGGCCCTCGGCCACCTCGCTTCGCACCCGCTCCCAAACCTCCGCTTCGATTAGCGGCCCGCGAGCCCAGATAGTCGTGATGGGCGTGCGGCCGGGGGGCAGTTCGTCGAGGACGGTCGTGTCAAGGTCTCCGTAGACGGTCATGGCAGCAGTGCGCGGTATCGGCGTCGCGGTCATCACGAGCACGTCGGGGATCGCGCTACCCGGACCCTTCGAGCGCAGGGCTGCTCGCTGCTCCACCCCGAATCGGTGCTGCTCGTCGATGACGACGCAGCCGAGCGAGTGGAACTCGACGGTATCGCCCAACAACGCGTGGGTTCCGACGAGGACGTCGACAGTACCCTCGGCGAGCCCGTGGGCGACCCTGCGGCGTTCGGCTGCGCCCACCCGGTTGGAGAGGAGGGCGACCGAGAGGGGTCGCTCCCCCGTGAGCGTGCCGTCGCTTGGCAGCGTGAAGCCGGCAAGGAGGTCGGAGATGGCGGCATAGTGCTGCTCTGCGAGCACCTCCGTCGGCGCCATGAGGGCACCCTGGTGACCTCCTTCGATCGCCGTGATAATAGCTCCGAGCGCCACCAGCGTCTTTCCCGACCCGACGTCTCCCTGCAGAAGCCTGTGCATCGGATAGACGCCCGCCATGTCCGCAGCGATCTCCGTGAGTGCGCTTTGTTGAGCTCGGGTGAGCGAGAACGGGAGTTGTTGGCGGAGTCGGTCAAGGAAACGCCCCGCCACATCGTGGCGAATACCCTGCGAGCTTCTCTCAAGGGCCCGCTTGCGGACTACGAGGGCCACCTGCAAACGCAAGAGTTCGTCGAAGGCCAACCTGACGCGCGCCTTTTGAGCCGCTCCCATCGACTTCGGTGCATGGATCTGGCGAAATGCCCAGTCCCGGCCGACTAGATCGTAGGGTTCACGAATCTCGACGGGAAGCGGATCGACGAAAGACGTCACCCGACGCAGCGCCTGCTCAACCCAGGTGGCTACCTGCGACGACGAGATCCCGGCCTTGTCCGACTGCGGATACACCGCGATGATGCGGCCGGTGCGGTCCCCAACGAGGTCCACCACCGGGTTGGTCATCTGACGGCGCCCCTGGTAGCGCTCGACTTTCCCGAATACAACCACCTGGGTGCCTTCTTGAAGCTGTCGTGAGCGCCAGGCCTGATTGAAAAACGAAACCCTGAGGTAGCTCGAATTGTCGAAGAGGTCGACCTCCACCAGCGCACGCCCCTGGCGCGTCCGACGGGTCTTCACGTTTCGCACGACTGCGAGGACCATCGCCTCCTCGCCTTCCGCCAGCTCCCCGATCGACCGTTGGTTGGTCCGGTCCACGTAGCGCCTCGGGTAGTAGGTAACCAGGTCGAGAAGGTTCGTGACGCCCACACCTGCGAGCGCTTCGATGGCCTTGTCTCCTACCCCTGCGAGACGTCCGACCTCTATCGCCGCCAGGTCCGGAAGAGTCTTTGCGCTGCCCGCACCCGTCACAGCTACTCGACGCTGAACAGGTACGGGTACAACGGTTGACCCCCTTGGTGGATCTCGACCTCCACATCGCCGAAGGTCTCGTTGACCCACTGCGAGATTCGCCGGGTGTCCGCCACGGTCGAGCCATCCCCGGCGATGATGGTGACTATGTCGTGCCGGGCGGGATCGACCAGCAACCTGAGGAGACCCGTTGCGGCAGCGAACGTCCCCTCGGCGACTACCTCGATACGCTCCCGAGAGATTCCCAAGTAGTCGCCTTCACGGATCGGACCGACCTCGCACTGGCTCGGCCGGACAGCGCGCGTGACCTCCCCTGCCACGACACGCGAAGCGGATCCGGACATGAGCTCGCTGTTGGCGTCGGCATCTCCTTCGGGGTCATATTCGAGTAACGCAGCGAAACCCTCCTGGATCCCTTTCGTCGGGACCACGCGGACCGGCTTGCTGGCTTGCTTCGCCGCCTGCAGCGCTACGGGAATGATGTTCTTGTTGTTCGGCAGCACGACCACCTGCTCGCTGTTCGCGGCTTCGATCGCGTCGACGATGGCCGCCGTCGAAGGGTTCATGGACTGCCCTCCCGCGACGACGTGGTGGACCCCGAGCGATCGGAAGATGCGCCTGACTCCTTCGCCGTTGCAAACCGCGACGACCGAGCACCGCACCGGCTCCTCAGGGCCTTCGCCCGCCGCTTCGGTGCCCTCGGCGGCACGGACCCACCTCTCCTCTTCGACCTCCTCGCGAAGGTCCGTGACCCGGATTTGGCGCGGTCGGCCCGCAGCCAATGCTGCTTCGATCGCCGCGCCGATATCGTCGGTGTGAATGTGGCAGTTCCACAACCCGTCTCCGCCAACGACCACGATCGAATCACCGATACCAGCCCAAACACTACGGAAAGGAGCGATCAGCTCGTCCGGCGCTTCGAGCAGGTACATGACCTCGTAGCGCAGGTCAGCTACGCCAGGCGGCGAAGGGAGATCCACATTCGCCTGCTCGGACTCACGCGTCGCCGCAGCGGCCGGCGCCTCCGGTAGGGGGCGACCGTCGACCACGTGCAGCAAGGCGTCGAGCAGAAGAAGATAGCCCGTGCCGCCCGAGTCGACGACACCGGCGTCCCGCAGAACCGGCAGCAGATCAGGAGTTCGAGCCAAGGCGGCCCCGGCCTCCTGACGGGCGCCCTCGAGCACCCTCACAAGCGTTCGCGGCGCCCCGACCGCAGCGGCTCCGTCTGCCGCGGCTCTCGCCACCGTGAGGATCGTCCCCTCGACCGGATTCTGGACGGCTCGGTACGCCTCGTCAGCCGCCCGGCGCAAGCCTCCCGCCAACACCTCCGCGTCGACGCTCGGCAAACCTTTCGTCGAGTCCGCCAGGCCTCTCATGATCTGCGACAGGATCACCCCCGAGTTGCCACGGGCGCCCATCAACGACCCGTAGCTGATGGCACCCGCTACCGTCGCCAGCGCGAGGTCGCCTTGACGCTCGATCTCCGCCACAACCGACTCGGCGGTAAGGGCCATATTGGTGCCGGTGTCACCGTCGGGCACCGGATACACGTTGAGCCTGTCGATGAAGTCCCTGTGGCTTTGAAGTGCGTCACGGAACGCTGCTGCCGCAGCCGCGAAGGACGCGCCGTCGAGGTGCTCCGTGATCTGCATGGCGGGGATGCTAATGTGGTTGGGAGACGTGGTCAGGTAGCACCTGATAAGCGTCGGGCCCTGACGATCGACGAGGTGTGTGGACGAAGATGGCAGCAGTTTGCGATGTGTGTGGGAAGAAGCCGTCTTTCGGAATGAGCGTCAGTCATTCGCACCGGCGTACGAAGCGGCGCTGGAACCCGAACATCCAGAGGATCCGGGCGATCGTCGGTGGCAGCGCGAAGCGCATTCATGTCTGCACGTCGTGCATCCGCGCTGGGAAAGTCACCAAAGCCGTCCGCTAGGCGGCTTCTCTTCGGTATCGGTTCTAGGAGCCGCTCTGCTCGTCGGCACCCGACAGTAGCTTCATAACGTCGTCGCGCCTGAAGCGAAGATGACCGCCGATAGTCCTCAGACTCGGGAGCTTTCCTGCGGCAGCCCAGTTGATCACGGTACGTTCCGTCACGTCGAAGACGGCGGCGACCTCGTGGCTTCGAAGAAGTTGCGGGGCTTCCCCTGAAAGACCGGCTGCCCTGCTGGCCGGTCGGCTCGACTGGGAAACGACCCGGGGGCGTAGCTCGCTCGGTGTACGGACAACCTGCTCAGCCACGTCCACGTTGCGGCGAAGCTGACCCAACTGCACGGCTACCTGGCGGGCTAGCGCTGCCATCGCCCGCTGCTCCCGCTTGGTGAGCTGGCGAAGCCATCGGTCCATGACTGCTACGACTGCTACAACCGCCCCGCCGGCATCCCGGACCGCGACCCCGTACGCCCAACGCATCGAGTGCGGAGCCTGCACGAGCGGACTGCGAGGCACTACCGTCACCAAATCGGTGAGTTCGACCGCTCCCGTACCGGCTGCGATAGCCTCGAACAGGTGACCGTCGTTCAGGCCGCAGCGATACTCGAATCCCTGCGAGAGGCTGCTCCAGCCACCGCCTACTTGGGGCACGGAGAGGACCGCTACCGGTGTCTGGCAGGCCAGCGCGCCGAGAACCAGCAGGTCGGCGATCCCCTGCCCTGGAGGAAGAGCCGGGAGCTCTGCCCGTGCCGGCTCCTGTGAGGACGGTACCTGCGCCAATCGACCGTCGACGCTCGATGTGTTTAGACGTGAAACCGGCATGGATGTTCACTCGGAGCACTCCAAGGTCGCCTTGAGAAACCATCCGCGCTTTGGGCACTACGACGCCAAAGGCGGAAATTTGCGCGGTTCGCGCCCGCTAGAACGCCCCGTCATCCGCTCGAGAGAGCTCCGAGGCACCGGTTGACATATATTTTGGCGCGCAGGCAAGCCGAATGCATCTCGTCGCCGGCCGCCAGGCAGGCTGCGATACCTGCCGACAGGGTGCATCCGGTCCCGTGCGTGTGCCGGGTGAGGAGGCGTCGCCCTTCGAGCCATTCGGCCCGGCCATTGGCCCACAGCAGGTCCGGGGACTCGGCTCCTTCGAGATGGCCTCCCTTGATCAGTACTGCGGCTGGTCCTAGAAGTTCGATCTCCCTCGCTGCGTCGACCATCGCCTCACGGCTGGAGATAGTCCCCCCGACAAGGGATTCCGCTTCCGGGAGGTTAGGGGTGACGAGCGCAGCGAGCGGAAGCAAATGCGATACGAGCGCGGGCAGTCCCGCCGGGTCGAGGAGGCTGCCCCCGTGAGACGCTGCCTGCACAGGGTCCACGACGAGCGGCCCCAAGTTGTGCTCGACGTAAGCCGACGCGACCGCCTCGATCACTGCTGCGTCGCCGAGCATCCCTGTCTTGATCGCGGCTATCTGCAAGGCGTCGGCGCTGGCGTCGATCTGCTCGCGCACGAGCTCAGGGGTCATGACGCTCGCAGCGAGGACGCCTTTGTGGTTCTGGGCGGTGACGGCAGTGACAGCGGCACTACCCCAGACGCCGAAGGCCGCGAAGGTTCGCAGGTCCGCCTGTATACCTGCCCCACCCCACGAGTCGGATCCCGCCACCGAGAGAGCGGCAGGCCAGCCGGGGATCAAACTTTCACCGACGATGCAGGCACCGCCCTTTGCGCCCTCGGCCGCCAGGTCACCAGGTGTGCTGCCATCCCGGCGCTTCCAAAGGTCGAGAGTGCAGTGTCCGCTCGTTTCGGTCCTCGACGCATACCCCGATCATGATAGGAGGGTCGAGCCCTATAAAAGACTCGTCGAGTCTGGCGGCGGGCGGCGCGCAGAACACGAGGGCGAAATCCTCACCGCCCCCGACGGCTTCGTCGAGCGTCGCTTCGGGATGCACCGGTACGTGGTCGAGTCGAAAACCCACCGCCGACGCGTCAGCGATGTGGCCGAGGTCCGCCGCGAGGCCATCTGAGACGTCGATCATCGCGCTTGCTCCTGCGAGTCGGGCGGCGCTTCCTTCGCGAAGGTAAGCCCTAGGACGTGCGTGCGCCCGGACGGCGCTTCCTTCTTCCATCACGTTGTCGTATCTCGCCTCCCCGCGGCGCAGACGCCTGAGGCCCGCCGCGGACGCGCCGAGGGGTCCGGTTACCCATATCCTGTCTCCGGGTCGGGCGCCGCTACGCCTGACCGGAGGGCCGGGGCAGCTACCGGTCACGGCGACAGTGAGGACCACTTCCGGGCCGTTGCTCAAGTCGCCCCCGACGACGGGGCATCCGAGGTGGAGTGCCGCAGCCGAAATTCCCGAATAAAGCAGTCCAATGTCGGTTCCGGAGGGGGCCGTGACGGTCACCAGAGCCTGGGATGGCACGCCGCCCATCGCCGCGATGTCGCTCACGGACGCACACATCGCCTTCCATCCGAAGTCGTCGAGGCGCGTGAACGCCAGGTCAGCGTGAACGCCGGCGACGACAGTGTCGGCGCTCAGCAGCATCCAACCCGGCGGGGGATGCACGATCGCTGCGTCGTCGCCTATCCACAGCTCGTCGTCGTCTTGTGGGGCGCCGAGAGCAGCGGCGATCTCCGCTATCAGTGCGAACTCGCCTTTCATACAGGGCCGCAGGTACTGTCGTTCATACGGTGATCGTAGGGTGATAACAGCCAAGATTTTGCAATGCTTCAGAAGGAGACACCGACGAATATGACCTCCATCAAGCCGCTCCTCGAGCACAAGCGCCTCGCAAAGTGGGTTGACGAGTTCGCGTCGCTGACCGAGCCCGACAGCGTCGTGATTTGCGACGGGTCCGCCGAGGAGTACGAGAGGCTGTGCGGGGAGCTCGTAGCGTCGGGCACATTCGTTCCTCTTTCGAGCGATCGCCGCCCGAACAGCTTCTGGTCGACGTCGGATCCCGCTGACGTCGCGCGGGTGGAAGACCGCACGTTCGTGTGCTCGCAGCGACAGATCGATGCGGGAGCAACCAACAACTGGCACGAACCGCAGGAGATGAAAGCCGTACTTCGCGACCTTTTCTCCGGATCGATGCATGGCCGCACAATGTATGTCGTGCCGTTCTCGATGGGGCCGCTCGGGTCGCCTATCTCGCATATCGGGGTACAGCTCACAGACAGCGCTTACGTGGCTGCCAGCATGCGGATCATGACACGGATGGGGTCCGCTGCGCTGGAAGTCCTCGGGGAGGACGGAGAATTCGTTCCCTGCGTGCACTCTGTCGGCGCCCCGCTCGAACCCGGTGACGTCGACGTGGCGTGGCCTTGCAACGCCGACAACAAGTACATCGTGCATTTCCCCGAGACCCGCGAGATCTGGTCGTACGGATCCGGCTACGGAGGAAACGCCCTTCTCGGCAAGAAGTGCTTCGCCCTTCGCATCGCTTCGGTGATGGCGCACGACGAGGGGTGGCTCGCCGAGCACATGCTGGTCCTCAAGCTCACCTCACCGGAGGGCGAGGTACGCTACGTGACGGGCGCGTTCCCATCTGCGTGCGGCAAGACAAACCTAGCCATGCTCATCCCGAGCCTCCCGGGATGGAAAGTGGAGACGATAGGCGACGACATCGCATGGATGAAGTTCGCGCCCGACGGGTCGCTGCGCGCTATCAATCCCGAATACGGCTTTTTTGGGGTGGCGCCCGGCACCAACAGCCGCACCAACCTCAACGCAATGCTCACGCTGTCGGGGAATTGTATTTTCACGAACACGGCGATGACCGACGACGGCGACGTGTGGTGGGAAGGGATGACCGACGACCCGCCGTCGCATCTCACCGACTGGAAACGCCAAAGCTGGACGCCGGGATCCGCCACTCCGGCAGCCCACCCGAACGCCAGGTTCACAGCCCCCGCTTCCCAGGATCCGGCAATCGCCCCCGAGTGGCAGGATCCTGAAGGAGTCCCGATCTCAGCGATCCTCTTCGGTGGCCGCCGCTCAAGTGTCGTCCCTCTCGTAACCGAGTCGTTCGACTGGGCGCACGGCGTGTTCCTAGGTTCGATCATGGCGTCCGAAACCACCGCTGCCGCCGCTGGCGCCGTCGGTCAGCTCCGCCACGACCCGTTCGCGATGCTTCCTTTCTGCGGGTACAACATGGCCGACTATCTTTCGCATTGGCTGTCCCTTCCGAGCGGACCCGGGCCGCGGCAGCTGCCGAGAATGTTCTACGTCAACTGGTTCCGCAAAGATGCCGGGGGGCGCTTCCTGTGGCCGGGATTCGGCGACAACAGCCGTGTCCTCGAGTGGGTTTTCGAGCGATGCGCAGGACGCGCCGAGGCGGTGCACAGCCCGATCGGTCTGCTACCGGCTCCTTGCGCGATCTCGATCGACGGCCTCGAAGTGGACCGCTCCGACATGGACACCCTCCTCGGCGTGGACGTAGAAGGCTGGAGGAGTGACCTTCCATCCATCAGGGGATTCTACGAGGGCCTCGGAGAGCGGATGCCCGACGAGTTGTGGCGGCAGCTCGACAACCTGCAAAAACGCCTCGACGACGCCGACTAGATTGGACATCCAACGATATAGAGTTTGAGCGCAACTCAGCTTGGGGGACCGCTGTGCCAGTCAGCGCATATGTACTGATCCAGACCGAGATCGGCAGGGCTGCTACGGTCGTCGACGCGGCACGCTCCATCGACGGGGTTGACTCGGCTGAGGACGTGACAGGCCCCTACGACGTGATCGTCAGGGCGAGCGCACCTTCGATGGACCAGCTGGGCGGGCTAGTTGTGAGCAGGCTCCAGTCCATCAAGGGGATAACACGGACGCTCACGTGCCCGGTTGTGAATCTTGTTTATGAGGCGGACGAGCCCGGCGGAGAGCCGGGATGACGACCGAACTGCCAAACGACGAAAGCATTGAGGTAAGCGCCCCAAAGCGCGACTCCGTCGGATTCCCTGCGGTCGCCAGCTCTCTGCGCCTCGCGAGGCGCGAGATGGGAGTCCGTCGTTCGCTGGAAAGCCTTCTGCATCTCAACCATGCTGACGGCTTCGACTGCCCGAGCTGCGCCTGGCCGGACCCCGACCCTGAGAACCGCAAGCTCGCGGAGTTCTGCGAGAACGGCGCTCGGGCGGTCGCATGGGAGGCGACCCGGAAAGTCCTGGGGCGAGACTTCTTCTCCGGGCACTCGATCGACGACCTGCGATCGCGTTCCGACCTGTGGCTGGAAAGCCAAGGCCGGCTGAGCGAACCGATGTACCTGGCCCCGGGCAGCGACCGCTACGTCGCCATCTCGTGGGAGGACGCCACGGACCTCGTCGCCCGGAAGCTCGGGGAGCTCACTCACCCCGACCGGGCAGCCTTCTACACGAGCGGGCGCGCCAGCAACGAGGCGGCATTCGTCTACCAACTCCTGGCCCGCCGGCTCGGCACCAACAACCTTCCCGACTGTTCCAACATGTGTCACGAGTCGAGCGGGGCTGCGCTCACGGAGACGATCGGGATCGGGAAGGGCTGCGTCACCCTCGCTGACATAGAGGACAGCGCCGATCTGATCCTTGTTGTCGGGCAGAACCCGGGTACCTGCCATCCGCGGATGCTCACCTCACTGGAGAAGGCCAAGAAGCGGGGGGCGCAGATCGTCTCGGTCAATCCCCTCCCGGAGGCCGGGCTGGCCAGATTTCACAACCCCCAGACGCCGAGAGGCTTGCTCGGCCCCGGCACCCGCTTGGCCGACGAGCACATCCCTGTGCGCGTGAACGGCGACCTAGCATTCTTCGCAGGGCTGAACCGGGTTCTGCTCGACTCGCAAGACGCTGGCGATAGCTCTGCAATCGACCGGGATTTCATAGAGCGTTACTGCGATGGCTTCGACGACGCCGCTACAGCGTGGCGGTCCCTCCGCTGGGACGACATCGTCGAGCAAAGCGGCGTCGCTCGGTCGGTGATCGAGAGCGTCGCCCGGAGGGTGCTGCGCTCGCCGGCCGTCATCGTCTGCTGGGCGATGGGCCTGACGCAGCACCGAAACGCGGTCGCCACGATCCGGGAGGTAGTCAACTTCCTGCTTCTTCGAGGCAACATCGGCCGCCCCGGCGCCGGACCGGCGCCCATCCGCGGGCACAGCAACGTCCAGGGTGACCGGACGATGGGCATTTGGGAGCGGATGCCCGACTCGTTCCTAGACTCCCTCGGCGCCGAGTTCGGATTCGACCCGCCCCGGCGCACCGGTTTCGATACCGTCGAGACGATCCGTGCAATGCGCGACGGGAAAATCGACGTCTTTTTCGCCCTCGGAGGGAACTTCGTTGCTGCGACTCCCGACACCGAAGTGACGGCAGCGGCGATGGAGAACTGCGATCTGACGGTCCACGTTGCGACCAAGCTCAACCGGTCCCATCTCCACCACGGCTCTGAGGCGCTGCTCCTGCCGTGTCTCGGACGTAGCGAGCGCGACGGGCGGGGCGCCGAGGAGCAGTTCGTGACCGTCGAGGACTCGATGAGCATGGTTCACGCTTCGAGGGGGCGTCTCCAGCCGGCGTCGCCCGGATTGCGAAGCGAGGTTGCGATCATCTGCTCGATCGGCCGCAAGATCTTCGGCGACGACATCGGCTGGGACGCGATGGCCGTCGACTATTCGCTCGTACGCAGGCACATCGGCCGGGTGGTGCCGGGTTTCCACGCGTTCGAGGAGCGGGTAGCCAGACCGGGAGGCTTCACGCTTCCGCGTCCGCCGGCTGACTCGCGGACGTTCCCGACTTCGACCGGCAAAGCACGTTTCACGGTGAACGCCATCGACGGCGTATCGGTACCCGAAGGCCACCTTCTGCTTCAGACGCTGAGATCCCACGACCAGTTCAACACGACCGTCTACGGCCTCGACGACCGCTATCGCGGGATCAAAGGCGGACGTCGCGTGGTGTTCGTCAACGCGTCGGATCTGAAGGCCGCGGCTATTGAACCAGGGGACTTGGTGGATATAGTCAGCATCTGGGACGACCGTGAGCGGCGGGCCGAGCGCTTCCGAACCGTCGCGTACCCGACCCCGCAAGGTTGCGCAGCCGCATATTTCCCCGAGGCGAACGTGCTTGTTCCTTTGGACTCGACCGCCGAGACGAGCAACACCCCGGTTTCAAAGTCGATAGTCGTACGTTTGGAACGCTCGAAGTAGCCGGGCGGCGCCGTCTGGGTCAGCGCAGCGCCCCGATGTCACGGAGCCTCGCGACGTCTGCTTCGTCAAAACCCCAGTCGGCCAACGCTTCGTCGGTGTCGTGGCCTGGATGCACCGGGGGACCCGAGATCGCTCCGGCGCTGCGCGAGAAACGCGGCGCCGGCGCCGGCTGTGTCACCCCTTCGACTTCGACGAACGTTCCCCGCAATTTGTTGTGGGGATGCTCCGGCGCTTCACCCGGATCCAGCACGGGGGCGAAGCACACGTCGGTACCTTCGAGCAGCTTGCACCACTCGTCACGCGTCTTCGTCCGAACGAGCGCCGCCATACGCTCCTTCATCGCAGGCCACGCCGCCCTGTCGTGTTGGTCTGCGAGTACGCCGCCGTCGGTGTCCGCAAGGCCGGTGAGCTCGAGCATCTCGGCGTAGAACTGCGGCTCGATCGACCCGAACGACACGTAGCCGCCGTCGGAGGTCTCGTATACCTCGTAAAAGAAAGCTCCGGTGTCCAAAAGGTTGGTGCCTCTCGCTCCCCAGATGCCCGAACCCCGAAAGCCGTGGAGCATCGCAGCTAGTAGCGCCGCCCCGTCAACCATGGCGGCGTCGATGACCTGACCACGCCCCGACTTGGAGGCTTCAAGGAGGGCGCAGACGACCCCGAACGCGAGGAGCATTCCCCCGCCACCGAAGTCACCCACCAAGTTGAGCGGCGGTACAGGGGCCTCGCCTTGACGCCCGATCATGGCGAGGGTGCCGCTCAAGGCTATGTAGTTGATGTCATGTCCCGCGGCCTGTGCGTAGGGACCGTCTTGTCCCCATCCTGTCATGCGCCCGTAGACCAGCCGGGGGTTGCGCGCCTCGCAGTCGGCCGGACCGAGACCGAGCCGTTCGGTGACCCCCGGGCGGAATCCTTCGATGAAGGCATCCGCTTTCTCCACCAGGCGCAGCACCGCCTCGCGGCCCTCGGCGTGCTTGAGGTCGACTCCTATCGAGCGCCGGCCCCGGCCGAGCACGTCCGCAGCCGGGCCAGCAGCAGCCGTGTCGGCTCGGTCTCGCACCGAAGCGGCGCGGTCGATCCGAAGGACCTCGGCTCCCATGTCGGAGAGCATCATTCCGGCGAACGGCGCAGGTCCTATTCCGGCCAACTCGATGATCCTGAATCCTTGCAAGGGGCCTGGCATAACGCCGATCTTTATCTCGCGGCGATGTCGCGCGCCAGCGCACCGAGTCGCTGCAGCGCCTTTGGCGTTCGGGCTCCCCACCAGAACAGGTCCCGGCCGTCGACGAACACGACCGGCGCCACGGTTTCGAGCTCCTGACGGTGGCGCTCCGTGAAAGCGTAAGGCTCGCTCGGAGCCAAAACGATCTCCGCACGTCGTTGCAAAGCCCGCGCAAGTTCCACGGTTGGGTAGCGCTCGTCCTCTACGGCAAACACGTTGACCAAGCCGACGGCTTCGAGGAGGGACCCGGCGTAGGTGTCTTTGCTCACGGTCATCCACGGACGGCGCCATATCGGGACGAACACCCTCATGCGTCCGCCTGTGTTCGCCGATGGGTCGAAGGCGGCGGTATCCCGCTCGTAGGCCAAACCTGCAGCCTCGCCCAACTCCAGCATCGCTTCGTCGACGTCGCCTAGCGATCGCACTGCGGTCGCCACGACGGTGACCCCTGCGGCTTCGAGCGCGTCAGCGTCGGGGAGCCTATTTTCCTCTCGGTCCATGAGCACGGCGTCAGGTTCGAGGGCGACGATCGCCTCGAGGTCAGGGTTCTTCGTGCCACCCACGATGGCGATGGTCGGTGCGTCGGGTGGAGGGTCGTACCCCCGAGTGGGCTGGTCGCCTCTCCCCGTGATGTCGCAGAAGCGGGTGACGCCGACCGGAGTGACCCCCCACTCGAAGAGGGTTTCCGTGATCGACGGGACCAGGCTCACCAACCTGCGAGGTTCGCCCGCCCCGACTTGTATGGTCACATTCTTTCCAGAAGCTGGGCCTTCTTGGCCTGGAACTCCGCCTCGGTGATGACACCCCGCCGCCGGAGCTGGTCCAGCTGGTCGATCTGCGACGGGATGTTCCGGTTGTCTGGATCTGCGGGCGCTGCCCCGGGCTGAAACGAGCCGCTGCGGACGAGCCCACGCCCGGCGCCGGCAACGGCAGGAGGAAGCATGTTCGGCCACGCGCCGGAGTGCCAGCGTGCGATTTCGGAGTAAACCTGATTTTGTATCGTCCCCGGCCGAGGCAGATCCGTAAAGACCTCCTCGCTTCCTGGACCAGCCGACTCGATTACGAGGTCCCCGGCCCCGATCATTCTGTCGGTCAGGCTTTGGCGGTAGCCGATGTTCGAGATCGCCGCAATCGGGATCTCCCGGCTTGTCCGGGCGAGAAGGCCCTGACGCTCGACGACTCGCGCGGTAGTGACAATCAACCTCGTGGTGGCCCATCGCAGGTAGCGTGCGGCAAGCCAGCCGGCGGACGCCACGAGGAGCGCCACTATGAGCCACCCGACTGCCACCGCCGGCTTGCTCACAGCGGCGGCCACGCCTCCGGCGATGATCACGATGAGGGCGCAGGACGGCGCCGCCAGGTACTTCCAGTGTGGCCGCGTGTCGACCACAACCTCCTCTCCTGGTCCGACGACGCTTCGCAATCTCACCGGGAGGCGGTCCTAGCCTGCTGCCGGCGCTAAATCTCTGATCGCGTTTCGCAAGTCGATGCCGGCCGACATGACAGCCAGCGTAACGGTCGTCACACCTGAGTCGAGATAGGCCTGGACTTGTCTGCGAACGCTGGATGCGGGTCCGTGAAGGACCAGCTCGTCCACGAGGGCGTCTGGTATCAGTTCCAGAGCCGCCTTGCGGTCGCCGGCCTTCCATGCCGCCCACATCGGCTCCAGCTGCGGGCCACGGCCGAGCCACGCGTGAAACGCAGCGTATACAGGAACGTTGAGATAGGCAGCGATCATCCGCTTCCCGATCGCTCTGACTGTCGCCGTGTCCTCTGAAGGAAACGCGAAGACCCGGGCGACCAGCTCCTTGCCTTCCCCCAATTCGGCCGCGACCTTGGGAACGTCGCTCGCCGACAGCCAGTTGGTGATCGCTCCGTCGGCTTCGCGAGCCGCCAGGCGGAGCATCCCTGGTCTCAAGGCGGCGACCAGAACCTGCGGTACGACTTGTGGCGGACGGCTGAGACGAAATCCGCGAACCTGGAACGTGTCAAACTTCTCGTCGACCTTCTCGCCGGCCAAGGCGTGACGCAGGAACCGGATCATGTCCCGGGTCTTTCGGTACGGCTCCTCGAACGGTGTCCCGTTCCAGCGCTCGACGATGACGTCGGAGGACGTTCCGATACCGAGCGCGAAGCGGCCTGGCGCTGCCTCGGCGAGTGCGGCGGCGCTCTGGGCGATCAGAGCCGGCCCTCGGGTAAAGACCGGGACAATCGCGGTGCCGAGACGCAAGCTGGGAGCCCACGCCGCCGCTAGAGCTAACGGCGTAAAGGCGTCGGCCCCGTCCGCCTCGGCGCTCCACACGTCGCTGTAGCCGAGATCGGCCAGCTCCGCCAACCAACTTTGGTGATCCGAAAGGGGAATACCATCGAAGGGGATCGTTATTCCGTAGCCCATCGTCCGATGCTACCTTCGCGTCAGCCTCAAGCGCCGGGAGTACACCTCTACGCGGCAGCGCGCGTCGCTTCGGGGTGTCGAGCGCGCCCCAGCCGATGCGCTTCATCCCTGTCGGCGGCGGCTTGCGCGACCAGAGCCAACGCTTGGCGGGCTTGTGCGATCCCGCGCCGTCCGATGTCGCATGTACGGGTGTCTATGCGAAGTGCAGAACTCGGGCTTTGGAGTAGGACAAGCTGTTCGGGCATGAACGTATCGTCGCGCAGGGGTGTGACATCGACTCCGCCTCGACATCACCTGCACCGTCGAAGCGCAAGACGGATAGCATCGCGGGCATGTCCGAAGTGGTGGTTATTGACGCCGTGCGAACACCAGTCGGCCGCCGGGGCGGCGTTCTTTCGACGCTACATCCCGCCGACCTTCTCGGTCTTGCGCTCGGCGCGCTCTTCGCGAGAACCGGCGTCGATCCCGCCAATGTCGGCCAGGTCGTCGCGGGTTGCGTGTCCCAGGTGGGCGCCCAGTCTTTCAACGTGGCCCGAACGGCGTGGTTGGCGGGCGGATTCCCGCTGCACACGGCCGCCACGACAGTCGACACCCAGTGCGGGTCCAGCCAGCAAGCCGCCAACCTTGCATCGGCGCTGGTCGCATCCGGTGTGGTCGATGTGGCTGTCGCGTGCGGTGTCGAGTCGATGAGTCGAGTTCCGATCGGCTCGAACTCCTCCAAGAAGCTGGGCCTCGGGGTGCCCATACCGAAGTCCTATTTTCCCCGCTACGAGTTCACGTCCCAGTTCGAGGGAGCCGAGCGAATCGCAGACAAGTGGGGTATCACCCGTGAGCACGCTGACGCGTTCGGCCTCGCGTCACAGCAACGGGCGGCAAAGGCCTGGGAGCAGCAGCGCTTCGCCACGCAGGTGATACCTGTCACTGCCCCGGTAGCCGACGCCGAAGGGAACTTGACCGGCGACGTGCGCTTGGTGGACCGGGACGAAGGACTACGCGAAACCACCGCCGACGGTCTTGGAAGTCTGCGCCCCGTTGCGCGCCCGGATGGTATCCATACAGCCGGGAACTCTTCTCAGATCTCAGACGCAGCGGCAGCGATGCTTCTCAGCACGCCAGAGCGCGCGGCGGCAC
>JAKBBS010000334.1 GCA_021808425.1 Actinomycetes bacterium
GCGCTAGTCCCCTGTGACAACGTTCCGGGCAACGGGCAGATCGCGCGACGTGTCGTCGCGGACTTTGCCGAACTTGTCGAGCCGGGCCTGGCCGAGTGGATCGACCAGTCGGTTACGGTGGTCACCACAGTTGTGGACCGCATCACCCCCCGACTGGGCGCCCCCGACATTGAAATGCTGGCCAAGTCTAGCGGGCGTTGCGATTTAGCCCCGGTAGTGACCGAACCTTTCAGCGAGTGGATCCTTGCGGGTGCGTTTCCTGCCGGTCGACCCCGATGGGAAGATGCCGGGGCGAGATTCGTCGACGACGTAACACCCTTTGAACACCGCAAGCTGTGGCTCCTCAACGGCGCTCACTCACTGCTGGCCTATAGCGGCTCGCTCCTCGGCCACCGCAGCGTCTCGGAGGCGATCGCCGATGACCGCTGTCAGGAGTGGGTCAAGGAGTGGTGGGCTGTCGCCTCTCTACATCTGGAACTGTCAGTTGGCGAGGCCGTCGCCTACGAGGATACCTTGGTCGAGCGCTTCGCGAACGCCAGGATGCGAGACGACTTGTCGCGTATCGCCGAGGATGGGTCACAGAAGCTGCCAATCCGGGTCCTGCCGGTCCTTCGAGCGGAACGGGCCATGGGGCGGCTCCCGTATGCGGCCACCCGCATCCTCGCCGCTTGGTTGTGTCACTTGCGCGGTCTCAGCGGTCCCGTTCGCGACGTGCGCGCCCGGGACTTAGTTGCGTCGGCCTCCGGCAACGTCGTTGGCGCAGCGCGACAGGTAATCGACCTCCTCGACCCGCCACTCGGCGCCGACGAAGCGGTCGTGGCTGCCGTCGCCGAACAATGCGAGGAGCTCTCACATTTGAAGAACTGATCCGAGGCCGAGGGAACATGCCTGCTCATCTGTCGAGAAATGCCCGCACGCTCTCTGCGATCTCCTTGCGGTAAGCGGCCGCCCGCTCGGCTTTTAGTCGTTCATAACCGCGAACTCGCTCGGCCAGACGAGCAATATCCACGGCGTCAGGAAGGTTGGCAGCACTCAAGTGCGGGAGCAACTCGGCGATTGCCGCCGCGTATTCGATCGGCAGCCGGCGCTCGAGGACCCTCATCGACGAACGCCCGAAGGGATCGAACGGGGTCCCCCGCAGCCGCTTCGCCCGGGCTAGAGCCTCGAACGCCGGGCGCGACCAATACCCGAATCGGATCTTGCGCGACACCCCGAGAGCCTTGAGCATGGGCGGGTGGAGGTGCCAAGTGACGCGAGCCTGATCGCCACCCACGAGGCGCGCGACGGCGAGCCCGTCTTCGCTCGACATCAAGCGGGCGACCTCGTACTCGTCTTTGTAAGCGAGCAACTTGTGGTAGCTGCGCGCCACCGCCATCGTCAGCTCGCGGGTCTCTCCGGCACCTACCGACGATTCCGCTGCTGCCACGCCCTCGAGCAGGTCGAGCCACCTGGCGCAATAGGCTGCGTCCTGGTAGGCAACGAGGTCCGAGCCCAGCATGGCAAGCACTCCCCGGTCAGCACTGCCGGCGCCAAGGCGGTCGATCCGCCGGGCCAGGGATGGCGCCAGTGGCCTCACGGCCACCTCCGTCGTGGGAGTGCTAAGGCGGCCCACGAGGGCGTCCACGGCATCGGGGTCGGCGGCCCATCGCCGTCCCCACTCGAACGCCGCGACGTTTGCGTCGACTGCGATCCCGTTGAGAGCTATCGCTTCCCTCACATGTTCCACCGAGACTGGCAGCACGCCACGCTGCACCGCCACCCCGACCAGCAAGAGGTTGGCGGTCGCCGCCATGCCAGTCAGTGCGGCGGCGTAGCGTGGAGCGTCGAGAGCGAGATAGCCTCCAGGCCTCGAGGACTCCGACAGGCGGCAGCCAAGCTCCCCGGAGGAGGGTTGGGGGGCCTCGGGGCGGCTGATCCGGGCGCCGACAGGGGGCGACGACGTCGACGCGATCGTCACGGTCCGATCCGGCGATGCGGCGGCAAGAGTGGCCGCTGTCGCTGCCACAAGCTGATCAAACGCCAACAGCACGTCGGCTTGAGCTTCGCCCACGAGCTTCGCACGCTCGACGTGCACTCCGCGGGCGAGGGTGAGGTCGCTCACTACCGGGCCGGCCTTCTGCGACAGGCCGGTTTGGTCGAGGCCGTCGACGTCCCAGCCGTCGAGCATCGCGGCTGTGCCGACTATCTGCGCAGCGCTGACGACCCCGGTACCTCCGATTCCCGCGAAGCGGACGACGGCGCTGTCCGCGTCGAAAGAGGGCGGCGAGGCAACTGGTATCTCGTCGATTGACCGGGTGGGCGCCGCCCGGTCGCCTCGCGACACGACGACTGTCATAAATGCCGGGCAGTCACCTCGAAGGCACGACATGTCGAAGTTGCACGACTCCTGGTCGATTTGGGTCTTGCGTCCTAGCGGCGTGTCGAGAGGTTGCAGCGAAAGGCAATTGCTCACGTCGCCGCAGTCGCCACAGCCTTCGCATATCCGGTGGTTGATAACCACTCGAAACCCCGGCGTGGGGGCCGTTCCCCGCTTCCTGGCGCGGCGAAGCTCGGTGGCGCAAGCCTGGTCATGGATCAAGACGGTGACGCCCGGGACTTTGGCGAGCCGTTCCTGGACGCCGACGATCCCGCTTCGATCCGACACTGTAACCCCCGCGGGCAGCGGCTTTCGCCGGTAGTGGGAGGCGTCCGCGGCGGTCACCGCCACTTCGTGGACGCCTTGGGCCAGCAGCACGGTTGCGAGGCTTCCGACGTCGATTGCGTTGCCTGCGTCTTGGCCTCCTGTCATCGCGACAGTGCTGTTGTAGAGCAATTTGAAGGTGACGTTGACTTTCGCCGCAATCGCCGCCTGGACGGCGAGTTGCGCGGAATGGAAGTACGTCCCGTCGCCCAGGTTCTGGAAGATGTGAGGAGTGTCGACAAACGGCGCTATCCCGAGCCACTGCGCCCCTTCGTTGCCCATTGCGGTGATCCCTATGCTCTCACCCACCCGGTCCTCGTCCATCAACAGGGTCATGCCGTGACAGCCGGTTCCCATCCCGACGACCGCCCCGGCAGGCACCTTCGTACCCCAGTTGTGCGGGCAGCCAGAGCAAAAGTACGGCGTCCTAGCCCCTTGCAACTCGATCCGCTCGCGGTGGACCTGGGCGGGCGCCAGGAGCGGCTCCAAGCGCGAAGCGAGGCGCGAGCGCAGACTTTCGATCATGGAGTCGGCGTCTA
>JAKBBS010000061.1 GCA_021808425.1 Actinomycetes bacterium
GTCCTCCCCTCGGAGCTGGTCGTAGTCGACCTCGACGCAGTCGATACCCCGGGCCCTGGCAACGACCTGGGCCTGCGGCTTGATCTGCTGCGCCACGAAGATACCCCGCACCGGCCGGAGCCGGCCGTCGAGGTCGAGACGTTCCAGGTACCGAGCCAGTTGTTCGACACCGTCGATCTCCCCGCGACGCTTGATCTCGATGGCTACGGCCCCGCCATTCGCGTCCCGGCAGAGGAGGTCGACGGGCCCGATGTCGGTCGGGTACTCGCGGCGGACCAGCTTCAACCCGTCGGCGACCACCTCGGGACGGGCGGCGAGTAGCTCCTGCAGGTGGGCTTCGACGCCGTCCTTCTGCAGGCCCGGCTCCTGTCCCATCTCGTGCTCGATTTCGAGGTGGACCTCCTCGATGGTGATCGTGAGCGTCTCCCCCTTGGAGTTGCTCACCACCCACCGACCGGCCTCGAAATGCAGCTGGCAGGGTGGGGTCATCCAGTTGAGAGAAAGGATTGTATAAACCCGCCCTAGCGCCGTACGATTGCACCGTGACCGCGATCGAAGCAACCCCGATCCCCGCCGCTGCGCTCTACCTGCGCATCTCCAAGGACGACCTCGGCGACGAGCTGGGTGTGGCCCGCCAGAGGAAAGATTGTCTTCGGCTCGTCGAGGACCGAGGCTGGCGGGTGTTCGAGACCTACCAGGACAACGACATCAGCGCCTCCGAGCGATCGAAGAAGGCCAGGCCGGCGTTCAGGCGGATGATGGATGCGGTCCGGACGGGAAGCGTGGACGTCATCGTCGGATGGGACCTCGACAGGATCACCCGCCGGCCGGCCGAGGCCGAAGAGATGTGGAAGCTGCTCCTCGACGTGGGCCACGTGCGGGTGGTCACTGTTAGCGGGGACGATGTCGACCTGGCCACCGGGGACGGGCTGCTCGTCGCACGCATCAAGATGGCGGTGGCCGCCGAGGAGATCAGGAAGATGTCGCAGCGAATCCGACGGAAGCATTTGGAGCTGGCGCAAGACGGCAAGCCGGTCGGGCTCGGGGCCGCCCAGCCGTTCGGCTACAAGCCCGGGGGGATGGAGGTCAACGAGGATGAGGCCGCCCTTCTTCGTCGAGCGGGCGAGGATGTGCTCGCAGGGGTGCCGGTGACGGCCATCGCCCGAGAATGGAACGAGCAGGGCGTCCGGTCGCCGTTCCCGCGCAAGACCACGAACGGCTGGAGGGCCGAGTCCGTGCGGGCCCTGCTGGTGTCCCCACGCCCCGCCGGGCTTCGCCGTCACAGCCCCGGCAACGGTCCGGTGGTCGAGTATCCCGCCGTCTGGCCGGCGATCATCGACAGGGCGACCCACGATCGGCTCGTGGCAGCCCTGAGCGCCGGACGGGGCAAGGGCGCTCCCCGCCGAAGGTCGCTCCTGACGGGCCTGGTCCGCTGCGGTCGGTGCGGCGAGGTCATGACGAGGGACTCCAAGGACGGGCGGCCCTATCTGAGATGTCGGGCCGGGGCGGGCCGGCCGGGCTGTGGGCGCAACGGGATGGCCGCCGAGCAGGTTGAGAACGCTGTCGTGCGCAGGGTGTTCGCCCATGTGGAGGAACGGGCTGCTGCGGGCGTCGAGGCGGCCATGGCGGCCGGGATGAACGACGAAGCGGCCCAGGTGGCCACCGAGCTGGCCCAGGCCGAGCGGTTCAAGCTGACCTTGGCCGAGCAGATGGCGGTCCGCGGGGACTTCGACGACGCCGAACTGGCTGTAATGCGCAAGGCCAACCGCGACCGGATCGGAGTCCTGCGGGGCCGCCTCGAAGAACTGACGGCGACATCGACGATGCGCCGCTGGGACAGCCTCGCCGCCTTCGAGGACGAGTGGATGCGATCAGACACGGACCGGCGGTGGGGGCTTCTGCGGTCGATCATCGACTCCGTACAAGTTCGCCCCTACGAAGGCCGCCGAGGAGACCTTGAGCGGGTTGCAGTCGACTTCCACAAATAGTGAATTCCTCAATAGGCATATACCCCGGTATATCTCAGCCCGAATGAAGAGTGCTTCTAAGTAGCCGACTTTTCAGGGTATTGTCTGATTGACAACCTAAAAGACGAAGTCGAACCTAGCCGGATCGACGCTGGTCCGCCCGAGACCCTAGAGGCCGGGAACCGCAGCGAGGACGGGCGACAGGGCGCACCTCAAGAGAGGCGTGTTCAGCCATGTCCAAATCAGCATCCGGTACCAAAAGGGGCGGCCGGCCACCGCTAGGCCCTGGATACCAGGGACGCGCTCCGGAGCTGCGCGTTCCCTTCCCTCCAGCGACACTCGCAGCCGTCAATGAGGCGGCCAAGGCCGAGGGACAGTCCCGAGCGGCGTTCGTGCGGGATGCCGTGACTCAGCGGCTCGATAGGGAGCAATGCCTTCCGCCCGAATGGCGCGTTACCGACGACGACCGACGACTCCTCCAAGCCGATTATCAACGGGCTGGAATCGACCTGGCCTCAGAGGACCTCCAGCTCGTTGCAGTGATAGTGACCTTCCTCGGGCCGAAAGAGCGCTCCGCGTGACCCGACAGGACACTCCGAACAATGCCAAGAAGCCTCCGCCCGAGGACTGGAACCGGTTCGTCACGCGAAGGGCGGCGGAGAAGGCCGCGGCGGCGAAGGAGCGCCGGCTGGCCCGGGAGCGCAAGGCCCGAAAGAAGCGCCACGACATGGAGACATACCGACTCCTCGTGGAGGGCGGCGGATGAGCCCGCCCGGACGCGGGAGAGCCGGGCCGTGCGCTGGCCCGGCTCCCGAGGTTCATCATCACCACGACGACGGCGACGAACCCAATGGTAGCTACCGGCAGCGACAGGAGACGCCGTTCTCGATGCCATCACGTTCGATCCGCCGGATGTTGCGCTGCGGCGAGTGCTTCCGGCTGTGGTGCTTCCTCGACGAGTCCCAGCGAGAGCGGAACGCTCCTGTCCGAGGGTCCCGCGCCGTCGAGCACGAACTGGGCTGGCAGCCGAGGACGGCCCAGAAGCATCTCCGGCATCTCGCCGACGTCGGTCTGGTCCGGTTGGATCCGGAGCCGGCCTACGGCGGAGGTTGGAGCGACACCCGCTTCGTGGTCGCTCACAGCCCGGCCCGGGGACGTCACGGCACACCCCGCGAATTGGACGGCGTATGGGAGAAGCCGAAGCCAAGGTGGCGGAACCCGTCGAACCTCGCCCACCTGACGAACGCTCGGCGCGACGCGCCCAGCGTCGACGACTCCGGGCCCGGACCGGCCGAAGAGACCGCACTCTCCGAACGCTCGGCGCGACGCGCTACCAAACAAGGCGCGTCGCGCTACCAAACAAGGCGCGACGCGACGAGCGTTCGGGCGATCCCTATCTCTTCTGACTCTCTTGGCGTGGCCCGCACCTCACCTGAGTGCCAGGAAGGCGGGCAGGCGAAGCAGGCCAGCCAGGCCGACCACCACCACGGCCAGGCCCTCACCGACCCGCCCAGAGACCACTTCCCCCCCGCCGACGTGACATCGCCCCGCGATGTCACAAAGCGAGCCGCCAGGCGAGCGCCTAGCGGGCTGGAGCCACGCGACGCGGTGATCCCGACCAACGGAAACCTCGCCCACAGCTACGAGCCCTACCAGTACAACCCCACCGACGCCGAACCCTTCTGACCCCCCAACAGGGAGACCCGACCATGACCACCCGCCACGCCACCCTGAACGACGGAAAACAACCCCCTGCCAAGCCTGACCTAAACGCGCCCGCGGTCGCGCTCGGCTGGGTCGGCCGGAACGATGCGCGGCCTACCGTAAACGTTTGCGACGATTCGTTTACACCGCAGGTCAGCCGCCCTAAAGTGGTCGGATGCGATTGGTCGCCTACATCCGGGTCAGCAGCGACGGACAGCTCGACGCCTTCGGGCCGGACACCCAGAAGGACGCCATCCGGGCCTGGGCGAAGGAGCATCGGCACCAAGTGGTCCACTGGTGCACCGAGGCCGTCAGCGGCAAGACGGACCACCTCGACCGGCCCGGCTTCAACTGCGCCGTGGAGGAGATCAAGGCGAAGCGGGCGGACGGGCTGGTCGTGCTCCATCCGGACCGGCTGGCCCGGCAGTTGCACATCCAGGAGGCGGCCCTCGCCTACGTGTGGAAGCTCGGCGCGACGGTGTTCGCCGTGTCGGGCGGGGAGATCAAGCAGGACGATCCTGACGACCCGATGCGGACATTCATCCGCCAGGTGCTCGGCGCTGTGGCCGAGTACGAGCGGTCGATGGTCGAGAAGCGGATGCGGGACGGCCGGAAGACCAAGGCTGCCACCGGCAAGAAAGCGGTCGGCCAGTACGCCTACGGGACGCGGGCTGTGGGCAAGGGCCGGGATCGTGACGCCGGCCCTGACGACGGCGAGCAGGCCGCTGTGCGCCGGATCGTCGACCTGCGGGGCGAGGGCCGGTCGTATCGTGAGGTCGCTGCCGTCCTTGACGCCGAGGGGTTGCGTCCTCGTCGGGCTGCGAGCTGGTCGGCCATGTCGGTCAGGAACGTGGCGGTGCGAGCCGGGGTGTGACCGTGGGGGTTGGCTGTGACCGGCCAGCCGGCGAGGGGCTATAAGTGGCGGGATGCCTGGCCGGGCAACGACCTGGCCCTCAAGCACGGGGCGTGGTCTGACCGTCGGGTAGGTCCTCTCGCGGCCGAGCTGACGGCCGAGCTGGCCGAGACCGCGCCGTGGACGTCCCGGCCTGCCTTCCGGGCGACGGTGGCGGCCTGGGCTCGGGTGGAGGCTCGGGTGCGGCTGGTCTCGGACTGGCTTGACACGGTCGGCGACCTCGACGAGCAGGGCAGACCTCGCCCGGCGACGGTGCTCCTCGACCGGCTGGAGGCCAGGGCCGGGAAGCTCAGGGCTGCGCTTGGTCTCGACCCGGGCAGCCTGGCCAGGTTGATGGCGACGGTGTCGGCGGTCCGCCGGTCTGAGGCTGCGGCGCTGGGCGGGGATCCGCTCGACGGTGTGCTGGCCGAGTTGATGGCGGAGTCCCGGGCTGCGCTGACGCCCGCTGAGCGGCCGCTGGGGCCCGGGGTGATGGATCGACGCGCCCCGGCCCTTGGGACGGCTGAGGCGGCGGCTGGCGGGGCTGTGGTCGAAGGTGAGGGGGCGTCGTGAGCCCGAATCCGATGGATGTGCTGATGGCGTTGCCGGTGGATGATCGCCACACGTGGGGTGAGACGGCGGCACCTTGGCAGATAACGGACGCGGCGGCGATCTTCGACCAGTCGGGACCCCGGAATCATCTGCGGACCCTGCCTCGCGGCGGGCGGAAGTCGACCGATGCGGCTGCGTCGGGGGTATCGCTTCACTTGACGCAGGCACCGCTCGGGGCGACGTCCTATGTGATTGCCTCCGACGCCGATCAGGGCGGCCTGCTGTTGGACACCGTCCGAGGGTTCTTGCTGCGCCGGCCGGCTCTCAAGCAGGTGATGCGGGTCGAGAGCCGCCGGGTGCTGTTCCTCAGGGACCGTGAGGTTCGTTCGACCATTACCGTACTGCCCGCTGATGAGCCCGGAGCGTTCGGCTTGCGACCATTTCTGACCATCTGCGACGAGTTGGCGGTTTGGCCGTCGACTCCCGCGGCGCAGGGCATCTGGGCGGCGATTGTCAGCGCGCAGCCGAAGGTACCGGGAAGCAGACTGGTGGTGGTCACGTCGGCAGGCAGCCCGTCGCACTGGTCGTACCGGGTGGTGGAGCACGCCCGCAGTTCTCCTGCTTGGCGTTGCTCCGAGATCGAGGGGCCCCTCGATTGGGTGTCGGAGGAGGAGCTAGCCGAGCAGCGGGCCCTTCTGCTGCCGGCCGTGTTCGAGCGTCTCCACTTGAACCGCTGGAGCGAGGGCCCCGAGAAGCTCACCACCCGGGATGACGTCCTGGCCTGCGTCGATCACCCTCCGGAACCGCTCGAACCGGTCCGCGGCCGCTCCTACGTCGTCACCCTCGACGCCGGCTTGACCGACGACAGGTGCGTGGCTGTGGTCGCTCACGCCGACGACGGCCGAGTGATCGTCGACAGGCTGCAAGTCTGGCAGGGCTCCCGTCAGGCCCCGGTGCAGCTCGACACGGTCGAGCAGTGGGTGAGGATGGCGCACCGGGCGTATTTCCGGCCGCCGGTGCTCGCCGATCCGTGGCAGACCCAGTCGATGCTGCAACGGTTGAACGCCTCCGGGGTGCGGGCCAGGCCTTTCGTGTTCTCCTCGACCAGCGTTGGCCGCTTGGCGGCCAGCCTCTACCGGGCGTTGCGCGACCGCCGGCTCGGACTGCCCGACGATCCCGACCTGATCGACGAGCTGTGCACCGTCCGGCTCCGCGAGACCGCCCCCGGCCAGTTCAGGTTGGACCACGACTCCGGCCGTCACGACGACCGAGCCGTGGCCATCGCCATGGCCGTCAACCACTTCGACGACAAGCCGGCCGGGGCAGCGACCGTGTCCAACCCCGCCGGCCGAAGGATGCCGCCGTCACAGATCGTCAGGCCCGGCGCGGACATCGGATTCGCAGGTGCCTCCGGCCGTGGCGGCGAGACAGGTCGCCGCATCGCCCGCCGGTCGCAGCAGGCCCGCATCATGAAGATGCAAGGCCTTCGCGGAGCCCCGCCCGGCAGCTTCAAGCCGCCCCAGGAAGGCCCCCGATCATGACCGAAGCCCATCTACCCGGGTATGGAACGGTCGGTCTCGGCCTATACCCCGGTATACGTCCGGCTTGGCATCGGAAGGCCAACTGCCGAGACCTCAACCCGGCCCTGTTCTACCCGGAGCGCGGCGAGTCGGTGAGCGAAGCCAAAGAGGTGTGCCGGGCCTGCACGGTCCGCCCCGACTGCCTGGAGTACGCCCTTGCCAACGGCGAGAAGTTCGGGATTTGGGGAGGGCTCAGCGAACGGGAACGCCGGATCGCCCGTCGGGAACGTCGAGATCAGCAGAAGGAGGCTTCGTGAGCCGCCAGCAGAGGCGCAAACGGACCGAGCTGCCCCCTGACGTCTGGTCCAACCCCGACGCCTACCTCGGCCATATCTTCCCCGGCTTCGAGCGGGTGGAACGCCGCTCCGGGCTGTGGTGCCTGCGGATCAGCGGGCGGCTCGTTCCGCTCGGCACCAGCTTGGAGATCCGCTCGACCCCCCACGTCCAGCAGAGGCTTCGCCAGGTCGGTCTACTCCCGATGAACGCCCCGCTGCCGCTGTTGTGGTCCCGCAGGACCTTGCTACCGGCGTTGCGACGCGCCTTCACCCTCGACCAGACAAGGAGCACACCGTGAACGAAGAGTTGCACGAAGCCGCCCGCCGCATCCTCGAATCCTGGGCCGACACCCCCGGCCCGGCCGCCGAAGCCGTCAGCCTCGACATCCTCAGCAGTCAACGGGCAACCAGGAAACGACAGGCCGTTGCTGGCGATTTCCTCGCCCGGATGGCCGGCGGTCTGCCTGAGCACGTCATCCTCGCCGGAAACGTCTACGACGGAGCTCCGACCGCCTTCGCGATCATCTCGCCGCCTGACGACCCCGAGGACAGCGGCGACTGATCCCCGAAGCTGTCACTTGGGCGCGGTACCCTTTCGGCGCTGCGGCAGGCCGCCAGGTTTCAGCACCGAGCGACCCCTGTTGCGCTGACTGACCTCGGGTCGTCGGCGCGTGCGGCGGCCCCTACATGAAGGGATCGTCCGCATGAATCTCGAAGCCGCCATCGGAGGGCTGGTCGCCGCCGGCATCCTCGACGAGGCCACCGGCCGCCGGCTGGCCAAGATCAAGACCGTCGACGTCGACGAACTGCGCAACGCCCAGGACCGTGTGCTCGCCCACGCCGAGACCCTCGCCGCCGACAGCGACCCGGACTTCCAGGCGATCGAGCAGCTCTCCGCCTCCGCCGACTTCTGCAAGGCGGCCCAGGCCGAGCTGGCCCGTCGGCTGGAGACCCAGGAGAGCCGAAGGATCGCGGCCGACCAGCTCGCCGCGTCGATCGCGGCTTCGGCCTCGGCCAGCGAGGACGTCGCAGGCCGTCTGGAGGGCACCACAGGCCGCCGCCGGCTTCCCAGCATCGCGACCTTGTCTCGACATCAGCCCGGACGCACCCGGCCCGCAACCGCCCGCCGGAAGGCGACTGTGACGGCGTTGACGGCATCGGGTGCTGAACTCGACGCCGCCGATACCGCCCAGATATCCGAGACCTTTGGCCGGGAGCTGGATCGGGCGTCCCGTACGAAGGCGTCGTGGACCGGCCGGCCGACCGAGCAGAAGAGTGTCGTTCGCTTCGAGTACAGCCTGGAGCCGGAGCGGCAACTCGGCGACGACCCGCAGCTCAACGCCCGGAAGATCGAGGCCCTAGCCGGCCGGGACGCCCTGGTCGCGTCGGGCGGCGTATGCGCTCCCTCGATGGCGATCTACGACCAGCCGATCATCAGCTCGGTGTCGCGCCCGGTGCGGGACAGCTTGGTGCATCTCGGGGCCGGCCGCGGTGGTGTGCGGCTGGCTCCTGTTCACTCCTTCAGTTCGGTCGTGACCGACGCGCCTGCTGCGCTGTGGACGGAAGCGAACGACGTGAATCCGACCTCGCCGGCCACCAAGCCCTACGCGACTCTGACCTGCATCTCGATCCAGGAGTATCTCGTGGACGCCGTCACCTGCCAGGTGAAGCTGGGCCAGTTTCAGCGAAAGTATTTCCCTGAGCAGGTCACCTCCTATTGGCAGACGGCGCTGGCGGCGCAGGCCCGCCTGGCCGAGGCGACGCTCCTGAGCACCATCTCCAGCGGCTCGACGGCGGTCACCGTGGGCGACTATGAGGTCGGAGCCAGCCGTGACGCCCTCGCCGAGCTGGATCGCCTCGCAGCGGCGCTCCGGTATCGCAACAGGATGGAGCTCGACGACCCGTTGCGAGTGATCCTGCCCGGCTGGATCTACGACATGTTCCGCGCCGACCTCGCCCGGAACCTGCCCGGTGACTCGGGAGGCCACAGCGAAAGGCTCGCCGTGGCCGACGCCGAGATCGACGGCTTCTTCTCGGCCCGTCACCTCAACGTCACTCGGGCGCTGGACTCGCCTACTGGCGCGTCCCCACTTCAGGGCTTTGGGCCGCTCGGAGCCGGGCAAGCCACTCCCTGGCCATTGAGTTCCGAGATGTTCCTGTTCCCCGAAGGCAACTGGCTCTTCCTCGACGGCGGGATCTTGGATCTCGGAATCGTTATCGACTCGACCTTGGCCTCAACCAACGACGCGATCCTCTTCACTGAGAGCTTCGAACTAGCGGTACCGAGGGGGTTCGATTCGCTGGCGATCACGATGCGCATCGATCCGACCGGGGCCAGCGTCGGAACGGTCGCTCCGTCGACGATCACCATCGGGTCGTGAGGGTTCCGGCCGGCACCGTCGTCGCCTCGGGATGGGCTACGGGCAGCGGTGTCTGCCGGGCGAGGTCTGCCGGGTCGGCCGGTTTCTGGTTGAGTGGGCCGGCCGGCCCCGCAGCAGTTGTCAGGGCCGACGACGAGGACGCTTGGAACGTATCTGATCGAGCCAGCGAGCGACCACGTCGAGTAGGTCTACTTCCAACGCATCACAGACTTGTCGTAACTCCTCCACGTCGAGTCGTCGTTCGCCGAGTTCTACTTTGCTGACGAAGGTCTGCGAGCGGGCCAGCCGGCGGGCAAGTTCGGTCTGCGAAAGGCCGGCATCCATCCTCAGTGACCGGACCAGGTCGAGCAGTGCCCGGTACGGGTCGGAGTGGATGCTCTTCGCCACCCCGATAGTTGGCTACCCCAAGTCGGGTTAGCCCAAGTTGGGGTAGCGTCGTCGAGATGAGCCAGCCAGATAGTCGCGATCAGGCATGACCGCACCGGGAGGTTTTCAGGGGCGACGGAGTCCGTGGCGAAGGTTCCGCGGCCTTCCCAAGGCGGTACAGATCGTCTGCTGGTCGGTGGTGGCCATCGCAGTGATCGGGGCTATCGGTGCCTCACTGGGCGGCGGCAAGAAGCCAGCGTCCAAAACGGGGTCTGTCGGCACCAGTGCTCCCCCAGTTACTGCCAAGGCTTCGGCGTCCACTCATCCGTCGACGGTGTCGACGACAACTCGGCCTCGTACCACGACGACCGTCGAAGCGACGACCACAACCGGGCCCTATGACAACCTGACCGGCGTTCAGATGGGCCAGAATCTCTGCCAGCTCTGGTCGACGTCGGTGCGCGACTCCTATATGTCGGCACCCTGGAATCAAGCGAATACCGTCATCCTGAACTCCAGCCTGCAGCATGAAAACGTCGCTATGAACCAAGGCATAGTCAACCCACCAGGGTCGGTCGAGGCCGCAATCACGGTCCTAGAGACGCCGGCCTCCAGCGACGCAGACCGCACGTCAGCGGCCCAACAGATGGACCAGACCTGCGCCGGCCTCAAGCCATAGGAGACGAGCCCACTCGTTCCTATGCCGATATCCATGTAACGGCGGCCAGGGACCACACCGGTGGCTTGGCGGGCTGATGACCGAATCAGGAAGTTCTCCACATACCGGGGTATACGCTGTATCGCGTCGAGTGACGACCGGAAGGGGAACGGCGATGGCGAGAAGGGGCAGCTTCACGAACTTGCTCTACAGAATGGCCAGGGCGTCGGCGACCGGCCGAGCTGCGAGTAAGGGTCCCAGTGCCCTCGCAAAGCGTGCTGTCCGCCGATCTGTCTACCGGGCCGAGGGAAACGAGACCCGGCGCATCTTCAAGAGCTTCGGTTTGTAGCCAGGAGGCTCAGTTGCCCGGGCGATCAGGAGAGGCCTTCGAGCGGTTCAGCGCTGCCGTTGAAGGGCCGATGGCTGTCCTTACGTTGCTCTGGCTGCCAGTACTGATTGTCCCTCTCGTGGTTGCGATTCATGGCGGAGTGGCGGCGTCCTTCGATGCGGTCGACTACTTCATCTGGGCTCTCTTCGCCGTCGAGTACATGGTCAAGCTGTACCTGGTCCCTGCGCGTGGGCGGTTCGTCCGGACTCATCTCCTGGACTTGCTCGTCGTCGCGGTTCCGGTGTTCCGTCCTCTACGAGCCGCCCGCCTGGTACGTCTCCTTCGGCTTACCAGGGTCGGCGCGGTGCTCTTCAACGGATTGGGCCGGGTCCGTGCGATTCTTACCCATAAGGGCCTGCACTTCGTGCTTCTCTCGGCGGTCCTCGTGGTATTCGCCGGTGCTGCCGTCGAACTCGGCTTTGAAAGTCACGCCAAAGGGTCCAACATTCACGGCTACGCGGACGCCCTGTGGTGGGCGATCGTCACCGTCACAACCGTTGGCTACGGAGACCGCTACCCGACGACGGCCGGAGGTCGAGGCGTCGCGGTCGTGCTGATGCTCGTAGGGATCGGACTGATCGGTGTATTGACTGCCACCGTGGCCAGCTTCTTCATTCAGGAGCAGCAGACCGACAAAGAGGAGCGTCTCGCTGTCGTCGAGGCCAAACTCGACAGGATCGAAGCGCTTCTCACGGACCTCGTGGACCGGGGGCGCTTCGACGGGTCGTCGGCCGGCTCGGCCGACTTCGTCAGCGCCGCCGACGGACACGCTTTCCACGACCAGACAGAATCGATCCGAGAGTTGTGACCAAGCATCTGCTGGCCAGAAGTCCTGCCTTGACCCGCCAGGTCGCACCAGGCCCCGGCGACGAGCGTGAGGCCCTCCGGGCCGTCGCCCTGATCTGCGGTGCTGCAGCCGCCCGTCGGATGGTCGAGACCAACCGTCCGAAAGCCCCGGCCGGCTGGCCGATCGACATGGCCAAGGTCCGTGAGCTGACGGTCTCTCAGAACAGGGTCAGCCGGCCTGTGTCCTCTCCTCGAAGTTGGTCGTAGTCGACCTCGACGCACTTGATGCCTCGGGCCATGGCCAAGACCTGGGCCTGCGGCTTGATCTGCTGCGCCACGAAGATGCCCCGCACCGGCCGGAGACGGCCGTCCAGGTCGAGCCTCTCTAGGTAGCGGGCCAGTTGTTCGACGCCGTCGATCTCGCCTCGCCGCTTGATCTCGATGGCCACGGCCCCGCCGTTCGCGTCCCGACAGAGAAGGTCGACGGGCCCGATATCGGTCGGATACTCCCGGCGGACGAGCTTCAACCCGTCAGCGACCGCCTCGGGACGGGCGGCCAGTAGCTCTTGCAGGTGGGCTTCAACGCCGTCCTTCTGCAGGCCAGGCTCCTGTCCCATCTCATGCTCGATGTCGAGGTGGACCTCCTCGATGGTGATCGTGAGCGTCTCACCCTTCGGGTTGGTGACAACCCATTCCCCAGGGCTGGTACGGAGATCGCAGGGAACGTTCATCCAGTTGAGCGGCTTGTATGCCTTGCCGTCGCTGTGGACCGAGACCGACCCATCGGCCTTCACCATGATCAGCCGGGTCGCCGCCGGCAGGTGAGCGGCCAGCCGGCCGGCGTAGTCGACGGTGCAGCGGGCGATCACCAGCCTCATCCGACAACGCTCTCGCTAGGGTGGGGTTTACCGAACAAATCCAGCGGCTTGTAGGCCCGCCCGTCCGAGTGGATCGACACCGATCCGTCGGCCTTGACCATGATCAACCGGGTGGCCATCGGCAGGTGCGCCGACAGCCGACCGGTGTAGTCGACGCTACAGGTGGCCACCACGAGCCGCATCAGGCCAACATCATGGCAGCTGAGCCGCGCCGGCCTCCGCCACCGGGGAACGACCAGCACCTACCCTTGGCTCCTGACCCACGCGCCCGACCGCGACCTTCATCTCGCGACCGCCGAACCCGGGGTCGCCTCCCGACCCGCCGCCGCAGGCGGGTGGGGTCGTGCGGTCCGCCCTCCGGGGCCATCCGGGCTCATCGACCTTCGCGAAGGCCCGACCACCGGGCCCGAGGGCTTCGGCCCCGCCGAGCCGCCTCCGCACGTCGAGGACCGCGCCTTCCTGCCTGTGGCGCCGCCGCCGGCGCCGCCCCCACCTCGGACGTCCAAGGAGGCGCCCGACCGCCGCTCCGGCACCTCGGTCCGCAGCCCGGCCGGGTGGTCGCCGGCTAGTCGGCGGATGCTGATCGAACTGGTGGTGGCCCTGGTGGTGATCCTCGTCGTGGCCGCCACCGTGGGCCGGCCCTCCGCCCCGCCGAGCCGATCCGAGGCGGCCTGGGTGGCCGGCGCCCGGCCCGACCTCGACCGGCTGGCCGTCGATCTCTCACCGCCCCGATCCGGGCCTTCGGGGACCCCGCGCCCCGACCCCGCCTTCCTCGGTCGCCTCAGCTCCGACGTCGAGCACCTGAGGGCGCTCGGCCGCCCTCCGGCCCCTGGCCCGGCTCTCGCCTGGGACCAGATGATGCAGGACCTGTCCTCCTTCCTTTCGGTCGCGCCCAAGTCCGCCGCTCCCCCCTGGAGCGCCCTTGGCGGAGCCGGCCTGGAGCTGACCGTTCTCCTCGGCGCCTGAACGACCTGCGGCCGCTCCCGGCTCCAGGGCTGACCGCTACCTCGGTGCCCGCTGACGGTCCTAGAACTCGATGACCAGGCGGCCACGCACCCCGCCGGCTTCGAGCCGCCGATGGGCCTCCGGGGCGTTCTCCATGCTGAACGTCCCCGCCACCCGCAACGTGATGAGGCCCTCTTCGACCTGCTGGCGGAGACGGTCGAGCTTGGCCTGCGCGCGGGCGTAATCCCGCACCCACACGGGCTGGAAGCGCACACCGCGGTCCGACTCGGCCTCGTACCCGCGTACCGTCACGATGGTGGCGCCGTCGCGTACCGCCGGGGCCAGCCGCTCCCCCAGGAGCGCCCCGTCAGCCGCTCCGTCCACCCCGTCGGGGAGGCGCTCGCGGACCCTGGCCGCGAAGTCGTCCCCCCGCCGCAGGATCACATCGGCTCCCAGCGCGGTCACCAGCGCCTCGTCGGCCTCGGAGGAGTCGGCGACGACGGTCAGGCCGTCGGCCTTGGCCAGTTGCACCACGTAACCACCGAAGGCGCCGGCCGCTCCCGTGACGGCGATGGTCTGCCCGGCGGCCAGGCCCAGCGTGTCGAGGGCGAGCCGGGCCGTCAGGCCGTTCATCGGCAAGGTCGACGCCTCCACGTCCGTGGCCCCCGCCGGCGCCCGGGCCACTGATTCGGCCGGCAGGACGAGCTGCTCGGAGTAGGCCCCCCTCGACCCCTTGGGCACGACGATGGCCATCACGTGGTCCCCCACGGCCAGCCCATGGTCGACGCCTTCGCCGAGCTCCTCGACGACACCGGCGGCGTCCATCCCCGGGACGTACGGGGGTGGACCCGACGCCTGCTGGGCCTCCGCCCTGGCCCCGTTTCGGACGAACGTGTCAGTTGGACTTATAGCAGCGGCGTGGACCCGGATCCGCACCTGGCCGGGCCCCACCACGGGATCGGGGAGGTCGACCACCTCGAGCGCTTCCGGTCCACCGAACTGGTTGACTCCTACTGCCTTCATGGACCATTGAAACGCGAACCGGACGCGCCGCATTCCGCGGCGGCGCTTTCGGCTCGACCGGGGTAGCCCCCGGCCGGGGTGGTGCCGGCCGATAGACATGGGACCTCGTCCTGACCCGCTCCCACCAGGGGCGCCGACAGCTGAGCCGGGAAATGACGGGCGATCGGGCCGGCGAACCGGTCGAGGGGTTAGCCGCTACGCCGCCCTTCGGGCCGGATCGGGTGGTCCACCGAGGCGGGACAGGACCATCGGCGTGGTGAAGATCGACAAGTCCTTGGTCCAGGAGCTGCGCCACGACACCTCGAGCGGAGACATCATGGTGCGCTCCATGATCACGCTCTGCCACGACCTGAATCTGGAGGTCCTCGCCAAAGGCATCGAGCACGAGCAGCAGCTGAACTGGACTCTCGACATGGGCTGCGACGTCGGGCAGGGCTACCTGTTCGCCCGGCCCATCCCGCCTCACGGAGTGCCGCAGTACCTGACTCCCAGCCAGGAATGGGAGCGGGCCGAGGCGCTCCCCCCGGCCGAGGCGACCATCCACTCAGCGCGCACCGGCTGAGGGGCGGCGCCGGAGGAGGACCCCGACTCGCGACAGATTGCCCACACGGGCAGCGTCGAAGGAGTAGGAATTTCCAGAGGACCGGTGACAGAGGATGGGTGCGGTGTCGAACATGGACTATCTGGACAATGAGTACATCAGCCAGGTGAAGAAGGCGGGCTCCCCGCCCCCGACGGTCCAGAACCTGGCTTCGAACCCGACCGTCCTGGACCTGTTCGATACCTACGTCGAGCACCAGGACACGCCCAACCTGGCCATCTACGTCGAGGCGCTGCGGTCGCTCCAGGTGGAGAACAAGAGCGCCGACGCCGTGTGGAACGAAGTCAAGGACAAGTGGGTGGGGACGGACACCAACCTCTACGAGCTCCTCGAGACCGGGTCGCTCGAGGAAGCCATGCTCGAGGAGGCGGCCTCGAAGCTCCAGAAGCCCTACCTCGAGTTCGTACAGCAGTACGAAGAGATCAAAAGCGGCGGCTTCGACGGTACCGAGGACCAGAGCGAGGACAGCACCGACGAGCTGTCCGAGCTGCTCGAGGACCTCGTCATCGAGCTGGACAAAAAGCCCGTAAACGAGATCAACTGGCTGGCCGAGATTCTCTCCGACGAGGTCAAACCCAGCCAGGACGAGCTCGAAACGGAGCTCATGAAGCTCAAGAATGCCGACGTCGGAGACAAGAACGTCATCAACGAGCTTCGGCGCAGCTCCACAATCGACGTGAACGACCTCCACAAGGTGCTCGACGAGTTGCAGAGCGACGAGATCGAGGACGACCCCCTCAGCGCCATGATCAACGAGTTGGCCGAGGTCACCCAGGACAAACCCAAGGACCAGATCCTCCAGCTCATCGACCTCGACGAGTTGCGGGCCACCGAGAACGAGCTGGACCAGCTCTTCGACGCACTCGGTGAGCTGAAGACCACGGACAACAAGCGCCTTTCGATCAAGCGGGTTCGACGCAGTTCGTCGGTGAATGAGGAGGACCTGCAGAAGCTGCTCGAGGACCTAGGCACTCCCATCAACATCGACCCGGCTTGGAACGAGCGCATCGACAAACTTCTCGACGAGCTGGTCGACGAGGCTCCCGGCAATACCCTTACCAAGCCCATCCTGCAGAACATCCTGCCCAACGAAGCCGGGATGTCGAGCGACGAGTTCGACAAGTTCCTCGACGGGCTGGTGAAGATGAACGAGGACAAGTCGCCGGCCGTCCTCCGCCGGATGAGCTCGATGATCGACATCAGCGCCCTCGACCAACTCATCGCCGAGCTCCAGCAGCCGGTCACCGGCGAGAACCGACCTCCGGCCCACAAGGTCGACGACTGGAACCAGGACTTCGTCACCCAGCACAGCTACGACATCCTCAAGCTGAACGAGGGCGGCACCCCACTCGACGTCATGGTCTGCGGCGACTACGTCCTGATCGGCGGGCCCTGGGATGCCGAGTACACCAACGGGTTCCTCAAGGCCTACGGAGGCGACCGCGACTACCCGGCCGGTCAGGGCTTGGTGGAGACGGGCAAGGCGACGGTGGAGAAGAGCTCAGGGCTGTTCAACCCGGGGAAGGTCACGATCGAGGGCATCAGCGCCGGGCGCAACCGGACGGCCATCACCGAGGTGATCTCGGCCAAGTCCAAGAAGAAGATCGTCTTCGTCGACTGACCGCCGCCCAGCCCACCAACATTGCGCCCGTCGTCCCTTCAGCGGGACCGGGCCCACCGCTTGGGTCACGGGCATGGCCCGGGT
>JAKBBS010000062.1:0-6959 GCA_021808425.1 Actinomycetes bacterium
TGCTCATACTCATCTTCGGTATCGGCGTCGCTCCGAAAGTGATTGTCGTGGTACTCAGCTGCGCTACGGTCATCTTGCTAAACACGGCTGCCGGGGTCCAGAACGTCGAGGAGCGCCTGATGCGAATGGCGCGAAGTTTCGGCGCTACCGATCGGCAGGCGATTCGCACAGTCGTGCTTCCTCACCTCGTGCCGTTCTTCATGACCGGCTTCCGTATCTCGATCGGCCGGGCACTCATTGGCGTAGTCGTCGGAGAGATTTTCGCATCCAGGGCAGGAATCGGTAACCTTTTGATCTCGGCGAGCAACAACTTCAACATGCCCGTCATGTACGCAAGCGTGATTGTGATAACGGTCATCGGAATCATCTTGACGCAGTGCGCCGCGGTTCTCGAACGAAGGATGCAGGCGTGGCGGGCATGACAGGGCAGGATTTGTTGCGCCGTCTGTGGGGGAGGGCAGCGTCGTGAAGCGCTCGGCGACACGAGACCTGACGATGAGGGCCACTGAAGACGCTTCGAGATCCGGCGGGGCGAAGCTCTGCGCCAAGAACGTCAGTGTCTCGTTTCTTTCCCGTGGCCGGGCGACGGACGCCGTTGCAGGCGTGAACCTCTCGATGGCTGACGGGGAGTTCGTAGCGATCGTTGGGCCCAGCGGATCGGGCAAGAGCACCTTCTTGATGGCCCTCGACGGACTGATCCCGCTCTCCGGCGGCTCAATAGAGCTCGACGGTCATGAAATCGACGGCCCCGGCCCGGACCGCGCAGTCGTGTTCCAGGACGCGAGCCTCCTCCCGTGGCGTACCGTCATGGCGAACATCACTTACGGACTTGAGCTAGCCGGACGCGCGAGAGTGGATCGAGAGGCAATCGGGCAGCGACTGATCGAACTGGCCGGCCTGAAAGGGTTCGAATCATTTTACCCTCGACAACTCTCGGGTGGCATGCAGCAACGGGTCAACATCGCCCGAGCCTTGGCTGCGGACCCGCAAGTGCTTCTACTCGACGAGCCGTTCTCGGGGCTCGACGCCCAAACACGAGAGACGATGCAGGTAGAGCTGCTCAAAATCTGGGACGAGCGCAAGAAGACAGCTGTGTTCGTGACGCACCAGATAGACGAGGCCGTCTACCTGGCGGACCGCGTTGTTGCGTTTAGTGCTCGACCGGCCCGGATCGTGGCCGAATGGCAGATACCCTTTCCAAGACCCCGCCCCCTCGACCTGAAACAAAGTGACGAGGTCCGGGATATCGAGAGAGAAATTTGGCAGGTAGTGAGAGGTCAGACGACTTGACTACCACTCACATGCAGACGGACATGACAAGCAAGTACACCTTCGACGAAGCCTCTGCCTTTATGACGGGGACGCAGGCACTCGTCAGGTTGGTCATGGACGCCAGACGCAATGATCGAGCCCGAGGTCTTGACACTCGTTGCTTCGTCTCCGGCTATCCAGGTTCACCGCTTGGAGGACTCGACAAGGAACTTCAGCGCAACGCTCACCTGCTCGACGAGCTGGGTGTCGTGCACCTGCCGGCGCTCAACGAGGAGCTCGCAGCAACTGCTATCGCCGGGACGCAGGTGGTGCAGGGATTCCGCTCTGCGCTAACTCAGGGAGTCCTCGGCGTGTGGTACGGAAAATCACCCGGCGTCGATCGGGCACTTGACGCCATCCGCCACGGGCAGTTCACTGGCGCGTCCTCCAACGGCGGAGTGCTGCTTCTCGCCGGCGACGACCCGGAATGTAAATCTTCAACCCTGCCGAGCGCTTCGGAGCACACCCTGATCAGCGTCGATGCACCGGTGCTCTACCCGGGGACCGTCGAAGACATTCTCAGTCTCGGGATTCACGGTATAGCGATGTCGCGCATGTCCGGGCTTTGGGTCGCAATGAAAATCGTCGCTCAAGTTGCCGACGGCACAGCTACCGTCGACCTCGGCCCTGCGGTGACGTCGGTTGTCTTCGCGGATTCTCCCGACGATGCAGGGCCTGTAGTCAGAACGCCGAGCCTCCCCGAGTCGATGGATGCCGAACGCGACATCGCTTCAGTGCGACTCGCCGCGGCGAAACGATATGGGCGCCAAGCGGGCCTCGTTAAGGTGACAGTTGACAGTCCAGACGCCTGGTTCGGTGTTGCCGCAGCAGGACCGCTCTACGGCGAGGTCATCGAAGCGTTCCGGAGGCTGGGACTCGACGAAGCGAAGTTGGCGCGATACGGTGTGCGGCTACTGGACGTCAAGCTGCTCCACCCGATAGACCCGCAGACCTTGGTGAAGTTCGCGGAGGGCCTTGACGAAGTACTGGTCGTCGAGGAGAAACGTCCACTTTTAGAGCCGCTGTTTCGATCAAGCCTCTATGGTCGGCGGGTCGGGCCAATGATCATCGGCCGGATGGACGAATCAAATCGGCCACTCCTTGCCGGGCACGGAGGGATCCACGCCAGCGAACTAGCGGTCGTCCTTCGAGCTCGGCTGACTCGCCGGGTGCCCGCCGAGGAGATGAGGCCGATCGCAGCGCGTCGCCAGTCGATCACCATCTCTGGTGAGGTCCGGACGCCCTATTTCTGTTCCGGCTGCCCGCACAACACTTCGACGAAGGTTCCGCAAGGGTCTCTCGTAGGCGGCGGAATCGGCTGCCACGCAATCGTCCGCTGGGCAGAACCGACAAGGGTGGGCGACGTCGTTACAAAGGCGCAGATGGGCGGAGAGGGAGCAACTTGGCTGGGTATATCGCCGTTTGTCGCTGACGACCACCTGTTCCAGAACCTGGGTGATGGTACGTACTTCCACTCGGGGCAGCTAGCAATTCAAGCGGCAGTCGCAGCCAAGTCGCACATAACGTTCAAGCTGCTGTTCAACCAGACGATAGCGATGACGGGCGGCCAGGACATCGTGGATCGAAACGGGCGTCCGATATCAAAGGTCGCTGCTGCGCTGCTTTGCCAAGGTGTCGAGCGCGTGCTGATCACCACCGACGACGCGGGACGCTACAAAGGTGTGGACCTGCCACGCGGAGTCGAGGTGTGGCCTCGGGGCCGGATCATCGAAGCACAGGAAGTCCTTCGGGCAACGCCGGGAGTAACAGTACTCATTCACGATCAGGAATGTGCGACCGAACGGCGCCGCAAACGTAAGCGTGGGATCGAAGCCGCCGCAGCCGTAACTGTGTCGATCAACGAGCGAGTTTGCGAAGGATGCGGTGATTGCGGATCGAAATCGAACTGCTTGTCAATCGAGCGAGTCGATACCGAGTTCGGCATCAAACGCAAGATCGACCAGACGTCTTGCAACCAGGACTACACTTGTATCGATGGGAACTGCCCATCGTTTGTTACCATTCGGTCGCGAAGAAGCTCCAAGGGGTCAAGGCGGAACTCGACCACGGCGTCTCGTCGGAACCTTCGTCCCAGTCCCGACGGTGTCACCGCCGACTTACCTGAACCGAGTTCGATTGTGGGAGTCGACGATTTCGCCGTGCGGATGCCGGGGGTAGGCGGGACCGGCGTAGTGACCGTGAGTCAGATCATCGGACAGGCAGCCTCATTGGAGGGTAAGTCCGTGCGGGGCCTCGACCAGACCGGCCTAAGTCAGAAAGCCGGACCGGTCGTCTCCGACGTGCGAATCACGACCCAACCTCAGAGCGGAAGCAACCGGGCCGGACGCGCTTCGGTCGATCTTCTGCTGTGCTTCGATGAGCTTGTCGCGCTTGCCCCTGAGATTTTGGAGACTGTCGATAAGGGGCGGACAGTTGCTATCTGCGCAACGAGCCCGACACAAACCGGGCGGATGGTCACCGATCCAGGGATATCACTTCCATCACAGCTCGAGGCGGGGACGATGCTCAGCCAGGAACTTGGGGCTGAGCGAGTCTTCTTCGTCGACGCCAGGCAACTCTCTACGGAATTCCTTGGCAGCGGCATATATGCCAACGTCCTCCTCCTCGGGGCAGCGTTCCAGCTTGGCACAATCCCCATCCGAGCCGAGGCGATCGAGCAGGCGATTGGGATGAACGGCGTAGCGGTCGACGCGAACATCCGTGCCTTCAGGGCAGGACGACGCAGCGTACTCGAGGCTAACGGCGCGCAAGCTTCGGCCAGCGGTCGCGCTCAGCGCTCCAATGTCAAGGCGTCGCGCGTAAAAGTCGCAAACTCAATCCTAGCTCACGACACGCTTGGCCCGCTGGTAACTCGGCGTGCGGAGGATCTCGACTCGTATCAGGACACGCGATACGCTCAACGCTATGTCGACATGGTGGCCACGGTACTTGAAGCAGAACGACGAATTGGTCTAGGCACGGACCGCCTCAGCGAGGCTGCAGCTCGCTTCGGGTATCAGCTTATGGCGTACAAGGATGAATACGAGGTGGCCCGCCTGCATCTCGACGCGCTGTTAGGCGAGGGGTACGGGAAAGACGTGCAAGTAAGCTGGATGCTAGAGCCGCCGATCCTTAAGTTCTTCGGCGTGAAGGGCAAGATCGCATTCGGACCGTGGTTCCGCCACGTCTTTAAGGCGCTCAAGGCGGGCCGGAGGCTGCGTGGTACGTCGTTCGACCCTTTCGCTACAACTGTTGTTAGGCGCGCCGAACGCGACCTTGTACGTCAGTACGAAGCAGACCTGAAGACGATTGCCGGAGGTCTGTCTAGCGAAAACTACGAAGACGGCTGTCGTTTAGCGGAACTCCCCGGCATGATCCGCGGCTACGAGGAAGTAAAAATGCGCTCCATCGACGCTTACCGGGTACAACATGACGCCCTACTCAACTCATTTCGACAATCCAGGGAGGCCGGCGTCTAATGCGCCTTGCAACGATTCGTACACTGTCAGGCACACGCGCAGTTCGACTCGACGCCGAGCGAGCAGTGGAAACCGGCCATCCCGACGTCGGGGTCCTACTCCTTAGTTCTGATTGGCGTGACATTGCCGAACGGGCGAGCGGGGCATCCCACGAGCTAGCCGGTTTAGACTACGCACCGGTTATTCCCCGTCCCGGCAAGGTCATCTGCGTCGGCGTCAACTACAAGGCCCACATCATGGAGATGGGTCGTGAAACTCCGAGCCATCCGACTCTCTTCGCCAAGTACGCCGAAGCCCTCATCGGGGCCAACGACGACATCGCGATCCCGTCGATCTCCGATGCTGTAGATTGGGAAGCAGAACTGGCCGTAATCGTCGGATCCCCCTTACGCAACGTCGATGCTAAAGCCGCGCAGGAGGGTATCGCAGGGTTCTCTGTCCTAAACGACGTATCCATGCGCGACTGGCAGTTCAGGACACTCCAGTGGCTTCAAGGCAAGACGTTCGAAGGCTCGACTCCGTTCGGCCCCGCGTTGGTAACCCCGGACGAAGCCGGCTTCGGGGCCGATCTTTCCTGCTATGTCGACGACGAGATCGTGCAGTGCGCTGTCACCTCGGACATGGTATTCGGACCGATCGAGGCGCTGTGTTACATCTCGCAGTTCATCACCCTCAAACCCGGCGACGTTGTATCGCTCGGAACGCCGGGCGGCGTCGGCCATGCAAGAAAGCCGCCCCGCTATCTTCGACCCGGTCAGACTTTGCGGACGGTTATCGACGGCATCGGTGAATGCCGGAACATGTGTGTAGAAGGGACTTCGAGCTAACCGCCCTCGCACGCGGCGGCATAGACGAGGACCAACCCTACTCGTCGGTCGAGGTGATACCTTGCGAAACGTGACTGAGGCCGACCTGAGCACGGGGCCCGGGCAGAACTCTGTTACAAGCCGCCGCAAGCTGATCCTCGGGCTGGGACTGCGGCTGATAGGTCCATACCTTCTCTACTCGGTCCTGCGCTCCAGGCTGCACGACGAACTCGAGGCTCTTGCCATCGCCGCGGCAATCCCGCTTGCGATCGGCGCTGTGATCGCCCTGCGGCGCCGTCGAATCGACTGGGCGCTGGTGCTGTCGGCTTTGTCGTTGCTGCTGAGCCTCGGGATCGCAGCAACGATCGGACACGGCACAAAGGTCGTCGAGTTGCGCGGGGCCGTCGCGCCCACCGTCCTCGGAGCCCTGCTGCTCGTCCTGGCGCTGGGTTCGGCACCGCTGCGGCGTCGTGTGTTGCTGGCGATTCGGGACAAAGCAAGGCCCGGGCGTGTTGCTGGCAACTCCGCTGCTGCCGATCCAGGTCTAGCGGCGCCGCACCTCCCCCCGGCAGCCGTCAGGCGGCTGCGGATGCTTCTCAGTCTTTGGGGCGTCGGGCTTCTGGTCGTGGCCGCTGCACACGTGGTGATCGTATTCACCGCATCGACGTCGGCGTTCCTCGTCGAATCCCGTGCGTCCATCCTGGGATTGTTGGGCATACTCATCGTCGTCACCCGGCTGGCCGGCTTAAATAACTTGACGCCGGCTGATGAAGCAGACCAAGCCCCTAGCGCAAGATCGTCGCCTTAGGAGGTGCGAGCGTGGTGTCTCGGGGGCCTACTCGGTCGCGGGAGTGTCGGCGGCGACGTGGACGGGGGTTCCGCCAGTTAACTCGATCAGCTGGTCGAAGGTCGTGGCGAATACGGCGTGCGGTGTCCGGCGGCTGCCCACACTTTTGGGTAGCGGGCAAGGTGCTGATCGACCAAGGTTCGGAGGGCTTCAGGGTGGCCAACAGGCGATACTCCGCCTATCGGTTGGCCGGTCGCAGCTCTGACTTCCTCGGGAGTGGCCCGACGAAGCTTCGCGAGCCCAGTGGTCGCCTCGACCAGCTTTAGATCCACCCGATGCGCTCCGCTGGCGAGGATGAGGAGTGGGCCGTCGTCGGCGATGAAGACAAGGCTGTTGGCAATAGCGCCGGGTTCGCATCCGACTGCGTTCGCCGCCTCCGCTGCGGTTCGTGTCGAGGCTTCCAGCTGTCGAACTTGGACGTCAGGCGCTTTGGCTGCGAGAATCGCAGCAACAGCGGCGGCACTTGGATGCAAGCGGTCCTCCGTGCCCATCGAATCAAACCTAATAGAACCCAAC
>JAKBBS010000062.1:7059-16700 GCA_021808425.1 Actinomycetes bacterium
AACCTAATAGAACCCAACTCTCCAGTGGAACATCGAACTTGGCCGGGGTGAGCGGATATTCTGCGTCGCCGTGCATTGCCGCAGCTACCGTTGCTCTCGAAACGATGACGGGACGAGGACGTTCGATGGCGGCCAGCGGAATGCGGCATCGAAGGTCGTCCGCATGTGACTGTGCGTGAAATTGTACGAAAAATGTGCAATTCCACGCACAGTCTTTTCAGCGCCTGGTGAAGGGGCGTTTCTTGCATACGATATGAGTGAATTACGCTATTCGGCACTCTGATCGCCATCAGTTGGTCGCCCCTGGAAGCTTGGCCTGCAGTTGCTCGGCCTCAGCGGCGCTAGGTTGAGGAGATTCTCCGGAACCCGTTGCGCCGCAAATCCGAAGCCGTCCAGCTGGAGTTGGGTAATACTCACATCCCATGACAACTCCCGTAGAGGCAAGCCGAGTCAAAAATGAATGAGGTACCCGTCGTGCAAAATGAACCGTTCAGTAAAGAACGGTCAGCAGACGTCGTAGCAGCAAGCTTCGCCAACTCCCCGAACCCTCGCCTTCGCCAAGTCCTCGAGGCGTTGATTCGTCATCTTCACGGCTTTGCAAAGGAAGTCGAACTACTTCCGCCAGAGCTCGACCTTGCGATCGACTTCCTAACGCGGACCGGGCAAACATGTGACGACGTCCGTCAAGAGTTCGTCCTCCTTGCCGATGTCCTCGGAATTTCCATGCTGGTGGACACGATCACCAACACTGCAGCCGAGGGAACGACGATGTCCACAGTGCTCGGCCCTTTTCATGTGGTCGCTTCGCCGCGACGCGAGCTCGGCGAATCAATCGCCCTTGCTCCCGGCGGGGAGCCTGTCGTTGTTACGGGCCAGGTGCTTTCAGCCGAAGGCCTGGCGCTTCCTGGTGCGCTAGTCGATGTCTGGCAAGCCGACGCAGACGGCTTCTACGACGTGCAGATCCCTGAAGCAGTTCCCCAAGGCCATCTCCGAGGACTTTTCACCAGCGACGACAATGGTCGATTCGATTTTCGGACCGTCATGCCCGCACCCTACGCGATTCCTGTAGACGGACCCGTCGGCGAATTGCTGTCCATCACTGGCCGCCACCCTTGGCGCCCGGCTCACATCCACTTCATTGCCAGTGCCGAGGGTTACCGGCCGATTACTACCCACATCTTCGTTGCAGGTTCGCCGTATCTGGACTCAGATGCAGTTTTTGCCGTAAAAGACAGCCTCATCACCCACTTCGAGGAAGTCGACGACCCCGGCCTGGCAAGTCGCCACGGGCTTACGGCGCCGTTCACTCACGCGCATGTCGAGCTTCGCCTTCGGGAGCCTCCAACTTGAACAGTGTTGTCTCAAAAGAGTGTCGCGTATCGGTTCGTAGCCTCAACTATGGCGGCCGTCATGGGATCGCCGCCGGTGTGTCCGGTGTCGACGATGGAAAGTTCGGCGCCGGGCCAGCACTGAGCGAGTTGCCAGGCGGCGTCGGGTGGTCCGCTGAGATCCAGTTGGCCGTGGAGGAGTGCGGCCGGAATGCCGGCGAGCCGGTGGGCGCCGTCGAGAAGCTCGTTCTCATCCAGCCAGGCGAGGTGGTGGAAGTAGAGGGTCACAATGCGGGCGAAGGTCATGCGGAAGATGGGATCGTCGTACCGGGGATTTCCCACACCTCCAGGTAGAGGGGAGGCGGCATCCTCCCAGGTGCACCATTGGATCGCGGCCTGCTCTCGCACGGCGATGTCAGTCTGGACATTCAGGAGCCTGTAGTAGGCCGAGACGAGGTTTCCGTCACGTTCGGCTGGGGCTACACCTGAGCGGAATTGATCCCAGGCTTCGGGGTAGAACCTTCCAGCCTCGTGGTAATGCCAGTGGATGTCACCGGGCCGGGTCAAAGTCACCGAAGACGCCACCATGGCGGTGACCGCGTCCCGATGACGTTCGGCGTAGGCCAAGCCGAGAGTCACTCCCCACGAGTGACCGTAGATCACCCAACGCCCTATGCCGAGGTGGTTCCGTAGCCGCTATTCGTAAGGCTCGATAGGCGGAAACGCGACATCCACACCAATCACTTTCGCAGAACTCTCGAGGTCGTTGCATTGGTTAACGCATGCCCACGTTTCCCGCCTCGCGAGATTGTTCATGGCGCGATGCCCTTGACATGCCAGGTCGGGATCTCCGGCAAGTGAACCGACGAATTCGGCGTGTGGGTCTCGGGGCAGCAGATCGTTGAGCAACGCCGGGCATCGCACTTAGGGCACATCATCACGGCGAAGCCGACGTCGACGACGTCCACCGGACCGCCTTGGTCCAGATTCCCGCGATACCGTGCAGCGGCGGGCAATGACAGCTGTCTAGATGTTGAGACAAGGTAATCATGGATACTGGCCACGCTCTTAGTCGACGTTGGTGAAAGGTCAATCTTTACCAAGTGACGTCTCGTGCTCGCTCACCTGTGATCGTGCGTCACACTTCGTCAGTCTCGAAGAGCGTCCAACGATTCAAGAAACTCTTGCTCATTCATGGATCCAGGTGGCGTGCCAGCGAGGGCGTATGCGACGCAGAGCGACTGTAGTAGCTCGTTGACAGGGGTTGGTATCCCGTGGAGCCGACCCAGCAACACAATCTCGCCGTTGAGGTAGTCGGTCTCGATGGACTGCGCTCCTCGTTGGAGGCTTTGCCATGAGGAGCCTCCGGGTCGGGGGATCCCCCGGATGGGTTGCGGCGCGATGGTAGCCATGCGTGCCGGTGGTTCTGGTGGCGCGATGTCGATTCCAGCCGCCTCAAGGCACTGCTCCCCTTCGGCTCGGACCAACTGTCCGATGCGGCCGCGGCGCGCAGAAGGCCCACAGACCGCCTCGACTGCGTTACCGAGGTTACCGAGCAGTTTGGCATACTTCCAACGTTGGATATCTGGCCGGACGATCGAGTCGAATGTCGCTGCGTTAAGAACCGCTGCAATTGCGGCGGCAGTCTCGTCGAGTCCCGCTGGGTAGCGTCCGATGTCGAGGAGTCCCGTGATAGGAGCGGCGTGGGCGCGTACGACCCCCGGTTCGAGATGTACGGCCGGGCACATAACCGGGACGCCGTAGACGTTCCGAAAGCGACGGAGGGCGAGACGCTCATTTTCCACTCCGTTTTGCATGCACACGATCGGCAGATCCGGCGGGGCCACGGCGACAAGATGATCGAGGGCACCGCTCGTTTGGTGACTCTTGACCGCCAACAACACTACCGTCCGGGCGTCAATTGCAATGTCTGAGGCTTTGACGGCATTGACGTCGAGCCGCACCGCCCCCCTCGGGTCCTCGACCACGAGCCCGTTGCTTCGCATTGCGTCAAGATGGGCTCCGCGCCCTACAAGCTGGACGTCGACGCCGCTCTGGTGAAGCCGGGCTCCAACTAGGGCTCCAATTGCGCCAGCGCCGTATATCACGAATCGCATAACACCTCCGTTCTCAGTCTTGCGGGTGTAATTCGAAGAAAGAGGAAGCCCCGCGAGTGTCCCCTAAACAGTCCCGCGGCCGCCAGCTGGTTGAGAGGACATCGTCATGACGCTACTGCAGCAGGTCGCTGGTGAGGGAAAAGCGCGGCGTCTTGCTCGGAGTGCCGAGAGGCTTCCCGAATGAGTCGCGGGCCTGAGTGGTCCATGGCGTGGGGTGTGCCCTATGGCCCGAGGAGACCGAGCGGGACGACGATTACTCCGTCGTCGCGCTGATAGGCGTACTCGGTTGCGGTAAGAATAACGAGAGCTGCAGGGGGGCGTACGACGCGAGCGGACTTCAAGCGAAGGAGTGATTCTGCGGCTTCGTCGATTCTGGCCGATCCGAGTTTGACCTCGACGCCGATCCAGGTTCCGTCGCGGCGCTCGACGATGAGGTCGACCTCTAGTTCGCCAGCTCGTTCGCGGTAGTGGAAGACGGATGCATTGTCCGCGGCTGCGTAAACGCGGGCGTCGCGCGCGGCGAGTGACTCGAAGAGGTAGCCAAACGAGTTCAGGTCGCCTAGCAATCTCGCTGGGTCGAACTCCATGAGCGCAGCGGCAAGTGATGGATCGACGAGGTAACGCTTCGGGGTAGTCATAAGCCGCGTCTTGGAGCGGACTTCGGGATTCCACGCCTCGATGTCATCGACAACCATCAGCCGACGGAGGGCGTCAAGGTAGGGTTCTGCGGTCCACCGGGACGGAGCTTCGTCTTGAGCGATAGCTTGTGCCCGGTCAAGGATCGTGCTGAGCCTGGCTGGATGCGCGCTCAGTTGCGCGTACGCCTGTAGAAACCGTCTGACGAGGCGGGGATTGCGTCGAGCGCCGGAGATCACGTCGATGTCGTGGTCGACGATCATGTCTATGTAGCCGCTGGTGAATGCCATGGCATCGCGTACTGAGCGGCCCATCAGTCCCGGCCAACCACCCACAACGATCCGTTCGGCATACGCAGCCAGATCGAGAGTAGACGTGCCGGTCGGCGGTATGCGGCCATCGAGAAGCTCCCGGATAGACACCGTGCCGGGGGAGAACTTCTGTTCGAAGAGAGTCATGGGACGCATAGTGATCCTCACCATGCGTCCGGCGCCTGAATGCCGCACGGCACTTTCTGCTGGAGTGGCTGAGCCGGTCAGGATGAACTGGCCGGAGGCACGACGAGTGTCCACCTCTCGACGCACCGCGTCCCAGACGCGAGGTTCTCGTTGCCACTCATCGATGAGACGCGGAACGGGGCCTGTCAGGATCAAGCGAGGGTCGATGTCGGCGGCTCGCTGCGCCTCTCGGTCAATGTCGAGGAGAACCTCGCTCACAGCGAGCTGTCCGGCCGTCTCGGTCTTCCCGCACGCCTTAGGGCCCTCGATCACGATGGCACCGAAGCTGTGAAGCGCTGCTGCCACCGCGCCGTCCGCAATACGCGATACGTACGAGTGGTCCTCTGCTCGGGCTGCTCTGCCGACCATAGCGATTATCCTACAAGTCGCAACTAGATTGATCAACAGGTCGCAACGATTGCTTTCTACATGTCGCAACTGGACGCCCGCGGTCACCCAGGTGCGCGACTGGCGGTCTCCACTCGACACCACAGCGGCCCGCATCGGCGCCCGCCAGTACAGCGTCAACCCCTATGGTTTCGCACCTTGATGACGTCTTGTGGGTGGTCGACGTAAACCGACAATCGCTTGACCGGGTCGTTCCCAACATTGCCATCGGGCGCATCAGGGCCATGTTCGAAGCGGCAGGCCGGCACACGATTACCCTGAAGTACGACCGAACCCTGCGTAAGCTGTTCAGCCGACCGGGTGGCGACGCCTTCCAGGCCAGGATCGACGACACGGGGAGCGAGGAGTACCAGCGCATGCTCCGTACTCCGCCGTTGCATTGCGGGAGCGCCTGGCCGGGGGCCCTGGATGTCTTCTGTGACCAACGAACACGTCCGCGAGATTCAGCTCCGAGGCGACGAGCGTCTCGCTACGTCTCCGAGGTGGGTGATCGGAGCGAAGCGGCCGGACCTAGACGAAGAAACGGCCCCGTTGCGGGGCCGTCGGGCTGGCGGAGTTACCGCCAGTGGGGTTTTTCCATCGTAGACCGGTGGCGGGAGTCTCGACGCGTCGTTGTGGGAGGTGTCGATCATCCACAACGCCACCTGGTCGGTGTCGGGTCGCAGCTGTTTCATGCCGTGGAGGACTGGGCGCGCACGCGGTTGTCGTCGGTTGAGGATCGAAACGCAGAATGTCAATGTGGCGGCCAGCCTCTTCTACCGCGCGATGGGCTGCACCCTTGGCGGGATCAACCGCTTCGCGTATCCCGCTCGGCCACACGAAGCGCAACTTCTGTGGTTCAAGGACCTTTGAGCACGGCGATTCGCGTTCCCTCTGTCGGTCTTGCTGGAACGCAGAGTCAGTCTTTTGTGGGTGTGGACTCTTTGGGGTCGAGGAAGCGGAACCATTCGACCACGACGGGTTCGCTGTCTCGCGGCTCCCAGGTGGAGTCACCGGCGCTATCGCGGATCGCCTCGATGGTCTCGCCCCAGAACGCTTCATGGGCTCGGCGCCACTCAGCCGCGTCGGCGAAGTCCTCGCCTTCGTCTCTCGCTACGTCGTCGCCGACTTCGTCGAGTGCGATGATCCGGACTCGTGTCGTCTCGATTCTCCCGTGGCTGCGGCCTGCGTGGTCGATCAACTTCGATTGCCGGCCGGCCCGCGGCAGTGCTTCGCCGGTGCGGTATTCGACCGCCAGGGAGGATGTCGCCGTCTTCTTGCCGTTTAGCACCGCTTCGAGCAGCCGGTCGCCTAGGCCGCCGTCACCGTCGTAGCCGAACGTCGCTGCGGGAGCCATGCCGCAAGTCTGGCAGAACGCTATCAGCCGAGGGTTCTGATCGCCGGGAGGCGGCCTGCTTCCGGACGGTTCGTGCCGTCGTGACGTCATGACGTCATGACGCGCCAGCTAGGTAGTTTGCGGGAGTGGAGCGCCGGAAGACCGACCTTGATCCGGCGATTTTTGCTCCCCGATAGGCGGCGGAACTCCAAGGTGCCATCAGCCAGCAGCCGATCCACGAACTGCCGGGTCACTCCTAACAGGCCGGCGGCGCCAGCGGGCGTTACTTCTTGTCCGGGACGCAGGACGACCAACTGCTCGCCGTTTGCGACGCGCTCGAACATTTCCCGGACCGCTACGCCGAAGTCACTCGTCGGATCGACCTCGGCCGCCAGACGAGCTGCGCTCGCCCGTGCATCCGCGTCGGGTGCCACCAACACGCTCATGGAGCCAACGACCGCGCCCATGCGGACAGATTACGATTACCAGCGATAACTGCAACTACAACGTCGCGGATGCGCCTTTCGACTAGAGACTTGAATGCGCGCCGGTGACTCCTAGTGAAAACGTCTTCTCGCCTCTTTCGAGGCATGCCTCAACACGCGGTCCCAGAAGGTTCACGCCTGCCGGAAGCCAACCCGGCTGGGTCATCTTCGCGGTCTGGTAGCTCCGCCTATTTAGCGTCGGAGTTCTAGGCGGCTGGTGCCATGAGTGGGCGCTTTTACAATCCCGCCGGGCGCTCAATGCGTTCATGGGTATTGACCTCGCCGGGTGGCCAGTTGGGCGTTCCGATGATTGCTCGTGTCTGGCGCAGCACGTCAACGACGGTGTCATCGCCCGTGAGGTCTATATGGTGTTGTTCGCCGACGGGAAGGTTGTTGGTTAATAGCCGCCAGGCCTGTTCTGTGGCGAGGTTCATTGTCGCGCGTATTTGGGTTCCGGGCCGGGGCCGGTATCGCCATCCGTCGGCGCCAGCGACGAGGTGCCATTCGAAAGATGGCGGGCCGGTGAGGCGAATGGTGGTGGTGTCGCCTGGGGCGGCGGGGATGTCGGCGAGGCGGTATGGGTACGCCCAGCGCATTCCCTCTAGGACGGGGATGGCGAGATCGGGTCGCAGGTCGCTGTCCTGTCCGAGCGCCTGCAGGAGTTGTTGGCGGTGTATCCACTGCTCTGAGACTTCCCGGAGTTGGTCGAGCCAGACCGGAACGGGCCCGGGGCCCGCCCACGACACCGAACCTTTTAGAGCGGTGGGGTCTTGGTTACCGAGACCGGCGACGACTTTCGGGCCGCTCCACGCGAGAAGGTCGGTGACGAGCCTGGGGCTGAGTCGCCGGGCGGCTTGCACCCACTGGTCTTGGAGGTCGTCGAGCCAGAGCGCGAAGCCGGCCTCGTCCGGTGTGGGGGTGTTGACTGTGGGGCGGTGTTGGTCGCGGTGGCGGGCGAGCCAGCCGAGGTCGTCGCCGAGGAGATGGCCGCATAGGTCGAGGATGCTCCAACCGGGGCACAGCGTTGGGCGTGCCCAGTCGTCGCTGGTAAGGCTGCCCAGCAAGTCGAGCAGTCGAGCGCGTTCGAGACCGAACAGGCCCGGGATCTCCTCAGGCGAGTCATAGTGCCAGTGTGGATCGCCTGCTGGCGTGCTCGGCGTCACTTCTGAAGTTTGGCTCGGTCATTTCGAGCCCGCAACCCCAGTCGCTCTTTTTCTGCGGGATTGGGGCGTCGAGGGGTGAATGGCGGCGGTCGCCATGGTGGTGTTGTCACTGGATGTGGCCGAAGGTGCCTTCCTTCGTCGTGGGTGCGCGGGCGTTGAGGGCACCATGGGATGATGTTGTGGTGCGTGCGTTTGATGACTTGGTGGCGGAGGCTGCGTCGGCGGACGTGGCGGGGTGGGGTTTCGGTTGGCTGGACGGCCGGGCGAGCGAGGAGCGCCCGCCGTGGGGTTACGCGAAGTTACTCGCCGGCAGGCTCGGGCGGGTCGGCTCGGCGTTGGACGTTGATACTGCTGGCGGGGAGGTGCTTGGAGAGGTTGGGAGGTTCCCGCCGTTGATGGCAGCCACGGAGGGGTGGCGGCCCAACGCCCGCCGGGCGGGAGCGCTGCTCGGCCCTCGGGGGGTGCACGTCGTCGATGCCGTCGGGGGCGGACTGCCGTTCGCGGACGGGTCGTTTGAGTTGGTGACTTCCAGGCATCCTGTTCGCCCCGCTTGGGCTGAGGTATGTCGCGTCTTGGAACCGGGTGGAACATATTTCGCGCAGCATGTGGGGCCGACCTCGGCGTTTGAGCTGATAGAGCGTTTCACGGGTCCCTTGATAGGGGAGCGCGAGAGACGCGACCCGGCCCGGGAGTGCGCGGCCGCGCGCGACGCTGGACTGGTCGTGGCTGACCTTCGCAGGGCGCGATGCCGTATGGAGTTTCACGATGTCGGTGCGGTCGTGTGGATCCTGCGTAAGTGCGTTTGGTGGGTGCCGGACTTCTCCGTCGAGAAATACCGCCGGACGCTGCTCGAACTCGACTCGGACTTTCGCCGGGGCGAACCCTTCGTCGCGTACTCGACTCGACATCTGATTCAAGCCCGGCGGCCTCGTCGCTCACCCGGGGGTCGGCGAGTGAGGCGGTCGCCGCTGTAACGGCGCTACCGAACTCCGCTTCCGTTAGGCTTAGACGTGCGCGAGGTAGTCGCCTACCGCCACCAAGTCGGCTCCCTCGGGCGCGGCGCCCGGCTTGAGTAGCCATCGCTGCGCCCGGCCGAACGACATGGCGGCGAGCGCCTTGGTCTTGGGTTCCCAGTCGGGATGCGCACGATAGTAGGTCTCGGTCAACTCGAACACCGTGGGCATCTAGGGGCCCTCGGGTCGGACGGGTTCAACGAAGCGTCGGGCGAGCAAGTCGAAGGGCAGCCCTGCTGTGAAGTCACGCTCGAACTGCTCCTTCCAGGCCTGCGCGAATCCAGCCTTGGGGAAACGCTTCAGCCACTGGACTCCGTCGGCCCGACCTCCTACATCCCAGCAGTCGACCGACCGGCGCCGACGAGTGTTCGTCGTGCGGTCCTCCACCCACTCGGTTGTCTTCTTCTGACTCGGAAGACAACCACGTTTCCCAAGGTCATGCCCGGCGCGAGCACGAGGATGTTCAAGAAGGTCGAGTGGTCTGGCAGGCTCCTGCAATCCGCGCCGCAGCCCGGCGCGGCAATGGATCGCGTCGGCTCCCGATCCGTCCCGAAATGTGCGTCCCATATCAACGCTTACGAGGTGTCCCGGATCGCCGGTTATACGGGTAACCGTGGAGCGACAGTCGCTCTGCTCCCTGGTCAAAGTGCGACGGCGAGATCCTGCCATTGCGTTGGGT
>JAKBBS010000335.1 GCA_021808425.1 Actinomycetes bacterium
CCTCGTCGAACATGGCCCGGGACTGTTCCATGTCGACGTTGTAGAACTTGAGCTCGATCTTGTTGACGCCGCGCCCTATCCCCATCTCGAGGCGACCGCCGCTCAAGTGGTCGAGCATGCAGATCTCTTCGATCAGCCTGAGCGGTTGGTAGAGAGGGAGTAGAGCCCCGAGCGGCCCGACGTGCATCCGCTTGGTCTCCGCCGCGAGGACGGCCAGAAGTATGGACGGCGACGGCGCCATCGACAGCGGCGTCCCATGGTGCTCCGAGACGTGGTAGCAGAAGCAGCCGGCTTCGTCCGCTGCCCGCGCCAGACGGCGGCGCTCCGCGTACACCTCGGATATCGCCTGGCCATTCTTGCGTTCGGTGTGATCGAAGATGCCGAAGTCCACTGATCCCTCCCGTCAAACGTCGACCCAAGAACTTTGGTCTGACTGTCGATCGTCGGCACTTTAGGGGTGACAGCGGCGTTCGGTCAAGTCGTCGCAGCGCGCTCCCTCCCCCGCCGCGTGCCGCCGACCCCTGGACCGCATCTACTAGGGAAACGATCCCGGAGCGCCGCGAAGGCGAGCGCGTCCAGGCCTCCGTCAAGGGTTCGCCGTCTTTGGCGTCTTGACATCCGTCAAAGCCGCCGCTACCGTCAAGTGGCGACAGTTTGGACTGGACAAGGCCGGGGGAGGCGAGCCACATGCGAGGAGTAGATCTGGCCGTCGAAGTCAAGCACGTCTACCTCGGCTATCCCGGGAGACGGCGCGGCGAGCAGGTCCTCGCTTGCAGGGACCTCAACACGGTGATCCACAGAGGTGAGTTCGTCGTCCTCGTCGGGCCTAGCGGTTGCGGTAAGACGACCTTCCTCGAAGCCCTTGCAGGACTGGTGCACGTGGGCGCCGGCGAGATCCTCGTAGACGGCAAGGCTATCGACGCGCCGAGCAAGGACCGCAGCCTGGTCTTCCAAAGCCCCTCGCTGTTTCCTTGGCGTGACGTCTACGGCAACGTGATCTTCGGCTGCCAAGCCCAAGGCAGGTTCGACGAGCGAGCGAAGGCCCGCGCGAACGAGCTCATCGAGCTTGTCGGCCTGGGCGACGTCGCCCATCGCCGTCCAAGAGAGCTCTCCGGCGGCATGAGACAGCGTGTCAACCTCGCCCGTGCCCTTTTGACCGAGCCGTCGCTCCTGCTCCTCGACGAGCCTTTCGGAGCGCTCGACGCCCAGACCAGAGAGACGATGCAAGACGAGCTGGTCAGAATCTGGCATGGCTCCGCCGTAGGCCAGTCGACGACCGCCGTGTTCGTCACCCACGACGTCGGCGAGGCGGTGCTTCTAGGCGACCGGGTACTCGTCTTCTCCAAGTCGCCTGGCAGGATCACCGCCGACATCTCGATCGACCTGGTACGCCCCCGCACAGGCGACCTGCGCTCCACCCCCGAGTTCATCGCTTACCACGACCGCATACTCGACGCCCTCTACGGCCGGTCGACGCTCGAAGCCCAAGAGGTGACAACAGCATCATGACGACGTCCACTCTCGCATCCGGCCCGCGGCCCGGACCCGCCGACAGCGCCGGCGTCGATCCCGCCTTGACGTTTCGACCGGCCGGCATCGGGCAGCGCCTGCCACGAGCGTCGCTTCTCTTCGGCTCGCTCGGCGTCCTTTTGCTCCTCGGGGCCTGGCAGATAACCGCAATGACGGGAATCGTCGACATCCACATCAGCTCCGACCCGACCAGGGTGTTCGGCCAGGAGATCACCCTGATCCGCAACGGCACCATCTGGACGCCGATAGCCACGACAGCTACCGAGGTCGGCCTCGCCCTCGCCGTGATAGTCGTCGTCGGAATCCCCCTAGGACTCATGTTCGGGCGTATATCGCTTTTGCGTCAGATGAGCGACCCGATCGTCAGCATCTTGAACTCGGTGCCGTACGTCCTGTTCCTCCCGCTGATCATCTTCTGGTTCGGTCTCGGCGAGAAGGCACGTGTCATCGTCGTCGTTTGGGCCGGGATCCTGCCGCTCGTCATCAACACGACCGCAGGAGTTCGCAACATCGACCGCGACTACCTGCGGGTCGGGACGGTCTTCTCGGCGTCGCGATGGCGTTTCTTCACGTCGATCCTGCTCCCGGCCACCATGCCGTTCATCCTGACCGGTCTACGGCTTTCGGTCGCGAGAACGCTGGTCGGGGCGATCGTCGTCGAGTTCTTCCTCTCCGCGAACGGCCTCGGATACTTCGTGCAGAACGCCACGTCCAACTTCCAGATGAGCACGGCGATGGCAGGAATCGTCGTGGTCGCTATCGCCGCCCTCGCTCTGACACGCCTGATCGGCGCGATCGAGCGGCGGGTCATCTCGTGGTCGCAAGCCCAGTAGAGCAGTTCGGCAACCCAACCGCTGGTTCATTCTCAAATACACAAGGAGCGTCAATGATCAAGACATGGGGACGGATGACTGCGATAGCTGCGGGGACGGCGCTTGTCGTCGGCGCCTGCGGCTCGTCGAGTTCCTCGTCTAGCAGCTCGGCTACCACCGTCGCACCCTCGTCGCAGTCGAGTACCGCTGCGCCATTGACGAACATGACCATCGCATACGCCGCGACCGGGGCGGGATACTCGGACCTTTACGTCGGTGTCACCGACGGCATCTTCAAGAAGTACGGGCTCAACGTCACCCTTCAGCAGATCACGCCTGCGAACCTGGTGTCGGCGCTCATAAGCGGCAGCGCCCAGATCGGCGGCGCGGTAGCCGACGGCGTCGCCAGCGCGATTCTGAAAGGCGAATCGCTCAAGTTCGTCGCTCTCACCGAGGGCACGTACAACCTCCAGTTGTGGGTCAACAAGAACATCACCTCCGTCAGCCAGCTCGCAGGCCAGACGTTGGCGTTGACGACGCAGGGATCCGAGACCGACTTCGGTTTGACCGACCTTCTAAAGCAGAACGGCATGAGCGCCACGTCGGTGACCCGGAAGTTCCTCGTCTCCGCCGCGCAGCAGATCTCCGCGGTGCGAAGCGGCGCCGCGGCCGGGGGCCTGTTCCAGCCGCCTACAGCGCAGTCGCTGACGCAGGTCGGCGGCCACGTGCTCACCTCGCTGTCAAATCTTCCCTACGCGGTCGGGGCGTTCTCGGCGACGTCCTCGTACGTGGCGAGCCATCCCCAGGCTGTCAAGGACTTCTACGAAGCCGAGACCGCGAACCTCGCGTTCCTGCGGGCT
>JAKBBS010000336.1 GCA_021808425.1 Actinomycetes bacterium
TTCGCGAAGTGTGGATGATGGGCACGGAGAGTCCTGACACTTATGTAGACATCACCGCGACCTTCGACGCGAAGCTGGCAGCTTTGCGAGCACACGTCAGCCAGCTCACCGACCAAGACGGCAAACTCGAGGAGCGGATGCGAGGCTGGGGAACGCGCGAAGCGAAAGCCGCGGGTCGACCGGAAGGAATGCTCATCGAAAGCTTCCGGCGCATTTCCACCTCCTAAGAGTCGTGCGCCGCTCGATCCGAGCCGAGCGCGACTCTGACCAGACGATCCTCGCGATCGCTTCCGGCCACTGTCGTCCGCTCATCGACGCAAGTTGAGCGCCTCGGGCCGAATCGGGCCGGGTCGGGCCTAGCTGGTTCTGCCGACGTCGGGTGTTTCCGAGAACGCTTTCAGCTTGTCCACTCGCGGCTCGGGGGGTAGCCCGAGCACCCTCTCGGCCAGGATATTTCGTTGGATCTCATCTGTGCCACCCCGGATCGACAACGACGGGCTGACGAGGAACATGTTGACCCAGTCATCGGTTTCGCCGCTGTAGGCGGCAGCGGCGGAGCCTTCGACCTGCATTGCGAGGTCAGCCAGCGACTTGATAAGGGCGGTCCCTCGAAGTTTCGACCCGGAGCCTTCGGGACCGGGGGACTTGCCGGCCTTGGCAGAAACCTTCGTGCGCTCATCGGTCATCCTGATCGTCTCGAAGTTCGCCATGTCCCGGACCCAGGCGTCGCGGCGGACAGCGTCGTTCGCGGGGATCATCGCCGCCAGACGGAGGACCTGGTCGCGCCGGACTCCGAGTCCGCCGCCGAGCGAGCCGCGCTCGAAGCTCAGGCAGGTCAACGCGACGCTCCATCCCTGTCCGGGTTCGTCGATGCGGTCCGAGTCGGCGATCCATACGTCGTCGAGGAAGACTTCGTTGAAATGCGCGTCTTTGTTCATCTGCACGAGGGGCTTGACTGTCACACCCGGCGAGGTCAGGTCCAGGCCGAACGCGACTATCCCACGATGCTTTGGCAGAGACGAGTCGTATCTGGCTAGGAGGAGGCCCCACTTCGAGTAATGAGCGCGTGAAGTCCACACTTTGGATCCCGTGACACGCCATCCTTCGCCGTCCCGGCGGGCGCGGGCGGACAACCCAGCAAGGTCGGAGCCCGCGTTCGGCTCCGAGAACAGCTGGCACCAGATCTCGGTCCCGTCCGCGATAGCGGCCAGCCAGCGGAGCTTCTGCTCGTCGTTGCCGTGCACGAGAATGGTCGGCCCGACGAGGTCGATGCCGACCATCCAAGGGTAGAGATCGGGTGCTTCGAAGCGCGACAGCGCTGCTTTAACGGCTTGCGCGCCGTCCTTGTCGACGCCCATGCCGCCGTACTCGCTAGGCCATGTAGGAACCATGAAGCCGCCCGAAGCGAGCGTCGCAAGATGCTTACGACCTGCCGTCAAGTCGTCGATGCCGGCTCCGAGAACAGCCACCGGGGCATCCGGATCGCGTTTTGGCAGCAGACCTTCGAGGGCAGCTACAGTCGTCTCGACTAGGTCCTCGGTGCGCGCCTCGCCGTCCACCCGTCCGAATCTAGCCGGAACACAGCCGGCTAGGGCGTGGCAGCCTTGCAGCATCCGGTTCCGCACCACGCCCGGGGCGTGGTTTCGGATGCTGCGCGCCCGACAAGCTCGAAGACCATCTCAGCGAAGCGAGGGTCGTCTGCCGGGGTGGGGGTGCGCACAAGGCGGGCTCCTCGGCTCCGAGCGCGCTCTCGCCCCGCGACGTCAATGTCGTAGCGCACCTCCATGTGGTCCGACACGAACCCGATCGGCACGACGATGACCGTGTCATGATCCGCTGCCGCCTCGTCGATAGCGTCGGACATGTCAGGCCCGAGCCAAGGATGCGACGGAGACCCGGAGCGGCTCTGATAGACGAGGCGGGTCCGCGATCCTTCCACGCCTGCCCTGGCCGCCACCTCCTCGGCTACGAATGCGAGCTGCGTTTGGTACTGGCATGCGGCGGCCATGGCTGTGGGGATGCTGTGCGCGGTCATGAGTACCGGGACGCTCGCAGGCAGCTGGGCGGCGGCCTCCGCCAGGCCGTCGGCGAGGGGGTCGAGAAACCCGGGATGGTCGAAGTAGGGCCCGACTCTCCGCAACTGGGGGACGCCGGACCCGACCTGAAGTGCGGCCGCCTCGAGGTCCTCCATGTACTGGCGGCACCCGCTGTAGGAGGAGTACGGGGACGTGGTGAACACGGCCGCGCTTCGCACGCCGGAAGAGACCATTTCCCGCATCGTGTCAGCCAGGTATGGCCTCCAGTTTCGATTCCCGACGTAAACCGGGAGGAATCTGTCGCGCCGGGCGAACACGGACTCTACGCGAGATGCGAGACGCCTGTTGAGGTCGTTCAGCGGGCTGGCGCCCCCGAGGCTCAGGTACTGGCTTGCGACCTGTTCAAGTCTGCTTGGTGGTACCTGCCGGCCCCGAACCACGTTGGCGAGGAACGGTGGGACGTCGCGAGGGGCGTCAGGACCGCCGAAGGACTGGAGTAAGACAGCGTCGGGGATCATCCACCCCGACGTTACAACTGGATTCGCACCTCGACAGCCCGTCGTCTCACGGCGCCCAAACGTTCGCGCTTCGTACGCCCCAGCTCATGCAGTCGGCGTACGTCGGTTCCCATATGTCGAGGCGTCGACCCCGTATCGCGCCGCCGGTATCCTGCGCGTAGCGGTAGCCGACGCCTTGGATGTATATCTTCGTTCCTAGAGCGATGACCGATGGGTCGACCGCAACCGTGGCCATCGAGGTGAACGCACCGCTCGCCGTCGTACCGTTTAGGTCGTAGCAGGTGACCACGAACGATCCGAGCGGTGTTCCGGTTGTGGTCCCGGCTGTGCTCGACGATGTCGGCACGGCGCGCGCAGGGCTTGTCTCGACAGCGTCCATGACAGCCGAGGCAAGCCAATACCCGCCGCCGCCGGGTGTAGGGATCGCAGCGACAATCGGACGGGCAAGATGAGTGTTTGCGAGAGACCCGTAAAAAGTGGCGTCACCGAACGCGAAAACCCCGCCATCAGCACCAACAAGCCAATACCCGCCGCCGCCGGGTGTAGGGATCGCAGCGACAATCGGACGGGCAAGATGAGTGTTTGCGAGAGACCCGTAAAAAGTGGCGTCACCGAACGCGAAAACCCCGCCATCAGCACCAAC
>JAKBBS010000063.1 GCA_021808425.1 Actinomycetes bacterium
GTGCGGAGCATCGAGCACTACAAGGGCGATTATCGCCACGAACAGGAACGCTGAGCCGGCGAAGGTGTAGAGGAAGAACTTCATCGCGGCATAGTTACGTCTGTTCCCACCCCAACCGGCGACGATGAAGTAGCCGGGGACGAGAGTCACCTCGAACATGATGAAGAACACGAACAGGTCCAGCGAGAGGAACGTGCCCATGCACGCCGCTTCGAGCAGGAACATCCACGCCAGGAACGAGCGAGGATTGCCTTTCCAGCTGGGACCGAACATGGCGACCGGGAACAGCAGCGCTGTCATCGCCACTAGGAACAGCGATATGCCGTCGACGCCGAGCGACCAGGAGATCCCGAACTGGCCTATCCATGAGTGGCTGCTCACGAACTCGAAGCCGGCCTTGCCTCGCGGAAAGTCGGCCACCATGTATGCGACGAAGGCGAGCTCGCCGAGCGCGAAAGCCATACCGATCGGACGGGTCCACACCTTCGCTGCCGACGCCGGAACGAGCATCGACACGATCGCACCGGCGAGCGGGAGGAAGACGATGATGTTGAGGAGCGGTATTCCTGTTGTAGTCACGTTCTGCCCCTCAGCTCCCGGCCCGCATCGACACGTACAGCAACACGGCGGCTGTACCCACGCCTATCGCCAGCGCGTAGTTCCTCACGTAGCCGGTCTGGAGCCTCCGTAGTTGGCGTCCCGCTCCCGCGGCGGACCGCCCGACACCGTTGACCATACCGTCAACCCACCCGGCGTCGACAACGAAACTGAAGCGTGTCGCCATGCGAGCAAGCGGTCCTGACACCGTCGCGGATATCCCCTCGTCGATGTACCAGCCGTGGGCGAGGAACGCCGGTTCGAGCTCAGGTCGCTCGACGGCTTTGCGCCAGAGTCCCATCCCGGCGAACAGGCCACCTAACGCGACAAGTGTCGCGATCACCCCGAGGATCCATTTTGTCCCGGTCGAAACGGTGAACGGCGTGGCGACGGTTGCCGGGAAGATCGGAGCGAGCCACTTGTTGATGAAATCGAGTCCTGCGAAGTTGGCGTTTAGCAGCCAGCCGAACACCGACGCCACAGTGAGGATCACGAGCGGGATCGTCATGGTCCGCGGGGCTTCGTGCGGCTCGCCGCCACCGTGTGCCGCCGCCGGAGACAACTCGATCCCCGTGTCCCCCGCCGCACCGTGAGCCGCCGCGGCGGAGCTCCACCTTGACTTGCCCCAGAACACGAGACGGACCTGCCTGCTCATGTAGTAGGCGGTAAGGAACGCCGTTGCGATACCGAACGCCCACAGCACGGGGCTCTTGTGCCATGCAGCGGCCAGCACCTCGTCCTTGGACCAGAAGCCGTCGAACGGTGGGATCGCCGCAAGCGCGAGAAAGCCCGCCATGAAAGCCGGGAACGTTATCGGCAGGTACTTGCGCAGGTTGCCCATCCGCTTCATGTTCTGCTCGTCGTGGAGAGCGTGAATTATCGAGCCTGCAGAGAGGAACAGCAACGCTTTGAAGAAGGCGTGCATCACCGTGTGATAGATCCCCGCCTGGTAGTCCCCGGAGCCTTCCGCCAGGAACATGTAGCCGATCTGCGAAACCGTCGAGTATGCGAGGACCCGCTTGATGTCGTCCTGCACGCAGGCGATCGTCGCCGCAAGGAAGCAGGTGCCGGCACCGATGGACGCGACGATCCACTGTGCATCCGGGCTGAAGTGCAGGATCGGGGCTGCGCGAGCCACGAGGTACACGCCGGCGGTGACCATCGTCGCAGCGTGGATCAGCGCGGATACCGGTGTCGGGCCTTCCATTGCGTCGGGAAGCCACATGTAAAGGGGTATCTGCGCCGACTTGGCCACAGCGCCGAGGACCAGCATGATCGAGATGAAGGTGGCCGTCGAGTTCGCGAGCGTCGCGTGACCGGAGGCAAGCGGTGCGAGGACTACCGAGTAGTTGAACGAGCCGAAGTGCTGGAACATCAACAACAGTGCGATCATGAACCCGAAGTCGCCGACCCGGTTGGTGACGAACGCCTTCTTCGCCGCAACTGCAGCGCTGTTTCGCTCGAACCAGAAGCCGACGAGCCCGTAGGAGCAGAAGCCGACGCCCTCCCAGCCGAGGAAACTGAAAAGGAAGTTGTCCGCGAGCACCAGGATCAGCATCGAGAAGATAAAGGCGTTCAGGTAGAAAAAGAACCTGCTGAAGCTCGGGTCGCCACGCATGTAGCCGATCGAGTACAGCGTGATCAGCGATCCGACGCCGGTGACGAAAAGGCTCCAAAGGATCGACAGCGGGTCGAGCTGAAGTCCGAAGCTGACGTGCAGCGACCCGACCGGCATCCAGGTGAAGATGGTCTTGTCAACCGAGCGCGAGGTCGACGGTCGCCCGAGCAGCGTCGCCCACACGATCACCGTGCAGACGAACGACCCTGCCGCCATCGCCGTGGCGAACCAGCCTGAGACGGGATCGAGGATCCTGCGGCCAGCGAAGAGGAGGACGAGGGCGCCTGCAAACGGGAGCGCAACTATGAGGTAAGCAGCGTTCAAAGGAAGCTTCAGCCCTTCAGTATGTGGATGTCGTCGGCGGTAGCGGCAGCCCGGCGGCGGAAGAGAGCGACGATGATAGCGAGCCCCACGACGACCTCCGCTGCGGCGACGACGAGGACGAACAGCACGTCGACCTGGCCGCCGATGTCGTTCAGGAGCCGGGCGAAGGTGACGAAGGTCAGGTTCACAGCGTTGAGCATGAGCTCGATGCACATGAACATGACCAGCACGTTGCGCCTCACCAGCAGCCCTGTAGCGCCCATTCCAAAAAGGATTGCTGCGAGCAGCAGGTACCAGGCGCTGGGGACGCTCACGAAGTCACCTCGGAGCTCTCCTCTGCGACGACTGTGCTCGGCGCGGCGTCTGCGACGCCTGCGTTGTCAACGGCGGCTTCGTCGTTGCCAGCCCCTCCCGCCCGCTTGGACAGAACCACAGTCGCCACGACTGCGATGACGAGCAGCGCTGCCGTCATTTCGAAAGGAAGGAGGAAGCCGGTGTAGACCGCCTGGCCGACCTTCTGCACGTTGTCGCCGGGCCCGTTGAGCGCGCCCGACTGTGCAGGTGTGCCCCCGACCCAGTGGTCGACGCGCGACAGCGCCAAGATCTCGACCAGCACCACCAGGCCCATCAGCAGCGCCAGAGGCTTTTGCAGCTTGGTCGGCTCCGCCGCTATCGCCTCCTTGCGATCGACGCCCAAGAACATGATTACGAACAGGAACAGGATCACGACCGCGCCGGCATAGACGATTATCTGCACCGCCGCCAGGAAGTCCGCCGACTGGTCTATGAACTCGAGCGCCACACCGAAGAGCGTGACGACGAGCATGAGCGCGCAGTGCACCGGGTTGCGAAGCAGGACCACCCCGGCGGCCCCGGTAAGGATCATCGCCGCGCCGACGAGGAAGACCGCCCATGCCGATGCGTGCGCCAGGGCCTGGGCCGACGTGTCGGCGAGGAGAACGCTTTGAAGCGAAGCCAGCATCACTCCTCACCCCGGTTCGGTCTTTTGTCGTCGACTCCGATGCCGCGAAGCGCACCGGAGAGGCTTTCGCGCAGCGAGATGTCCGTGTCGGCGGCGTAGTCGGCGGACGTCGGGTCGCTCTGGCCTCTCTGGGCGGGTCGCACCCCGTAGCCGAGCTCACCGGACCACAGCGCCTGGCCCTCTAGAGAAGCCGCGCCAAGCGGGGAGGTGGCTCTGACCCAAGCGGAGGTGTTCTCGTCGTCGCCGGGTTTCCAGTCCTCCCAGGGCAGCTGCTGGGGGCGGCCGTCGTCGTCTACGAGAAGTTCGGACTTCGTGTAGATGGCGTCAGCACGGTTGACAAAGGAGAACTCGAAGAGCTTCGACTCGGTGATCGCTTCGGTGGGGCACGCTTCGACGCACAGGTCACAGTGGATGCAACGCAGGAAGTTGATCTCGTAGACGAACCCGTAGCGCTCCCCAGGCGACACCGGGGCGTCAGGCGGGTTGTCTGCCCCCCTCACGTAGATGCACTTGGCCGGGCAGACGCCGGCGCATAGCTCGCAGCCGATGCACTTCTCCATGCCATCCTCGTAGCGATTGAGTACGTGGCGACCATGGAAACGCTCGGGTTTCGGGCGCTTCTCCTCCGGATACTGGGTCGTGACCTTCGGCTTGAAGGGCAGCTTGCCGGTGACCACGAACCCCCGCAGCTGGCGGGGCACCATGTCGGAGAGGCGGCTCATAGCTGTCTGCCTGTCATGGATTCGCTTCGCTGGGTCCCTTCGATCTCGCTGCTGGTCTTGCCGACCTCGATGGCGCGTGTGAGGAGCAGGTACAACGCGACGCTCGCTACGATCGCTATGAAACCCCATTTGCGGTCGGCGAGGTAATGGCCGATACCCGAGCCGGAGCTCGTGGAGGTCGCCTGGAAGCCAGCGATGATCATGAGCATCGCCAAAGCAGCTGGGATCATCTTTTTCCACCCGAGATCCATCAGCTGGTCGTAACGCAGCCGTGGAAGGGTTGCCCGGATCCATACGAAGATGTAGAGCACCACCAGCTCTTTGATGATGAACCACACCGGCCCGATCGAATGCCCAGCGATGCGCGGGCCGTCCGGGCCGCCGAGCCACAGCGTGATGATGATCGCCGAGTTGGTTATCAGCGCTGCGTATTCTGCAAGGTAGAACCAGGCGAAGTCGACCGACGAGTACTCGAGGTTGTAGCCGCCGGAAATCTCCTCCTCGGCTTCGACCAGGTCGAACGGCGCCCTGGTCATCTCTGCGGTGATCGCCACCGAGAAGAGGATAAAAGGTACGACCGCTGTGTGTATCACATTCCAGTGATAGAGAAACCCGCCGTGTTGGGCTGCGACGATCGAGCTCGTGTGCAGTGAGCCGGTGACCAAGACGACGGTCGCGGTCGTGAGGCCGAGCACGGCCTCATACGACACCATCTGCGCGCTTGCACGCACCGAGCCGAGCAGCGGGTACTTAGACCCCGACGCCCATCCCGCCAACATCACTCCGTAGACGGCCACGCCGGAGGTCATGAGAAGGAAAAGGATCCCCCACTGCGGGTCCGCAAGCTGCAACTCGGTCGTGTGGTGGGCGATGGTTATTTGACCGCCGAGCGGGACAATCGCGAAAGCGATTAGCGCCGGCAAGAGCATGAGATACGGGGCGATCTTGTAGACCACCTTGTCGGCGCCTTTGGGGGTGAAGGCCTCTTTGAAGAGGAGCTTCGTCCCGTCGGCGAGTGATTGGAGCCAGCCGTTCGGGCCGGCCCGGTTCGGACCGTAGCGAACGCCGAGGCGTGCGATCACCTTGCGCTCGTACATGATCATGAAGAGCACCGAGAGGAGGACGATCGCGAACACGGCGACGACCTTGACGACGATTATCACCCAAACGGCGAGGTTGAGCCCGTGGACGAACAGCGGGTCCCCTGTCATTTTGCACCTCCCGGGCTCAATCCAACAACGGTCACGTTCTCCGCCGAGTCGATCAGCACACCGACCTGGCTCCCGGGGAGGTTCCAGGGTATGACGGCGACCCCGAGCGGAAGCGCCGGGTCTGCGCCAGCAGTAACTGTCATGGAACCTTTGCGCGAGGTGACTACGACTTCTTCTCCTACGCCGACGCCGATCTCGGCGAGCTCCGCCGGGTTGACTGTCACTGTCGCGGGAGCGGCCAGACCGGCGAGGTGGGTTGACGACTGAACTGCGGTGCCTGCATCCCACATCCGCCGCCGGCTCACCAGCACCAGGCGTCCATCACTGTCATTGTTACTGTCACCAGTCGGCATCGACGCGTTCACGGGCGATCCCATCGCGACGCCCGGCGTATAGAGCAGCGGGGGTACCGGCGGTGCCTCGTCAGCCCCACCATGGGTCGCACCCTCACCATGACAGGTACCGCTCAGGGCACCGGGACGCCTTACGTAGATAGAGCTCGACGGAACCTTGTGGCGCTCCGCCGACGCGATCCCCGGGTCGGCCATCGGGTCGAGCGGCCGGAGCGACGTCGCCCGCAACGATGAGTCCTCCGCAGCGCCGACACCCGCCGTCGCTCCACCGGCAGCCGCCGCCAAGGGAACAACGATCCCGTCCCGGCCGTAAAGGCCGCTCACATCGTGATGGCTCACACCCCGATGCAAAGGCGACAGCGCCTCGATCTCAGCCCAGATGTCCTCCAGGCTCGCAACTCCGAGGTCGCCTCCGAGAAGGGCAGCGAGCTCCGCCGCGATCATCCACTCGGGCCACGCACTGCCCGGCTCCCCGACCTGTCCCAGCCAGGAGATCCGGCCCTCGAGATTGGTGAAAGTTCCCCGTCTCTGGCTCCACGGGGCGCCCGGCAGGACGACGTCCGCCTTGCGAACCGAATCGTTCAGATGCGTGTCGACGGCGACGACGAAACGGGCGCCAAGCAGGCCCCGAAGGGCTACGTCGGCGTCAGGGAAGTCAGCGATGGGATCAGCGCCGAGAAGCACGAGCGCCCCGATCCGGCCGCGTGCCGCAGCCGCAAGCATCGAAGCGGTTTCCATTCCCGTCTCGCCCGGAAGCTGCGCACCCCAGTGGTGCTCGTAGAAGTCGCGCCCCTGCTCCAAGGCCACCCGCCCCGGCAAGACGCCCGGGGCCATGCCCAAATCGAGCGCGCCGTGGATGTTCCCGCGTCGCAGCGCGGACAAAAAGGCAACCCCAGGGATCCCGGCGAGGACCTTCAACGCTGCAGCGACCTGCTCGTCGCTCTCTGCAAGCGACGGTCGCCCGGCGATTACAACCACGGCTGGCCCCGGCCCGCTGGCAGTCGACTGGGCGCGATCGATATGCGCTCGAAGCGACTCGATCGTCGCAGCGTCGACACCTGCGACCAGCCCGGCCGGCTCGTCCCGGGAGGTGATCGCAATAGCAAGAGCCGCTAGATGCCCCGGAGTGTACAAGGCCGTTTCGGCCGCATAGCGGCTGAGTCCTGTCGGTGCTGGGGTTATCTCGACGAGCTGAGTCGAACCTTCCCTTACAGCGTGACGCAGCCGGAGGTAGAGAACCGGCAGCTCGTCTTTGATGTCCGGGCCAATCGTGATGACCAAAGGAGCGTTTGCCGCCTCGTCGATCGTGGAGCGCCTAACGCCGAGGATCGTCTGTGCTGGCAGGCCGTCGCCCAGCTGGGCGTCGATGTTGTCCGTGCCGAGCACGACCCGGGCAAGCTTGGCCCAAAGGTATGCGTCCTCGTTGGGCAGGTGCGCTCCGCCGATGATCCCGGTCGAGCTTCCGCCGCCCGAGCGCAGCGCCGCAGAGATCCCCGCCGCAGCCTTGGCAAGGGCGTCCGCCCACGACGTCTCGACCAGCTCGTCGCCTTCACGCACCATCGGGACGCTCAAACGTCCCCGGTCCGAGGCGTCCGGGTAGCTGAAGCGGCCCTTGTCGCAGAGCCATCCCCAGTTGACCGGGTCCGAGTCGACTCCGATCAGTCGCGTTACCTGGCCTTGCGTCGCCTGGATCGCGCTCCGGCAACCGACAGAGCACGTCGTGCAGGTGGTCTCGACCTGCTCGAGGTCCCACGGTCGCGCCTTGAATCGGTATGGCTTCGACGTCAACGCGCCGACCGGGCAGATCTGCACGACGTTCCCGCTGAAATACGACGAGTACGGCGCATCGGGGAACACAGCGACCTCGGTGCGGTCGCCCCGCTCAGCAAAGTCGATCAGCGGGTCGCCGGCGACCTCGTCGGCGAAACGGACGCAGCGGCCGCACTGGATGCAGCGTTCACGGTCCAGGTACACCAGTTCTGAGATCGCTATCGGCTTCTCCCAGTGGCGCTTCTCCTCGACGAAGCGGGACTCGCCCGGGCCGTAGGCGAGGGTCTGGTCCTGCAGGGGGCACTCGCCGCCCTTGTCACAAACCGGGCAGTCGAGGGGATGGTTGACGAGGAGGAACTCGAGGACACCCTCTTGAGCTTTGAGCGCCTTGTCAGTTCTGGTGTGGATGGTCATCCCGTCGCTCACGGGGTTGAAACACGCGGGCATGAGGGACGGTCCTCTCGGTCCGTCGACCTCGACGAGGCACATGCGGCACATGCCGACCGGCTTCATCCTCGGGTGGTAACAGAAGCGGGGGATGTACACGCCCGCCTCGTCGGCGGCGTCGATGATCCACTGGCCGCCCCTTACTTCGACCGCACGCCCGTCGATGTTGATCTTCACGGTCCCGGCGTCGCCGGACGGCTTGAGCGGGGCCGTTCCGACAGCGCTGTCGGTGACCGAAGCAGGCTTGGTCAGGCGCACGGCTACTGCGTCGCCGTTGGGGCCGCTGCGCCCAGCGGCGTCCACGGTGTTGCTCTTCGACTCAGACACGTGCCAGCCTCCGTGGTAGGCGGTCGGGCGGGAACGGGCAGCGCCCCTCACGGATATGCGCCAGGTATTCGTCACGGAAGCGTGACATTCCCGCGGCGATCGACGGCGGCATGGACGGCCCGAGGACACAGATCGTCGTCTGGGCAGGAGGCCAGGTCACTCCGGGGGAGATGTTGTCGCAAATGTCCATCAGAAGGTCCAGGTCGGCTTCGCGGCCCTGGCCCATCTCGATCCGTTCGAGGATTTTCTCCAACCATCCGCCGCCTTCACGACATGGCGTGCACTGCCCGCACGACTCCCGGTGGAAGAACCTGACGATCCTCCACGCAGCGCGGACCATGCACGCGGTGTGGTCCATCGGGATGACAGATCCCGATCCCGCCATGCTGCCGATCCCCGCGATCGCCTCGTTGGACAGTGACACGTCTAGGTGCTCGGGTCCGATCCACGGCGACGAAACCCCACCGGGGATTATCGCCTTCAGCTCGTTGTCGTCTCGGATTCCTCCACCGAGCGCCGGGTCGAATATGAGATCCCGGAATGTCGCTTTCGCCCATTCCAGCTCGTAGTTGCCCGGCCGTTTCACGTGACCGGCCAGGGCGAGGAGTTTCGTTCCTTTTGACCGCCCGTCTCCAAGCGCGGCGAAGCTGTCGCCCCCGTTTTGGATCACCCACGGCAGGTTGGAGACTGTCTCCACGTTGTTGACGATGGTCGGCGCCCCGTAGAGGCCCATCACAGCCGGGAAGAACGGCGGTTTGATCCGTGGGTAGCCCCGCTTTCCTTCGAGGCTCTCGAGAAGCGCAGTCTCCTCCCCGCAGATGTAGGCACCGGCGCCGGGGTGCACCACGACGTCGACCGAGAAGCTGCTGGCGAATATGTTCGCCCCGACCGCACCGTAGTCGTACGCCTCGTTCAGGGCTGCCTCCAGCCGCTCGATCGCGAGGGGGAACTCGCCTCTTACGAAGATGAACACCTGGGCGGCGCCTATGACGTAGGCGCAGATGACAGCGCCTTCGATCAGCTGGTGCGGATCGCCCTCGATCAGCGCGTGGTCCTTGAAGGTCGCCGGCTCGCTCTCGTCGCCGTTGATGGTCAGGTAGACGGGCTGGGACTGGCGCAGCATCCCCCATTTGCGTCCCGCCTCGAAACCGGCGCCGCCTCGGCCAAGGATGTTGGCGGTGTTCACCTGGTCGTGGATCGCCTGGGGCGTCATCGTCAGAGCGCGCCGCAGACCCTGGTAGCCGCCGTTCGCGAGATACGAGCCGATCGTCCAAGACCGCTCGTTGTGCAGCCTGGGGGTGACGATCCGGGGGGCTTTCGTGTAGGTCACTTAGGGGACCCCAGGTGTGCAGCGTCGACTACGGCGGTGGCGGCGGTGCTGCGCCGCGTCGAGAGATCGATAGCGCTGCCGGGGGCGACATGGGCGGCTGCCATGTCGTCGCCGGATGCCGACCCGTTAGCCGCCGAACCACCGTCGCCCGCACCGTCCTCACCGGCTAACGCGGCCTCGTCACGACCCGGACCGCCCGGGGGAAGGGCTCTGAGTCCCTGACGGCGGCGCACCCGGCTGAGCGTCCCGTGCGGTGGGACCTCGCCGTCGAGGCGTCCCGCACGCAGATCCTCGACGAGCACGTCGAAGCCTTCAGGGTCGACGTCGCCGAAGAACCTCCAGTTTACGGTTAGGCATGGGGCGTTGCCGCACAGGGCCAGGCATTCGGCGTCTTCGAGAGTGAACATCCCGTCGGGGGTGGTCCCGCCCGGCGCCACCCCGAGAGCCTCTTCGGCGTGCTCGAGCAGCCTGTATGCGCCTTGGAGCATGCAAGCAATGTTCGTGCATACCGCGACTAGGTACTTGCCGACAGGCTCGAAGTGGAACATGTCGTAAAAGGAAGCCGTACCTTTGACCTCGACTGCTTCGAGGCCGACGATTTCCCCGACGTGCACCATCCCGTCCTCGCTAAGGTAGCCGTCCTGCTCTTGGAGTACGTGCAGTATCGGGATGAGAGCCGAGCGCTTCTCGGGGTAAAGGGCGATGAGCTCCTGCGCCCTGACGACGTTGTCGGGGGTCAGCCGCGCCACGCTAGGTCCTTTCCTGGCCGAGTCCCCCTCAGGCAACCGGACACCCGCGTCATCTGTCGACGTCCCCGAGCACAGGGTCGATCGTCGAGACGATGGCGATCGTGTCAGCGATGAGCGACCCCCTCGCCATAGGCGCCATGGCTTGCAGGTTGGAGAAGCTCGGCGAGCGCATGTGCATCCTGTAAGGCCGCGACGATCCGTCCGAGACGATGTAGCAGCCGCTCTCGCCTCGCGGGCTCTCGACAGGCACGTAGGCGTCGCCGGGCGGAACCTTGAAGCCGTCGGTGTAGAGCTTGAAGTGGTGGATCAACGCTTCCATCGACTCGTCGATGCGGCTGCGCGGCGGGGGCGTGACCTTCTTGTCTTGGCTGCGGTAGTCGCCGCGCGGCATTTTTTCGGCAATTTGGCTGACAATATGGATTGACTCGCGTATCTCGTTGAACCGGATCGCGTAGCGGTCCCAGCAGTCGCCGCTCGTACCGACGATCACGTCGAAATCGACCTGGTCGTAAGCGAGGTAGGGGTTGTCTCGACGGAGGTCCCACGCAACGCCGGTCGAGCGAAGCAGCGGACCGGTGACGCCAAGGCTGATGGCTGTCTCGGCGTCAAGCGGGCCCACCCCAACAAGGCGGTTCTGCAGTATCGGCTGGCCTGTGAGCAGCTGATCGTATTCGTCCATGCGGCGGGGTAGCGCCTCGCAGAGCGCTGCGACGTCGTCGCGCCAACCGTCGGGAAGGTCCGCAGCGACGCCGCCCGGGCGGAAGTAGTTGTGGTTCATCCGAAGGCCGGTGACTTTCTCGAAGAACGCCAGGACCATCTCGCGCTCGCGCCATCCGTAGACGAGCATGTTGAGCGCCCCGATGTCCGCCCCGTTCGTGGCGAGCCAGAGAAGATGCGAGCTGATCCGGTTGAGCTCGCACATGAGCATGCGTATCCAAGTCGCCCGGGGCGGTATCTCCAGCCCGAGAAGCTTCTCGACGCTCAGGCAGAAACCGAGCTCGTTGAAAAATGGCGACAGGTAGTCCATCCGGGTCACGTTCGTGCAACCCTGGTGGTACATAAGCTCCTCGGCGGTCTTCTCCATGCCGGTGTGCAGGTAGCCGATCACGGGCTTGGTCCGAAGGACGGTCTCGCCGTCGATCTCGACCATCACACGCAGCACCCCGTGCGTCGACGGGTGCGACGGTCCGAGGTTCAAGATCATGCTTTCGTCCTCGGGGACGTCCACGTCTATGTCCCCGCGGTCGAGGCTCACCCCCTCGGCGAGGGCGAGGAGTGATCCTGATTCGAGCCCGTACTCGGCGACGGTGGTTGCGGAGCGCGGCTCTAGCTCCTGGGTGCCCTCGTTGGTCTTGGCGGTGAGGATCTCCTCGATCGGCTCGCTTCCGACGGGGACCCGCCCTAGAAGACGGTCGACCAGGCTGAGTTTGCGGGGCGCCGAGGCGCCCGTGACGGCCGAGGTCGGAGGCTCTGCTTCGGTGGCGACACCGTGATCTGTCATCTTCGAGCCTCTTTGAACTGGACCTGTATCTCGCCGGTCGAGTAGTCCTTTCGCAGCGGGTGGCCTTCCCAGTCGTCGGGCATCAAGATGCGCGACATGTCGGGGTGCCCGTCAAAAGTTATCCCGTACAGGTCGTACGTCTCGCGCTCATGGGCCTCGGTGCCGGGCCACACGTCGAACAGCGACGGTATCCTCGGGTCGGACTCGGGGACCTGGCATCTGACCCGGATCCGCTTGCGGGCCACCAGCGAGCAGAGCTCCACCACGACCTCGAAGCGTTCGGGGTCGACGCCTTGCGGGAGACTCCTGCCTGGATGGGTCAGGTAGTCCACTCCGGTGACGCCCACCGGCATCGCGTAACCGTCGTGTCGCAGGTTACGACATAGCTCGAGGTAGGAGTCTCTTTCGCAGTGCACGACGAACGCCCCCAAGGTCTCGTCTAGGGGGCAACCGTGGAGCAGGCGGACAGCCGGCGTTTCTTGCTCTTCGACCATCAAACCTTTACCCGCAGGCCGAGGCGGGGGTCGGCCTCGCTTAGATGTATGCCCGCTCCCGGCTCCGCCGATGACCTTCGGGTGATCTCACCGGTCCGGATCTTCTCGTGCAGGGTCACGATGGAGTGGATGAGCGTCTCGGGTCCCGGAGGGCATCCCGGGGCGTACACGTCGACGGGGACGATCTGATCGACCCCCTGGACGATGGCGTAGTTGTTGAACATTCCACCGGTGCTCGCGCACACGCCCATCGAGATGACCCATTTCGGTTCGACCATCTGGTCGTAAACCTGGCGGAGCACGGGGGCCATCTTCTGGCTCACCCGTCCGGCGACGATCATGACGTCGGCCTGGCGTGGGGACGCCCGGAACACTTCCATGCCGAAGCGCGCTAGGTCGAAGTTCGCTGCGCCGCTGGCCATCATCTCGATGGCGCAGCACGCGAGGCCGAAGTTCGCGCCCCACGAGCTCGACGCCCGGGCCCATTTGACCATGCCTTCGAGTGTCCCCGTGAGGAAGTTGTGTTGAAGATTCTCCAGTCCCATCTGTCTCCTCAGACCGTCTGCGCCGGCTCGGGGGTACGCGCACCCGGACGCTCCGCCGACCCTGCGGCCGGGGAATCGACCGGACGCGGCTCCGCCCCTCCTGCGAGCTCCGCCGGGCGGCGCACCCTACGCACGGAGGCGGTGGTGCTTCGGGCGAGCACCAGCGGCGCACGTCCCCCGCGCTTGGCCCCGGGTCCCCAGTCAAGCGCCCCGTTGGACACGAGGTACGCGAACGCCACGAAGACAACCGCGGCGAACGTCCCCATCTCCGCGAGGCCGAACGTCGAAAGCTGATGGTACATAACCGCCCACGGATAGAGGAATATCACCTCGATGTCGAAGATGATGAAGATCATGGCGACCATGTAGAAGCGCACCGAGAAGCGCGACGCTGCCCGAAAGCGCGGCACGATGCCGGACTCGTACGGTCCTGCTTTCGCCGCCGTAGGCCTCCTTCTCGGCCCCAGCACTCTCGACGCTGCAGCGGATCCTATGGAGAACAGGGCTACCAGGACGAGCAATAGCAATATGGGAAGGTACTGCTCCACGGATGGGATGCTAGTGCCTGCGAGAACGAGCGCCCAATCGGTGCCAGCGCCGCAGCGGCAGTAGACCCCCAGCCGAAGGCGGCCGCTGCCACACACAGGCATATTCCGAGACGTCCGGTAGCCTCGTAGGGGTGAGTGATCCTCGGGAAATGTCGTCGCGAACCTGCGATGTCCTCGTCGTCGGAGGCGGCCCCTCGGGGGCCTCTTGCGCGTACTGGTTGGCCCGGGCCGGCCACGACGTAGTCCTCGTCGAGCGCAAGTCGTTTCCACGCGAGAAGACCTGCGGCGACGGGCTAACCCCGCGATCGGTCCGCCAGTTGGAGGACATGGGCCTCGCCGACGACCTTGCAACGTCCGGTCACCGCTATAGCGGCCTACGCTCCCACGGATTCGGGCGCACCCTCGAGCTCGCCTGGCCTTCCCATCCCGACCTGCCCGGCTACGGCTACGTGATCACCCGCAAAGACCTCGATGCGATGGTTGCCGACAGGGCTACGAAGGCGGGCGCCACGGTGTGGGACGGAACAGAGGCGGTGGGCGCCCTGTTCGAGCGGGGGATCCTGCGTGGCGCTCATGTCCACAGCAAGACCGGCGAACCTGGTAGGGCTGATGCCGAGATCCGGGCGCGCTACACCGTCGTCGCCGACGGCGCCAACTCCCGCTTCGGGCGTAGCCTTGGCACTTCGCGTAACCGGACATTCCCGTTGGGAATGGCTATCCGTGGGTACTGGACATCCCCCCGCCACGACGAGCCTTGGATCGACAGCTGGCTCGACATCCGCGACAAGGCGGGAAACGTGCTGCCCGGCTACGGATGGATCTTCCCTGTCGGCGACGGACGAATCAACGTCGGAGTCGGGCTGCTGTCCACATTCAACCAGTGGAAAGCTGTCAACACGACGCACCTGCTGGCGAGCTTCGCCGAGTACGCCCCGGCGTCGTGGGAGATCCGGCCTGAGACGGCTTGCGGTCCGCCGACAGGCGGCAGACTGCCGATGGGGCTGTCGGTCGGACCACGCAGCGGGCCGACGTGGCTGATCACCGGCGACGCGGGAGGCACGATCAACCCGTTCAACGGGGAGGGGATCGCGTACGCGTACGAATCAGGCCGCTACGCAGCCGAAGCGGTGGGGGCAGCGCTCGAGTCCGGAGACGGTATGGCGCTTCGCGGCTACGAGCAACGCCTCCACGAAGAGTTCGACCTGTACTACAGGGTCGCGAGAGCATTCGTCCATGTCATAGGACACCCTCAGATCATGAAGACTCTCGTGAGCACCGGGATGCACAGCCGGAGCCTCATGGAGTGGGTGCTGCGCATCATGTCCAACATCCTGCGACCCGACGAGGTCGGCCCGGCCGAAGCCGCCTATAAGGCGCTCGCGACGCTGGCCCGCCTGGTGCCCGACGCCGCTTGAACCGCCGTCAGCGAATCGCCGCCGCGACCCCGAACGCCTCCGCGGTGCGCTCGAAGTCCGATTCGCTGTGGGCGAGGCTCGGGAACATCACTTCGTAGGCTCCCGGAGCGATCGCCACTCCCCGCTCGAGCAGGCCGTGCATCATGGGGGCGTAGCGTCCGCTTGCAGCTGAGCGGCCGGACCCTTCGTAGTCGACCACGGTCTCTGCACCGAAGAATACGCCCATGAGCGGGCCGGCCACCGGTATCTGGACTTCCGGCCCGGCAGCCCCGGCGACCATGCCGGCGAAGCGGCGGACCCGGTCGGCGAGATCGGAGTAGCTCTGCCGGTCCAGAAGTTCGAGCACGGCGAGCCCTGCGGCGGTCGCCAAGGGGTTTCCTGACAAGGTGCCCGCCTGGTAGACCGCACCGACCGGTGCCAACTGTTCCATCAGGTCCCGCCGGCCGGCGAACGCGGCCAGGGGCAGGCCGCCTCCGATGACTTTCCCGAAGCACCACATGTCCGGGGTGACGCCCGTGAACTCCGTTGCCCCGCCGTAGGCGAGGCGGAAGCCGGTGATCACCTCGTCGAATATGAGCAGCGCCCCGACGCGGTCGCATTCGGCCCGCAACCCTTCCAGGAAGCCGGGTTGAGGAGAAACGAGGCCCATGTTCGCTGCCACCGGCTCCACTATGACGGCGCCGACACGCTTGTCGAGGGCCGGCACCAAGTTGTAGCGGGCGATGACCGTGTCCGCGACCGCCGCCGAGGTAACCCCCGCTGATGCGGGAAGCCCGAGCGTCGCGACACCCGAACCGCCGCTTGCGAGGAGCCCGTCGCTGTGGCCGTGGTAGCAGCCGGCGAACGCCACCACCCGGTCACGGCCCGTGGCAGCGCGCGCGACGCGCAGCGCCGACATCGTCGCCTCGGTGCCGCTGTTGACGAGGCGGACCATCTCGGCCCCGGAGACGCGCCCGGAGATGGCTTCAGCGAGGAGCACCTCCCGCTCGGTGGGGGCCGCGAAGCTTGTTCCGAGGCTGGCGGCGGCGGTCACCGCTTCGACGACCTTCGGGTGCGCGTGGCCGACTATCGACGCGCCGTAGGACTGCACGTAGTCGATGTACTTGTTACCGTCGACATCCCAGACGTAGGCGCCTGCGGCCCGCTCGACGAAATAGGGGGTCCCGCCTACGGATTTGAAGGCGCGCACCGGCGAGTTGACGCCGCCGGGGATGACTTTCGCCGCCCGGGCGAACAGTTCCGCCGAGCGATCCCCGTCAGCCACCGAGGGACTCCGCCAGCTCGCCGGCAAAATAGGTGAGGATCATGTCCGCCCCGGCTCGCTTGATCGCCAACGTCTGCTCCAACGCGACTGCATGTCCGTCGATCCAGCCGCGCTCGGCCGCAGCCTTGACCATCGAGTACTCGCCGCTCACGTGGTAGGCGGCCACCGGCACGTCGAATCGCCGCCTCACTTCGCCAATCACGTCGAGATACGACAGCGCAGGCTTGACCATCACGATGTCTGCACCCTCGTCTATGTCGAGTTGCACTTCCCGGATCGCCTCACGGCGGTTCGCCGGATCCTGCTGGTAGCCTCTGCGGTCACCACCGCCGGCTATCTGCACGTCTACAGCGTCGCGAAACGGCCCGTAGAGCGCCGAGGCGTACTTCGCCGCGTAGGCGAGGATCCCGACGTCGGGAAAGCCGCTGTCGTCCAGCGCCTTGCGGATCGCGCCGACTTGGCCGTCCATCATCCCCGAAGGTCCGA
>JAKBBS010000337.1 GCA_021808425.1 Actinomycetes bacterium
GAACCGCCCACGAGGCGGGATTGGATTTCTGGGTTCCCCAGATGTCCGACATCGACGCGCTGACAGCTCTGGCGGTCGTGGGTCGAGAAGTACCGGGGCTGCGTCTCGGAACCGCAGTCGTGCCGACGTACCCGCGCCATCCGATGGTCATGGCGATGCAGGCACTGACGGTCCAGGCAGCAACGCAAGGAACTTTGACTCTCGGAATCGGGCTGTCCCACAAGGTCGTGATCGAAGGCGCGTACGGGATCTCCTTCGACAAGCCGGTCCGTCACATGCGCGAATACCTCAACATCTTGATGCCGCTCCTGCGCGACGGCCGCGCTGACGTAACCGGCGTGGAGCTGAGCGCGCACACTTTTTCCCCTATGAAGCCTGCAGGAGCCACCCCGCCCCCGGTCGTCGTCGCCGCCCTCGGATCGCAAATGCTGGACCTGGCGGGCTCGATGACCGACGGCACCGCCCTATGGATGGTCGGCCCGAAGACAATCGAGAACCACATCGTTCCAAAGATCACCGCCGCCGCAGACCGAGCGGGCCGGCCCCGCCCCCAGGTTGTGGTCGGCCTCCCAGTCTCGGTGACCGACGACCCCGACGCGGCACGAGCGAAGGCTGCTCAGGCTTTCGCTCTATACAACAATCTTCCCTCGTACCGGGCGATGCTCGACATCGAAGGGGCGGCTGGGCCCGCAGACGTGGCGGTCGTCGGCGACGAGTCGACGGTTCGCTCGCAGCTTCTCCGGCTCTTCGAGATCGGCGCCACGTCGCTCAGCCTGCCGCTGTTCGGGGATTCGGCCGAGCGGGAGGCGACGATGAGTCTGCTGTCCGAGCTTGCCGATGGTGCTGCGGCGTGAAGGCGGCCACGATCCGCGACGGGCGCATAGAGGTTCACGAGCACCCCGACCCGGTACCGGGGCTCGGCCAGGTCCTTGTCAAGGTGCGCGCGGCAGGGCTGAACGGCGCGGATCTCATCCAGGTCCGGGGCCACTACCCGCCTCCGCCTGGCTATCCGGTCGACATTCCGGGCCTCGAGCTCGCGGGGGAGGTAGTCGAGCTGGGACCGGGGGCGACTCGTTTTCGCCTCGGCGATGCGGTGATGGCGGTAGTCGGCGGCGGAGCCCAGGCGGAGCTCGCTGTTGTCCACGAACGCGAGGCGATGCCCGTTCCGGCCGGCCTCGGTTGGGCTGAAGCAGGCGGATTCCCCGAGGTTTTCACGACCGCCCACGACGCGCTTTTCAGCCAGGCCGGTCTGGTCATGGGTGAACGCCTGCTCGTGCAGGGGGCCGCCGGTGGGGTAGGAACGGCAGGAGTCCAGTTGGGCAAGGCTGCCGGGGCGTCGGTGATCGCATCGGTCAGGGACCCGGCCCGGCGCGACGCCGTAGCGGCGATGGGGGCGGTCGCGGTGGCCCCCGACGAGGTTGCCTCGCACGGCCCCTACGACGTCGTGTTGGAGCTAGTCGGCGGACCCAACATCGGCGTGGATCTCGGTGCGCTGGCGGTCGGGGGGCGCATCGCGGTGATCGGTGTCGGCGCAGGCAGTACCGCCGACGTGGACTTACGAATCCTCATGGGAAAAAGAGCCAGGATCCACGGCTCAACGCTTCGCGCCAGGCCACTGGAGGCGAAGGCTATGGCCGCCCGGCTCATCGAGGCGAACGTCCTCCCGCTGCTCTCGGGCGGCGCTGTCTCAGTGCCCGTTTGCGACACCTTCCCCCTCGAAGACGCCGCCTCGGCTTACGAGCGGTTCGCCGCCGGCGGCAAGCTCGGCAAAGTGGTCCTCGTCACGGGAGGCTGAGTCTGCCTGAGCGCCCCAGCGCGCATTTTCAGCGCCGGGTCCGGGACAACACGAAGAAGGTTGCTTCGCCGACACCCAGCAGCCAGCCGGCTAGGAGGGCGAGAGACCAGCCCCACGAGCCGAACAGACCGATTGCGACGGTCACGACCGCTAGGATCCCGACGAGAGCGGCGGCGTACGCGCCGAGCGAGGCCTGCTGTTCGCTGATTTCGCGGGAGCGCGACACCTCGGGTGCAGCCACCCGCATCATCGGCAGATCCGCGCGCAGCTCGTCAAGGTCCTCCAAGTCGGACGCTACGAGGGCCGATTCGATCCGCCTCGTGTAATCGTCGGTGTCGATCCTCCCGGCGGCGAAGTGACGTCCAAGCTCTTCGACTGTTCTGCGCCGGTCGGAGTCTGAAGCTCGCATAGCCCTTCTCATCGTACCCCTCCGGCCACCAAACCTTCGCTGCGTGCGAGTGCTACGACGCCGACGATCATCAGCACCAGTGAGAGGCTCTCTACACTCAGCGCCCAGACTTCCGTGGCGATCGACTCGTGGAATGCAAATATCCCGATCAGGATGCTGACCACCGGGTCGACGACGGTAATGGCCGGCAGAGATAGGTCGAGCGCCCCCGCCTGAAAGGCGCTCTGCGCAAGCAGCATCCCCCCGACAGCTATGACAATCAGAGCGTAAAGCTGCCAGTGCGCCACCACCCCGAACAGTCCCCGATCGAAGATGTGCGCTGTCGTCTTGGTCAGCGCGGCCGCAGCGCCATAGACGAGACCCGCCGCCGCTCCGAGTGCCACCGCTCGGCGGCGTGACGCAGGACCCTGGCCCCAGGCGACCAGTAGTGCAGTCACGATGGTTACCGCCGAAAGCAGCGCAACCCACGTCCCCGGCCGGGTCCCGGGACGGCCAGCTGCCGGGGCCGCAACGGCGAGGAACACGGCGAGGCCGACAACAACCGCGATCGCCGCAAGCCAGTCGGAGGACGTGAGGCGGCGCCCACTCCACGCAGCGCCGACCGGCAACGCGAAGAGGAGACCAGTGACCAGCAGGGTCTGGACTACGACGATCGGCCCGTGGCCAAGAGCAACGAACTGCAGCACGTATCCTGCAACGTCGCATGCGACACCCCCGAGCCAGATCCGGTTTCGTGCCAGGCGCACGAGTAGGCCGAGTTTCATCGACTGCTCGGCCGGCTGGTCGACCCCCCCGCGGTGCTGCAGCACCGATGCCAACGCGTACATGAGGGCGCTCCCCAAGGCGCACAGCACCGCCAGCATGCCCCGAGGCTACTGGGCCTGACAGACTGTGAGCGTGGGCGCGTGGTGGAATGGCAGACACAGCGGGCTTAAACCCTGCGGCCTCGCGGCGTGAGGGTTCGAATCCCTCCGCGCCC
>JAKBBS010000064.1 GCA_021808425.1 Actinomycetes bacterium
CAGGTCGAGTCCTTCGCGCTCGGCGTCAGACGTTCGGATGGCGGCCAAACGGTATCCGAACGTCGGGCTGGATGTCACTGCCGCCCCGGTGGTGCTGATGCTGCTCAGCCAGTCACCAGGGTGGGATAAGAAATCGAACGGGCTGAGCAGGTGCAGGTCCGTTCCCTGCAACAGGCTCAGGAGTGCCATTCCGACCAGCCCCATGTCGTGATAAAGCGGTAGCCACGACACAATCGCGTCCTCGCTTGACATCTCTCTCATCTGGCTGAGAGCTCCGCAGTTCGCCAAGACGTTGCCGTGCGTGACGGCCGTCGCCTTTGGGGACGCTGTCGATCCACTCGTGAGTTGGAGATGCACGACCTCGCTGGGTTGGCCGGCGGGCGCAACGGAGCTAGGGATCGCCCTAGCAGCCTCGATACCGAGCGGGTCGATCCTGACCCGTGCTGGAATGGGGAGAGACGGCCTTTCAGGCTCGTGCGGCGGTCGGGTCCGGTCGGTGACGACACACGTTGCTCCCACCGAGGCCGCCAGCTCGCCAGCTCGGTCGCTCGTCAGAGCTTTGGATGCCAGATGGACAGGGGTTATGAGTGGGACCCCGCCGCTGAGCACGGTTGCCACGTAGGCTAGTAAAGTGGAACGCGGCGCGGCGCAGTCGATAACCGCTGGAGCGCCGGGCCGGACTCCGGATTCGGCCAGCAGGTCAGCGAGCGTCAAGGCCTGCCTCAGGTAGACGTGCTGGCTCACGGGGCTCAGATGCCGTTCGCTCCGCGACCAGAAGCTGACGACCCGCCCGTCGTCGCCTCGCTCTATCTGGTGCAACCACAAGCTGCGGAGGTCGTCAGCTTTCCAGCGGCTGATGAGACTGTCCTCAGTTGAACTGCTCATGTCATCTGGCTCCGTTTTGTGGCCGATCACTCACATTCCCGGGCCACGCCGAGCCAACGATACCTCGGACGGGTTAGCCAGCGGTGGATTGGTGCGCCACGAACCGGCTGAGGTCAGCATCGCCGGTCCTTTCGGGGGGAGCCGGTCGGCCAAAGAGGTAGCCCTGCCCAAAGTCGCAGCCTAACTCCGCAAGGATGGTTGCTTGGGTCTGGTGTTCGATGCCCTCGGCGACCACCACCAGGTCGCTATCGTGAGCCATCTCGATGATCGAGCGGACCTGGGTTGCGGCTCTACCTAGATTCGAGAGTCCATCGATCAGACTCTTGTCAATCTTGACGGACGTGAAAGGCAGCTGCTGCAGCGACGCATAGGACGCCACGCCTGCACCGAAGTCGTCGGCTGCGATCCCGATTCCAAGGGCGCGGAGCGCCTCGAGTCGGAGCACGGCCGCCGGCCCCACCACGGCACTTTCAGTGAGCTCGATTGTCAGACACGATGGCGTTATGCCCGTCGAAGTTAGAAGGGAAGCTACGTCGACGACGATCTCCGCATTTTCTAATTGGCGCGCTGAGAGGTTGACCGCCACCGTAACGTCTCGGCCTTCACTGCGCCATTGCTGGAGCTGCAAGACGGCGGTCTCGATTGCCCACCACCCGATGCCGAAGACCGAGGCGGTCTCCTCGGCTAGAGGAATGAACGACATAGGGGGTAGCAAACCTCGTGTCGGGTGCTGCCAGCGCGCGAGAGCCTCGTATCCCGCTGTGCGACCCGTAGCTAAGTCGACCAATGGCTGGTAATAGAGGCGTAACTCTTGACGGGCTACCGCTCCGACGAGGTCCTCCTTTAGCTCGAGGCGGTCGAATGCGTGTAGATGCATGGAGGGCTCGTAGACCTCAATCCTGTCCTTGCCGCGGCTCTTAGCTACGTACATGGCTGCATCGGCGTTACGCAGCATGTCGTCGGGCGTGAGCAGATCCGGCGTGTTGGACAGAGCTACACCGACACTGGCTGCTACCGTCAGACGACGCCGGCCGACCTTGAACGGCATTCGAAACGCGTCGCGTAGCCGTTCGCAGATCCGCAAGACCTCCTGTTCGCTAGACGCCGATTCGACCAGAACTGCGAACTCGTCACCACCAAGACGCCCGGGGGTGTCCCCCTTGCGACACCAGGTCCGCAGTCGTTCCGCCGCCTGGCGCAAAAGTTCGTCCCCGACGGCATGCCCGAGACTGTCGTTTACAGTTTTGAAATCGTCGACGTCAATGAAAAGGACAGCGATCAAGTTGCCGTTGGTTTGGCGGCTATCCAATGCTGACTTGACTCGGTCGCGCAGTAGAACTCGGTTCGGGAGGCCTGTGAGGTCGTCGTGCAGTGCCTGGTAGCGGAGGTCCTCTTGGAGAGTCATCTCGTCGGTAACGTCCCGAGCATTCACAACGATGTGGCCAACCGCCCTGTCGGCTCGTCTGTCGGTAAGGGTCAAGGCAAAAATACGAGAGTCCCCCGCCTGGGAAACTATCGTGACCTGAGCGTGAGCCACGGTTTCGCCGCAGGCGTTCAACTGATCTAGCGCAGTGCGCAACGTTTTGCGGGAATCCGCCTTGACCAAGGATAGCATCGGTCGGCCGATAATCTCATCAGGCGCGAAGCCTAGAAGGCTGCGGACAGACTCGCCGATCCAGACAATTTCGCCATGAACACCGACAGTGCCGATTATGTCACTCGAGTTTTGCACAAGGGACCGGAATCGGCGTTCACTTGTCGCCAGGCGCTCGTCAGCATCCTTTCGGTCAGTGATATCGCGGGCGGTCACGACGACACTTTCAATTTCGGGTACGGCGCTAAGGTTTCGAGCGACTACATCAAACCACTTCCAACCTCCGTCACTAGCCCCGAGCCGTATCTCGACCGGATGGCCGCCGTGGAGCTCCGCGCTGCGAACGAGTTGATCGTAGGACACTACGTCGTCTGGGTGCACCAACTGGCGCAGGTCGAGCCTCTTCAACTGGGTAGAGCTAAGACACAAAAGACGCTCGGCGGACGGAGACACGAAACCAGGATTTCTCTCGTGGCCCAAAACCGCAACGATATCGGCCGAGTGTGTGAACAGTTGTTGGAAGCGGCGTTCGGCGGCCTTCTGGTGTTTAATCGCCATTCCGGCGAGAGCGTCAATCGTCAGCGCCATCAGGTGAGCCAGTGAATCACATCCTGAAACAATAGGCGCCGGAGGCGACCGGTCGGCGCATACAACCAGAATACCTCTGGTCAGCATGCGTGTGCTCATCGGAAAGAGACCGACCCAAGGAGCGCAGAGCTGCTCAGGGAACGTGTTGACATCCGGGTCTAGAAGTTCGGCGTTGGTAGCAGACGCCACCGCTTCGAGCAGTATCGGGGATCGAGAGGCAAACGTGTTGAGGCTGCAGTCGCTGTCAACATCCCCGGTCACAAACTTGATTTCCTGACCTCGAACGAAGCCTATGGATACCGAGCCTGCAACCCCTGCCGAGGCAAGTAGCGTACGCGCAGCCTGTCCAGCTACAGCACATACGTGTTCACGAGTCATGGCTGTGACCATGTCAGTGCTCGCTTGGCGAACGATTGACTCTGCGCTAGCCATTCGTTCCCGCACCCTGACAAGCCCGGCCATTCTAAGGACTATCAGAGCGCAGATGGCGGCCCAAGCCAGAAGCACGCCCAGAGTAAAGATGAAGGATCTTGCGCCAGCGTCGGTCAAGAGGATCGCCGGCGCTACTAGCGAGGAAGCGATCATCATTGTGAGTCGGCCCGCGCTCATAGGCGCTACCTTCTCGGTCACACTCTCGGTCAGCTGACCCATGCCCGGATGTAAGGATGCAGCCGCCAAGCTTGCGCAGGCCCAGGCGGCCAAGCTGTTGCTTAGCGTTACTAGCAGGCGACTGCTGGCGGACTCGCTCCAGACTGCCAGCAGAAGATCAGAAATCAGGGCACTGGCGACGGCGGATGCCAACCAGTACCAACTGCCATTACGGATCCCCGGCCCGAAGGCCAGTCGGACTACGACGGTTATCAAGACCATCGACAAGACATCGAAGAAGACGTTCGTCCCCCGGCCGGCAAGAGACGAACTCGGATCCTGTAGGTCCGGAACGATTACAAAAGCCCATGATAGTGCAGCTATACCGCCTGTCACGATGCCCGCATCGACCAGACTCGTTGGGTCGGAACGCCTTGAGCGTCTCCGCACGACTGTCACGCCAGCTACCAAACAGACGAGATAACCAAGCGCGTTCGCTCCGTCCACGAACGACGGATATGGTAACGGACCGCCGCTCAACAGCGGTTCGACCTTAGTCAAGACATCCGCCAGGAAAAATAGCCCGACAGCGCCCGTGAGGAGACGCCAGGTAACAGGATGTAGAGGCTGATTAGCGCGAATCCCGACATACAAGCTTGCGACCGACAGGAGCGTGACTACGAGATCCGCGATCTGGGCGGTGGTTGGACCCCCTACGATGCCGGCGGTTACGAGCAGGGCACAAAGCGCAGACCACCATGCCCAACTTGACGCGCGCACGAGACGATCCACATTCGGAATTTTCGACGGTATGGCAGCAACTCTAAAGATCAAGCTCCTATAGGCCGCTTGCTTCGAACTGAGGGGAATAACCCGATTCGTTCCAGTCGCACTCTCCGCAGCGAGTCGTGTACGTCGATTTCCGAGGCAGAGTACGAAATTACTTCTGAAAATGGTGCGGATCGTCGATCACAGCGGCCGATCACCAAACCGAAACGTCAGGCTTCGTGGCTCAACTCGTGAGAAATGCGAACTCTCTGCGAAGCGGAAATCGGCGAAGGTGAGCCAAAAAGGCGATGCAGCGGAGAATGTGCGAGAACAGGACTTCGATCGTCTCGGCTATCAGGGACCACGTCGCAGAGCGCAGCGTCATTGACTGGGAGATCGTGGTCGCGGGGCCGGACGGCCTGGACTTCGACGCGCTCTCCGAGCGCATCCATCCGGCTGGCTCGAGGGTGGAAATGCTCGCCCGGACCTGCCTGGTAGTTTCGTGGGCTTCAACGTACCGGCTTTGGGCGACGTCGACGTGACCGGCAGCGTCGGTCAAGGTCACCCCGACGAGTAACTGGGAGTTCGTCCAAGTTCCCATCTGCGCGTCGGCCCGGCCGAGGCGGCAACGGGGGCACCCGGGTTTCGCGGCTCCCTGAAGGGGTTCCCAGAGCCGAGCTGGGAGGACTTTGAGCGCAGCGAGTGAGGCGGCGGGGACCGACTTCGGACTGTTGAGAGGCTTGTAGCCGACTCCCACGCGCTCGTCTGGTAACGGCGGTTACCGTAGCTTGTGTCGTCAACAGCTAGCACCTTCGCTCCCGGCCACCCACGCTCGTAAACACCTAGCCTGTGTCGTCATGGACCTGCCCGTCATGCCTCCCGTAGAACCCATGCTCGCGAAAGCAATGACATGGGACCAGCTCGAACAGGCAACGCACGGCGAGCAGTTCGTGTTCGAGCCGAAGTGGGACGGCTTTCGTTGCATCGTCTTTCGAGACGGGGGAGAGGTCGAGTTGCAAAGCCGCAACTGTAGATCCCTCACCCGCTACTTCCCGGAGGTCGTCTCGGCTATCAGGGACCACGTCGCCGAGCGCTGCGTCATTGACGGGGAGATCGTGGTAGCGGGGCAGGACGGCCTGGACTTCGACGCGCTCTCCGAGCGCATCCATCCGGCTCGCTCGAGGGTGGAAATGCTCGCCCGGACCTGCCCTGGTAGTTTCGTGTGCTTCGACGTACTGGCTTTGGGCGACACCGACGTGACCGGCAGGCCGTTCGCTGACCGGCGCCGGGCGCTAGAGGAGGTCGCAGGGGGGCGGGCTGAGTCGGTCAAGGTCACCCCGACGACAAACGACCCGGCCGTGGCGCGCGACTGGTTCGTCCGCTTCGAAGGCGCCGGTCTCGATGGTGTGGTAGCGAAAGCCGCGACGCTCAAGTACCTTCCCTCCAAGCGGGCGATGATCAAGGTGAAGCACCGCCGCAGCGGTGACTTCGTCGTGGGGGGTTTTCGTTGGTACCGAGCCGACACGTCGATGGTGGGTTCGTTGATGCTCGGCCTTTACGACGGGGACAACCTGCGGCCAGTAGGAGTGATCGGATCGTTCCCCGTCACACAGCGTCGCAGTCTGGTGGCCTTCCTGGCGCCGTACACGAACCCGGGGCGCCATCAGTGGGTTCTCGGCGGATCTGACGACCGTTCGGTCAGCGAAGGAGGCCAAGGGGGAAGTTCGCGTCCGGCCGCGCCGGCGAGCAGATGGAACGCCGGCAAGGACACGAGCTTCGAGGCGCTACGACCTGATCTGGTCGTCGAGGCGGAGTTCGAGCAGCTTCAAGGCGGCCGGCTTCGCCACACAGCTAGATTCCTGCGCTGGAGGCCGGACCGCGACCCGACGAGCGCCACCTTCGATCAGCTTGACGTCGCAGTTCCGTCCGTGCTGAGCGACGTGTTCAGCGCAGGCGCCTAATGCCCCTTCCGCTTTAAGGGTCTTGTAGATAGGGATGTCGCGCTTCGACCTCACCCGGTCGTGGTCATCGACGTCGGCCAAGCTGGAGTGGGGAAGTGGTTACTGGCGACCACTCTCTGCTCCTAGCTCTCGTTGCACGTCGGCCACCACTTGCTCGGCGAGCCCCGCCAAACGGTTCGTAAGTTCGACGTCTGCATCGGCGAGGTCATCCGCATAGCACCCGCCGACCGCCCACGGGTTGCACCACGCCAACAGCTTCCGGTCGAGGCCGACAAGGTGCCCCAACTCAACGCACGAGTCGTGCAGCGCGACGAGGTCGTGGGTATTTTTGAACGGCACGCCTGCGTCGATGAGGGTGGCCTTCAGCGCCGTCTCGACGACCAGGTGTGCGAGAAAGCACGCCATGCGAGCGGGGGACTCGCGGTCCCGGGCAACGGCACGCATCGCATGGAGGTCATCCTCGACGTTCCCGAGCCAGCGGCGGGCCTCGCTGTAGATGTCGTCAGGCAGCTCTGGCATCCACGACCCGCCCTTCCCGAAGCGGCCCAGTAGTGCGTCGAGGCGATGACATCGCGTCTGCGCCGGCACTCGCGTCTGTCGGTCACGAGATCTGGAGTGCCAGCAGTGCCGGAGTTACGTGCCGCAGCGAAGCCTCGAGATCGTGGCGCTTGGTGTAGTCGATGGAGGAGAGCACCACCATCAAGTCGATGTCCAAATCCGGGCCGTCATCGCCACGGGCGACGGAGCCGAAGAGGAGCACCTGCTCGGGGTCACAGGTTGCCACAATCGTTTCCACCACATCCGGCATCCACTCGGCCAGGGTGCGGCCCGCGTAACATGCCTTGCCGTTACGTACCTCGTAGGCGGCCGAGCTCATCGGGCCAGCTCCGGCTGGACCGACCCCGGTGGGCCTATCCGACCGAGGATCTCGGGCGACGTGAGCGGCAGCGCGCTTCGCACCGCCATTGTCTCGCCGGTCGGCTCGACGACCTTCGTGTAGTGGGTGAATACCGCCGTCCCTGGCGCAAGCGCGGCCTGGGCGAGGTCGACCGGAGCGACGTTGGCGTGCTGGAGCTCGCGTAGCGCTGGGCAGCCGTGGCGAACGCACAATCCAATCCCCCGACGCCGGAGCATCCAGCGGTCAACCGCGACCCCTGGTCTCTTACCCCGCCTCGAAGCTGGAAACCATGTCGAAGAGGAACTTCGTCTCCTCGCCGGCGTTTGCCGGCACGAGGTATCCGGTCTCGTCTCGGATCTCGTCGAGGTGGTCGCGCACGTCCTCGACGCTGAGCGCCGGATTGAAGTAGCCGGCCGTCATTCCCACGAAGAACCTCCCGACGCGCCCCGCTGCGACAGTGAACACCTCTCCGGTGACGGAGCACTCCTCGCTTGCAAGCCACGCCACGACCGGTGAGACCAGTTCGGGGCGAAGCTTCTTCACGGCGTCTCCCATGAGGTCCTCGGTCATTCGCGTCCTTGCGAGTGGTGCGATGGCGTTGACCTTGATGTTGTACTTGGCGCCTTCTTGTGCCAGCACCCGGGTGAAGCCTACGAGGCCCATCTTCGCCGCCCCGTAGTTCGCCTGGCCGAAGTTGCCGAGAACCCCGGATTGCGATGTCGTGCTGATGACCCTTCCGTAGCCTTGCTCGCGCATCTTCACCCAGGCCGGCTGCGTCACGAAGAACGCACCTTTGAGGTGCACGTCGAGTACTGGTTCCAGCAGCTCGGGTGTCAGATTATGAAAAGTTTTGTCGCGCAGGATGCCAGCATTGTTGACGACGATATCGACTCGTCCGAACGCCTCGACGGCATGCTCTACGATCGCCGCGCCTCCTTCAGCGGTCGCGACACTGTGACTGTCAGCAACAGCCTCACCGCCGGCACCGACGATCTCCGCAACGACGTGGTCGGCAGGTCCCTTGTCGGAGCCCTCGCCATTGACGGATCCACCCACGTCATTGACCAGCACCCTCGCACCTCGGGCGGCGAGAAGCAGGGCGTGCTCGCGCCCGAGGCCTCCACCGGCACCAGTTACTATCGCGACCTTTCCATCGAAACCTATTTCAGACACAAGCGGATACGGTAGCCGTGTAGCGTGCAGCGGTCCAAACCGACATCAGTGCCGAAAAGCTCCCGGCCGGCCGAGCGTCCCCGGCTTCCAGCGCTGCGGCGTAAGGAAGATCGCCCTCGGGTAGTCCTCGAACATCCAGCGAGCGAATCGACCAGTACTTGACGGTCTGCGAGGGACCATCGACAGCGCCTTGGCCGGCCCGTGCGGGTGTGTGAGAACCTCCGAACAGACGCGTGAAAGCACGTGGTCGACCTGCATTCCGAGGCGGACGCGGCGCTTGTAGCGCCGGGCTGCCACATCCGGTCGCGACGGCCCCGCGTGAAGCATGCAGCCGACAGCCATCGAAGCGGTTTCGAGGGCCTGCGCTATGCCTTCACCTGTCATCGGATCGCACGCCCCGGCGGCGTCACCGCAGAACAGGACCCTGCCTTCCAACCCGGCGAGTGGTGTTCCGCCGAGTCTTGCCGGTATGGGCCAGGATTTCCACGGGCCGGTAGGCCGGGCGGCGGGCCCGAGCACGGCTGCGATCCGCGGCCTTTCGGCCCAGTTGATTTGCTGCCCGCGAAGCGCGCCCTGCCCGCTTCGGCCAGGTGACGGTGACGGCCAAGCCGACGCCGACGCCGAGCGGGAGGGGCGCAGAACTCCGTAGCCGACGTTGACCGTGCCGTCGGGCAGGGGAAAAGACCACGCGTAACCCGGCAGCATGTCCGCCTCGAAGAACACCCAGAGATCCCGGGACAAAGGTCCGGCGTCGGCGACGTACTCTCGGCCGGCCTGCCACTCTCCCAGGTAGCCCGGCTCCGCGAGACCGAGGAGCTTGCGCACCGGCGACCACGCCCCGTCGGAGGCGATCACGTAGGAGGCGGTCAGCTTGAACCCGGATGCCCGTGACGCCCCGGATGCCCCGACCGCCCCTGACACCGCGGATGCGCTTTCGACTTCGACGGCTGTGCCGCCGAGACACGACCTGACGGTTCTGACGGACTGACCCTCGAGGACCGTGGCGCCGTAGCTGCGAGCGAGGTCGACGAGCGCAGAGTCGAGGTCGTAGCGACGAGCAGTCACGGCGAACAGGCCGTCTTGGGGCAACGCAAGCCCGAGAGGGTCCATCCCGGGCGCGTCGAGCACCGCGTGGCGCGCCGGCTGCCACGATTTCACGTCTACCGGGTCCAGGCCGAGCCTTTCGAGCGCCCGCAGCGCTCCGGCGGTCAGACCGTCGCCGCAGCACTTGTCTCGCGGAAACGTAGCCTTGTCGATCACGGCCACGCGTCGCCCTGCTTTGGCGGCGGTGATCGCCGCCGCGCAACCCGCCGGCCCGGCGCCGACGACGACGATGTCGAATCGGTCGCTCATTATCTACGGCCGGGCGAGAACCTCGACATGAACAACCACGAACACACCGTCAGGGGAGCGCGCCCAGTCCTGCCAAGCGTCATGCATCTGATCGAGGTCGCTTCGCGTTGCTAACCCGAAGTCGACGGCCTGAGCCCCGAACGCCGACTCCCGGCAGCGCCGCGCCCATGTGAGGCCCCAGAAGTCCCTGGCCGCCTGATCAGACATCGTCCAGGTGGAGCTTGAAACGTCGAGATCTCGAAACCCGGCGGCGCGGACGAGAGCAGGAAGCCGGCGTCCCGTGTCGCAGTCCGCACCGTTTCGTTCGCAGACCGAGCGGTAAACCGCCCTCCAGCGGTCCAACCGTTCGTCGTCGGGGTACCAGGCGAACGACCCGTACACGGCGTCACGCAGCGCTAGGGTGCCGCCGGCTTTGAGGACGCGTCGCATCTCGATGAGCGCTTCGAGGGGGCGGCTCAAATGCTGGAGCACCTGATGGGCGTGCACGACGTCGAAGGAGCCGTCGTCGAAGGCGAGGTCGTAGACGTCGCCGATCCTGAACTCGACTGAAGGGGCAGCTGTCGCAGCCTCGTCGAGAACCGACTTCTCCCTGTCGATGCCGACCGTGCGCCCCGGAGCCACCGCCGCCGCAAGGTCACCCGTCAGCGTCCCCGGACCGCATCCCACGTCGAGGAGACTCATCCCCGGGCGAAGGGTCTCCACGAGATAGGCCGCAGAGTTCGCGGCAGTACGCCACCTGTGGTTCGCAAGCACCGACTCGGAGTGGCCGTGTGTGTAGTTGTCCCCGTCCGGGCGATACGTTTCCTCCACGAACTGCGAGGATACCGGCGCCGCGCCAACTCACGACTTCGACACCGCCTGAGCTGCCAAAAGGTTAACCTCAAGGCATGCTGTCGCACGCGGACTCGCAACTGACCGGCGTCCACGAAACCGCTGACGGTTATCCAGGGGACGGCGTCGGCCCGTACGACCCCGTCGCCCTCGGTGCGATCGCGGCCCGGCGAAGATACGACCGTGGCGTGGAGGACCTGATCCGCGCCTATAGTGCGGTGCCCCCCGGCGATCGGGTGAGACTCGCCAAGAAATCCTCCAACCTGTTCCGGGCGCGCTCGAAGGCCAACGTTCACAAGCTCGACGTCTCGGCCTTCGACGGGGTGATTGCCGTCGACAAAGAGAAACGCTGGGCGGACGTCGGGGCCATGACTACCTATGAGCACATCGTCGACGCGCTACTCGCCTATGGGGTGATGCCGCTGGTGGTTCCCGAACTGAAGACGATCACGCTAGGCGGGGCGCTCACCGGTCTTGGGATCGAGAGCACGTCGTTCCGAAACGGCATGCCACACGAGTCGGTCCTCGAGATGGACGTCCTTACCGGCGACGGGCGTGTGGTGACCGTGACGCCTGATGGCGAGCATAGGGACCTTTTTTACGGATTCCCTAACAGTTACGGAACCCTCGGCTACGCCCTCAGAGCGCGCATCGAAGTCGAGGCCGTGGAGCCTTTCGTCCGTCTGCGCCACGTGCGCTTCGGGTCGATGTCGGCGGTGGCGGAAGCTATCCGGTTGATCTGCGACACCCGCGCCTACGACGGCCGGCGGGTCGACTTTCTGGACGGGACGGTTTTTTCCGCATCCGAGAGCTACCTTACGATAGGGACCTGGGCGCCGGACGCCCCCGACGTCAGCGACTACACACGAAGCGACATCTACTACCAGTCCATCCAGAACCGCAGCCAGGATTGGCTCACCGTCAAGGACTACCTGTGGCGTTGGGACACCGACTGGTTCTGGTGCTCCCGTGCTTTTTACGTGCAGCGGCCCCTCGTGCGCCGTCTCGTCGGCCCACGTTTGTTGCGGAGTGACGTCTACTGGAAGATCATGGCGTTCGAGGAACGCTGGAAAGTCAAAGCCCGTATCGACGCCAGGCGGGGGCTTCCGAAGCGAGAAAACGTCATCCAAGACGTCGAAGTCCCTGTCGGCCGCCTCGAAGAGTTCCTCGATTCTTTCACCCGTGAGGTTCCGATCACACCCGTGTGGCTGTGCCCGCTTCGCCAGAGGGACCCTTCGCTCAACTGGGACCTGTACCCTCTCGACGCTTCGCAGACCTACGTCAACGTCGGGTTCTGGTCGAGTGTCCCCGTGCACCCGGGTGGCGACCCGGAGCGTCACAACCGTTGGGTCGAGGCCGAAGTGGAGCGGCTGGGCGGCCGGAAGTCCCTCTACTCGACTTCGTTCTACGAGGAGGGACGCTTCTGGGAGCTTTACAACGGCCCGGTGTACCATTCGCTCAAAGGCCGCTACGACCCCGACTCGCGCCTCGCCGACTTGTACTCGAAGTGCGTGAAAGGCGGCTGAGGCCGTGTCCGCAAGAAAATGGAGTTGACAAGATGCCCGCATCGCCTACCCCGATAGCCCAGGTGCTGCACAGTGTCATAGGAGACGGGATGCCGCTCGCCGTGCAGGCCTTCGACGGGAGCGTCGCGGGGCCGTCCGACGCGCTTTGCACGGTCAAGGTCCTCGACCCGAGAGCCCTCAACTACATTGCGACCGCCCCGAGCGACCTCGGCCTCGCCCGCGCTTATGTGTCCGGGTTCCTCGACTTGGACGGCGACGCGTACACGGCGCTGATGATGCTCGCCGGGGAGCACGTAGGGTCGATCGGCTGGACTGATCGCGTCAAGGTCCTGCGCGGTCTAGGTCCGCGGGTCCTCCGGCCGATCCCACCCCCACCGCAGGAGGTCCGCCCCGGATTGTGGTGGGGCCTTCGCCACTCTTTGGTGCGCGACTCGCGCGCCGTCAGCCACCACTACGACGTCTCCAACCGTTTCTACGAGTGGCTTCTCGGCCCGTCGATGGCCTACACGTGCGCTGTCTTCTCGCACCCGGACGCCAGCTTGGAGGAGGCTCAGGAGGAAAAAGTCGACCTTGTGTGCCGCAAGCTCGCTCTCACCTCGGGCCAGCGCCTGCTCGACGTCGGCTGCGGGTGGGGGACTATGGTCATCCACGCAGCCCGCTTCTACGGGGTGAAGGTCGTCGGGGTGACCCTTTCACGCCAGCAGGCCGAGTGGGGCCAGAGGCGAATCGCCGAGCTCGGACTTGGCGATGTCGCCCAGATACGCCACGACGACTACCGCAACGTGGTCGAGACCGGGTTCGACGCCGTGAGCAGCATCGGCTTGACCGAGCACATCGGGGCGAGGAGCCTTCCCGGCTACGTGAGGTTCCTGGCAGGGAAGCTGAGGCCTCAGGGGCGGCTGCTCAACCATTGCATCACGCGGCCGGTCAACTCCAAGGCGACCCGCAACGGAGGGTTCATCAACCGCTACGTCTTCCCCGACGGCGAGCTCGAGTCCGTCGGGGCGATCGTGTCTGCTATCCACGACAACGGCCTCGAGGTCCGCCACGAGGAGAACTTCCGTGAGCACTACGCACGCACATGCGCCGCGTGGAGCGCCAACCTGGAGGAGCACTGGGACCAGGCTGTAGCAGAGGTCGGCGAGGGCGTCGCGAGGGTGTGGCGTCTCTACCTGGCCGGGTCTAGGCTCGGCTTCGCGCAGCGTCGCATTGAGCTCCATCAGGTGTTGGCAGTCAAGACCGACGACCACGGGTCCTCCGGTTTCCCGCTGTGCCGCCTCGACTACTCGAGGCCTTCTAGGGTCTGAGCAGGTCGCTCAGGCCGGGACGGCCCTGCGGCGTTGGATGATCGAGCGGTCCGGCCAGCGGACGTCGCTCACGAGGCGCAGCTTCTCCATCACCTTGATTAGCATCGCGCTCAAGTCGACTTCGAGTGCCCGCACGCCGTGTCTCGCCGACGTCGGCTCCGCGTGATGGAAATTGTGCCAGGACTCGCCGAAGGAGAGGATGGCGAGCCACCAGACGTTCTGGCTGCGGTCACGGGTTTTGAACGGGCGCCGCCCCGTGATGTGGCACACGGAGTTGATGGCAAAAGTCACGTGGTGAAGCACGAAGATCCGCACGAGGCTGCCCCAGATGAACGCCGTCAGGGCCGCGTTCCAAGACCAACCCCAAAGGCCGCCTACCAGCGGGGCGATGAGAAGCGAGATGGCAACCCACACGACGTAGAAGCGGGATATGAAGACCATGTCCGGGTCGGCGACGAGTTCCGGCGCGTAGCGCTTCTCGTCGGTGGTCTCCCAGTCATAGAGCCAGCCGAAATGCGAGTAGACGAAGCCTTTCGTCAACGCCCGCATGCCCTCGCCGTATCTCCAAGGCGAATGCGGGTCGCCTGGCTTGTCGGAGAAGCGGTGGTGGCGGCGGTGGTCGGCGACCCATTGGATCGGCGTCGCCTGCAGGGCGAGACAGCCCGCAATGGCCAGCGCAATCCGCACGGGCCTGCTCGTCTTGAAACCCCGGTGAGTCAGGTAGCGGTGGTAGCCGACGGTGATCCCGAGACCGCTGATCGCGTACAGGACGCCGGCTATGACTGCGTCTCGGTAGCCGAGCCCCCGGTTCCAGGTCAACGGGACTGCTAGGACGGTCGCGACGAACGGGGCGACGATGAATATCGTGAGGGTGATCTGCTGGGTCCAGCTCTTGGTCCTCGCTACGTCGGTCTCGTCAGGGATCGACTCGATCGGATCGAGCACGGACTCTGCTGTGGTCATGGACCCCTTCTCTCGGGCTGTTTTGATTGCGGCATTATCGGGCTGCTACGACAAGGGTAGAGGAATGCACCACCACCTACAGTCTGCCAGGTAAGACCGGCTACCAGGGTGTTTGGTAACTGGGACAGGTCTCCGTCGTAATTCGGGCGAGGCGGCGCGCCCTAATGTGTGTCGGAGGTTGCCGGAGGAAAGGACATCGAATGGCGGTACGTTCCGACGCTCTCGGCGAAGCCCCGGGGGGACTCGTATCGGCGCCTGGAGGGCTCGGCCGGCGCGTCAGTCACGCCCAAGCTTCGACGTTTCTCGCCGGGAGAAGCCCTGAGATAGCTCGCCTCGTGGAGCTTTCGGGGCGCATGCGCCTGGAGCGTCCTGGCTTGACTCACTTCGCTGCGCTGGTGCGCTCCATCGTCCATCAGCAGCTCGCAGGGGCCGCGGCGGTCTCCATCCACTCCCGGGTGGAGACCGCGCTCGACTGGGACGTGACCCCGGAGCGGGTCTCGGCGACATCGAACGAAACGCTTCGAGCGGCGGGTCTTTCGGGCGCGAAGGTGGCGTCGATCTGCGACCTTGCCATGAAATCCCTCGACGGCACGGTCGACCTCAATCCCCACCGGATCGCGAGAGCCTCGGACGATGCGGTGATCCGCGAGCTGTGCGAGGTCAGAGGTATAGGCGTGTGGACGGCACAGATGTTCCTACTTTTTCAGCTTCGCCGCCTCGACGTATGGCCGACCGGAGACCTCGGAGTGAGGAAGGGGTACGGCTTGGCGTTCGACGTCCCGATGCCGTCACCCGCGGCGCTCGAGGCCATGGGGGATCAGTTCCGCCCGTATCGGTCCGTCGCTGCGTGGTACTGCTGGCGTGCCTGCGACGTCCTAGGTGCCCGACGCTCGAAGTGAGCCCGCCTGAGGCGTCCGACCCGTCCCGCGAGCTGCGCGAGTCCCGCCAGGGAAAGCGCCTTCTAGTCGTGCATCACACTGTCTCCCCCTCCACGCACGCGATGCTCAGAGCTTGCCTCGACGGGGCCAGAGACCCGCTGATCAAAGGCGTGGAGGTCATCGACTGCGCCGCTCTCGTGGCGTCGGCTGCGGACGCCTTGCGAGCCGACGGGTACATTCTGCTCGGGCCGGTGAACCTCGGCTATCTGGCGGGGGCGATCAAGCACTTCTTCGACCAGGCGTACTACCCGTGCCTCGAGTCGACCGTCGGCCGGCCCTACGCCGCCGTCTTGCACGCCGACGGCGACGCCACCGGAGCGCTCGGCGCGATGGCCTCGATCACGAGGGGGCTGCGGTGGCGCGAAGCGGCCAAGCCGGTCATCGTCAAAGGCACCCCGAGCGTAGACAACCTTGCGGCAATCCGGGAACTTGCCGCCGCTCTCGCTGCCGGCCTCGTCTTGCAGTCGGGCCCTACTTCGTCTTGAAGCCGGGCCCTATTTCGACGGCTGGCTCATCGTCGACATCTCGGCGTCTATCCCACGGGTCATCGACTCCGCTATCGCCAATCGGGACCGCCGCTTCGTCAAAGCCACCGACCCCCTGTGAAGCTTGGCCAGCTCGCTCGCGCGCTCCATCGACACCGACTCCAAGCTTGCTGAGTCCTCGACGACGTCGACGAAACCCGCGCGGATCGCCTCGGTGGGGTTGGCGACCTGTCCGAGGATGACTCTCCGGTCGAATTCCGAGGGTATGAGGCGGTAGCGAGCAAGTTCCACCGCCCACGTCGGCAGGGCCATACCGATGGAAACCTCGTTCAGTCCGATCTTCCAGTCACCGGAGGCAGCGAGGCGCTCGTCGCAGGCGAGTAGCAGCAGCGCACCTGCCGCAAGTGCGTGGCCAGTGCAAACGCCGACCACTGGCGTCGGGTGAAGCAGAAGTCGCGCTGTGAGGCGGCCTCCCGCCGTGACCAGCGAGCGCATCGCTTCGGCGCTCGACGTCATCGTGGCTAGGTCGAAGCCTGCGCAGAACCTGCCCGGCCGGCCGATGAGAACTGTTGCGCCGACCGAGCCGTCTTTTTCCAGACTGTCCAGGTGCGTGTTGAGGTCGTCGATGACCGAGTGGCTGAGAACGTTCGCCTTTCCGTCGTCGAACCTGAGGACAGCGAGAGCGCCGGAGCGTTCCAGTGACACGGACATGGCGCCAGGTTAGCGATACGGGGTGGC
>JAKBBS010000338.1 GCA_021808425.1 Actinomycetes bacterium
GTCACACTACTCTCGCCTGAATGCCGCTCGAAGACGGCCCCCGGGAACCCGGACCGTTCCCCGTAGACGACCTTCTCAGCCACCTCGGGGCGTGGCGAGCGCTCCAGAGCGTGTCAGATGCTGCCGCAGGTAGAGCGCGCACCCGCGAACTTCTCGCGCAGTCGGCGAGCGTCGGCACTTGGGAGGGGCTTCTCGTGGACATTGCAGAAGGATCGGCGCCGATCGTAGCGACAGCGGGGGCCTTCGAGGTCTCCGGCAAGCTTGTCGGAGTCGCTAAGGACTTCGTCACCGTGGAGGCGAGCAACGGCCGGCCGGCGTTACTCAGGATCGAGGCTTTGACCTCGATCAGGCAGGTCGCCCGCGGCGCGCAGGATCGGCGGATCGCCCGCAGCGCGCAGGGACGACCGGCCGGCAGTCGTACGGCCACGCCCGAGGTGAGTTTCGCCACCGTGCTCGACCTGCTTTGCTCAGAGCGCGCTCCGGTGGCCATCACAACGTCGTCTTCTACCATCCGGGGAGTCCTCGACTCCGTGGGCGAAGATGTGATAACCGTTCGGGGGTCAATCCTGGGTCCGACCACCCATATCCGAATGGGCGCGGTCGTGGCCTGTGAAATATGCTGAGGACTTGCCTCGCCGCGTCGACGGCGACCGCCTGTTAGCCGACACTTCGCAGGCCACGTCGTTAGTCCTCTTGGAATGCTGGTGTCGCCTCCTCTGTATCGACATCGTCTCGCGCGGCGCGGGGCTTCGGTTCGGGATAGAGGTGCTCCAAAGTGCCGGGCTCGATCTTCATCCGTGAGATGAAGTCGGTGATGTCGGTCGCTTGGACTCGTATGACACGACCCATCTTGTAAGCGGGAAGCTGCCCTTCGTCGATGAAACGGTAGAGAGTCCTCAGGGTTACTCCCAGCCGGTCACATGCTTCACGCGTTCCGAGCCACTCGATTGTTTCGCTCATGCACCAATCCTACCTTCAAATTAGACAAGAAGGTGGTTTCTCGATAGATTTCATAGCTAGTGCGGTGGCTGCCCACAGAGTATTCCGCTCGACGGCACTTGCTAGGGCGCTCCTCGGCGCGCCCTCACAAGTCGGCGTCCCAGGCCTCGGAGCCGGCCACACCCGCACCCGCAGCCGGCGTGGTGTCAGGCCGACGGTCGCGCCGCGTGAACACTCGAGCGCTCCTCGGGGGGCTTCTCGTGAGTGCCGCCGGCGTCGCCGTCTTCGCGTCGGTGCTGTCCGGTAGCGGGGCAAAAAGCAGGGACTACGTCGTCGCAGGCCGCTCCCTCCCAGCGGGCAGCGTGATCGAGCCGTCGGAGCTTTCCGTAGTAGCTCTTGCGCTGCCGGCCTCTGTGGCCGGACAGGCCTTCGTCACCGCCGCATCCGTAGTTGGCCGGACACTTTCCGGCCCGATCTATGCGGGACAACTGATCGAGTCATCGATGCTCGATACGCTGACCCCGGCCCGCCGCCCCGTGAGCGTCGCCGTCAACCCCGACTCCTTGCTCGGACTGGTTCCCGGAGAGCTGGTCGACGTGCTGTCCGCGTCTCCGGTGGTATCTAGCGGCGTGGCGGCGCAACCCGCCGGCTCCACCGCCTCGACCTCGCAGTCTGCCGGCTCCTCGCAGTCTGCCGGCTCCTCGCAGGCGACCGCGTCGCCTCAGGCGCTTCCGGCGACGGTAATCATGCGCGGCGCCCTTCTCATCTCGGTCGGCCACGCGTCGTCGGGCCTTGCGGGGACCTCGGGCGGACTTACCGACGTTACCCTCGGCGTGTCCAACCTGAGCGAGGTGGAGCTCCTCGTGGCATCCTCGCAGCGTTCGACTGTCGAGTTGGTGCTGGCCGAACCTTCAGACGGTGTCGGCCCGGGCGCCGGCGGCTAGCGGTGGCCTCCCCGAGGAACGAACGCTACGTCGTTCTGGGTCTTGCCCCAGCGCGCTCGGTGTGGTTCGACGCTTTGGGCCAGTGGGCGATGTCCGCAACGATCCCGGCAGAGTTCGTCAAGTGCGTGTCCGCGGACGAGGTGAGGGCCCGGCTCGCTTCGAGTCGGATGCACTCGGCGGTGGTAGTCGACGCGTCTGCCCCCGGTTTCGATCGCGATCTCATCGACGCCAGCTCTCGGGCCTCCGTGCCGGTGATCGTCGTTGCGAACGACCACGGCCCACGGTTCTCCCTGGGCGATCTCGGAGTTTCCGCTCTCCTGGCGCCGGCGTTCAGCCAGGCAGAGTTACTTGACGCATTGGAGGCTCACTGCGTGGCCCTCGGGCGGGGCGACAATCTCCCTCCGATCGTCGACGACTGGACCGAGTCACTGTGGTTCGGCCAGCTCGTCGCAGTGTGCGGTCCGGGAGGCACCGGCACGTCGACTGTCGCCGCGGCACTCGCCCAGGGATTCGGGTTCGACGCCCGCTACGGAGGCCAGGTGCTTCTCGCCGACGGGGCGCTGTGCGCCGAGCAGGCGATGCTGCACGACACCTCGGACCTCGGTCCCGGACTGCAGGAGCTCGTCGAAAGTCATCGCCTCGGGCGACCCGGACCCGACGAGATCAAGAAACTTACCTTCGACGTTCCGAACAGGAGATACCGGCTACTGCTCGGCCTGCGCCAACCGGAAGCATGGGTCGCCCTCCGGCCAAGGGCGACGGACGCTGCGATAGCGGGGCTTCGTCGCAGCTTCCAAGTAGTCGTCGCCGACGTGACAGGCGACGTCGAAGGCGAGAAGGAATGCGGGTCCGGCGACGTCGAAGACCGCAACCATCTCGCAAGGGTGCTGACAGCGCAAGCCAACGTGACAGTCGTCGTCGGTACGGCAGGCCTGAAGGGGATCAGCTCGCTTGCGGGACTCATTCGGCGCCTTGTCCGCTCAGGCGTGGAGCAGAACCGCATCCTCGCAGTCGTCAACCGCGCTCCCCGCCACCCCGCCACCCGGGCGGAGTCGTCGCGCGCTCTGGCAAAGATCCTCGCAGCTTCTGGTATCGAGCTTGCGCTCGCCTCTCCGCTGGCGCTTCCCGAACGAAAGGTCGAGGACGTCTTCCGCTACGGAGGCCTTTTCCCCGACGCCCTCGTCCGGCCGCTCACCCAGGCCGTGGATTCGCTTGCGAGCCGGGTAGCCGATACCGGCCGACCTCTGGCGTCGCCAGAACGCGTCGCTCCGGGTGCGCTCGGCACGCTATCCGA
>JAKBBS010000339.1 GCA_021808425.1 Actinomycetes bacterium
CGACCTCTGACGAGCAGGACCTTCAAAGGCTTTCCGATTGCCTCCCTAAGCCGGTCGTCGTCCAGTCAGTCGTGGCCGGGCGACGGAGAAGGCGTCCGTTATAGCACCGGGCGTCGGTCGCCGTCTGCGACCTCGAGGACGGTAGTGCCGACGAGACTCCAGCTGTGGTCTCGTGTGATGACCGCTGCGGGGAGCCATTTGTCGAGCAGCTGGCGTTGCCGTCTGCTCAGGCCGTGAGCAGCCGGGGCGGTCACGTCGGCGTCGTGCAGCTTGGCGGGCTGTCGTGTCGGGGCGAATGTCGGGGGAGCGAAGTCGGCCACCATTGCGCCGCCCAGGTCGCCCAGGAGTCGAACCCTTGCGGTGGCGCGTCGACGTGCGTGGTGTTGAGCTCGTCGGCGCCTGGGGCCTGGAAGATCTTCCTCCAGTCTTCGAGCTCGGCTTTGGTTATCTCGAAGGTGGTCGCGGCGTCGGTCAGCGATCTCGCCTGGACTCGCTGCCACTGCTCTGCCTCGTCACCGTCCGGATGACGAGTGTAGGCTGGACGGTGTGGTCGAGGGCAGATGCGATCAGTGCGGCAGGGTAAAGCCAATTGTCATGACGACCGTGACCGGCCGCAGGCTCTGCGAGGACGATGCAGCCGTGTTCAACGGTGCCGCTTTGTCGGCGATGACTGGCGGGGCCGGCGGCGGGGACGTGGTCGCAGGGGCGGTGAACGCCGCCGGGTGGGTCAGGCGGCTCCGTAAGGCGATGGGCATGGGCGGCAGACGGTGATGAAGTCGACCTTTTAAGCTTGAAGGGCTGCTCGCTTGTCTGCATGGCTTGCGGCTGGAGTGATTCTCTATCCGATGGTGTTCCAGCCGTCGTCGTCGGTAACGTGGACAGCAGTAGTGGGTTTGAGGGCAGGAGCCTGGCGCCGGGCCGGGACGACCTCACCCCATGAGGCGCTTGTACGCCGTGCTCGACGCTGTCGCTGTGGCGCTACGAGATAATCCCGTGGTGTGCGTTCCAGCGTCGCGCGCTTTGGTAGGCGTCGACGAGGCCCCACACGAAGGCAAACGATCCCAGTAACGAAACCGTCGAGGACGAACACGAGCGGGAAGCTGATCAGCCACAAGGCGAGTATCGCAATGCCAGTGCCGACGTTGCCGTTGATCATCGAGCCGACACCAGGCAGGAAAAATGACACTAAAACTGACACAGCCGGGCTCGTCGCTGCCACGGCCTGTACTGGCTGCGGGTAGGAGCCGGGCGGGTAGATCGGGTCGCCTGGATTGCCGGTTCGCGGCTGGGTGTAGGAGGTCCACGCGGCGCCGTTCCAGTAGCGCAGGAGGTTCGTTTCGGTGGGGCTCGGATACCAGCCCGCTGGGTGCACCGCCCGCTCCTTTCCAAGCATCCGAACAGGGCCAATCGCGGAAGCGAGTCTAACCTCACGGCTCGACCGACCTTGCGGACTTATCCGCCGGCGGCCTTGAGTTGTGGTCGATGATGTCGTCGACGAGCCCGTAGGCGACCGCCTGGGAGGGATCGAGGTATCGGCGGCGCTGGTGGTCTGCTTCGAGGTGCTCGAAGGGCTGCCCGCTGGCCTCGGCGAGCCGGTGCAGGTATCGATGCCAGCGGCTGTCGAAGGCGGCCGTTTGGCGTTCGATCTGGCAGGCCGGCCCGTCATATCCGGCATGCGGCTCGCGAAGCTCTAGCCGTCCCGAGGCGCTTTCGACATACAGCAAGTGGGCCTACCATCGTTCCCGACACGGCTCCTGTGGCTGTGGCATTGATCGCGACGCCCAGAGCGTCGATGGTGTCGATGAGGGAGAACGCGACTTCCAGCGAATCGGAATAGGCGTTGGGCATGTCCGCCGCGGCCATGATCCTCGCCGGCGGGGCTGCCGGGAAGCGCTACGCCCTTCCAAACTCCAAGATCATGATCCACCAAGGATCGGCCGGCGCCAAAGGAGCGCCCCGCGACATGGAGATACACCTTCGCGAAGTCCTGGCGACCACCCGGCGCATGGCGGAGATACTCGCCCACCACAGCGGCCAGCCCCTTGCGAGGGTGGAAGCCGATATCGACCGGGACCTTTTCATGACCCCCGAAGAAGCCCGCGCCTACGGGCTCATCGACGAGATCATCGCTCCCCGCCGAGGAGTATCCGCTACCGAGGTCACCGCTGCAGCGTGAGTGGCCCAACGCCCAGTTGACGATTGGCCTGCGCAGCTGCCTTTGCAGGTTGCGCGTAGTTGAGCTGGGCTTGAAAGACAGAGTCCACCACCCACACCCGACCCGCTCGTACCGCTTGGCCGACCGTGTGCAAAAGCGCTCAGCACTGGATGGCAAAGCGCGCCGCTGTGCAGGCGCGCTGCAGTTCGGTCGTGCCCAGTCGCCCGACGTGCTGAACGAGCCTTTCCTTTGGAAGCGGGAGGATATTGTCGAAGTTCGCGACTCATGGGCGAGCGAGTCCTTGGGCTGGCCCAAGCGGCACTTCAGTGGGAATCTGCCTGACACGCGTTGTGACCGGGGCCACCAAGACCCTCTGAGTTGCGGAAGTACGGACGTCCTGGTGATCACGACAACCGGCCGGCGCTTGTCGCCGGGGAATATCCGCGAACCAGACGTCGCCCGCTCGGGTTCGGGAGCCGACGCACTCACTCTTCATCCCAGGGTAGGTCGGCCCATACCCCTTTGTCGATGGTCCTGACCGTCTCACTAGCCTGAGGCGCCCGTGCGTACCCGTCGGCGTGGATTCGCTCGAGTTCGTCCTCTATGAGGGCGGCGAGTCCGTGCTCGAGTATCTCCGAAACGCCTCGTACGCCGGTCAGCTCCTTGGCTTGATCCAGGCGTGCGAGGTCCACTGTGGCCGAGATCTTTACTTTCGCCGTGAATAACGTTTCTCCGATATTTGGATTCTCTCGAACCCTATCGGAGGGAGGAGGAAAAGGCGATTAGTGCTCGAAATCGCACAATCAGCTCTCCGCGAGAGGTCTGAGAATGAGGGTGGCGAAGGGTCGATGGTCGGGAATTACACATGCAGCTACGATTCCGCCAGCTTGTGCGCTGTGCGCTGTGCGCTGTGCGCTGTGCGCTGTGCGCTGTGCGCTGTGCGCTGCGGGCTCCGGGACGCTTGGAGAGGCTGCACCTGCCGTGCCCGGCGCGCCGGGCATCTCCGAAGTGTTCAAATTGG
>JAKBBS010000340.1 GCA_021808425.1 Actinomycetes bacterium
CTGGCCCTCCAGGCGCCGGCGGGACTCCTCGTCGGGGGCAGCGTCGAGCTCCCTTCGAAAACCTAGCCTGACCGCCCCTTCCAAGCCCATCCCCCCGATCTCGCCGGTAGGCCATGCGACAGTCATCGCGGGGGCCCTGAAACTTCCGCCGGCCATCGCCTGGGCTCCGAGACCGTAGCCTTTGCGCACGACGACGGTCACGACGGGAACGTCGATGCTCGCCCCGACGACGAACATCCGGGCGAAGTGGCGGACCTGGGCGCTCTTCTCGGCTTCGGGGCCGACCATGAAACCCGGAGTGTCGCAAAACAGCACGAGCGGAATGTCGAACGCGTCGCAGAGCGCCATGAAGCGGGCTGCTTTGTCCGCCCCGTCCGAGTCGATCGCGCCGCCCAGGTGAGCCGGGTTGTTGGCGATCACCCCGACCGGCCGCCCCTCGACTCGCGCCAGGCACGTCAGCATTCCCGGTCCCCAACCGGCGCGCAGCTCCAAGACGCTGCCCGTGTCGGCGAACGTCGACACCACCTTTCGGATGTCATAGACACGCATACGTTCCTCGGGAATCGTGCCTCGCAGCACACGCTGGTCCTCGCAGTCCCACTCCGACAGGCGTCCTTGGAAGAAGCCGAGGTAGCTCCTCGCCTGGCGCACCGCGTCAGCCTCGTCGGCTGCGACGACGTCGATCACCCCGTTCGCCGATTGCACGCTCACCGGACCGATGTCTTCTGGACGGAACGATCCGAGCCCGCCGCCCTCGATCATCGCAGGGCCTGCCATCCCGATGTTCGCGTCGGGCGTCGCGATGATCACGTCACAGCAGCCGAGCAGCGCCGCGTTGCCTGCGAAGCATCGCCCCGACACGATCCCGACCAGCGGCACAAGACCGCTCAAGCGCCCGAACAGGGCGAAAGCCATGACGTCGAGGCCCGACACTGACGGCGCCGAGGTGTCACCGGGACGGCCGCCGCCGCCCTCGGCGAACAACACGAGCGGAAGCCTTTGCCTCTCCGCCAGTTCGAAAAGCCTGTCCTTCTTGTGGTGACCGTAGAAGCCTTGCGTGCCCGCGAGGACCGTGTAGTCGTAGCTGGCGACGACACATCGGGAGGCGTCAGGACCGAATGCATCGGCGTTGACGGTCGCCAACCCGCCGATGAAGCCGTCAGCCGGCGTCGACGCGATCAACTCCTCGACGCTTCTTCGGTCCCGCTGCGCTGCAAGCGCCAAGCTGCCGTACTCGACGAACGAACCAGGGTCGCACAGGTCGTCGAGGTTCTCCCGGGCGCTTCGCCGCCCGATACTGTGACGGCGCCCGACCGCCGCCAGCCGGGCCGGGTCCCGGGTGAGGGACTGGCGCTCGAGGACCTCCGCCAGATCGGCCCGGACACCGAGCGGGTCAGTTCCCACAGACGGTTCCGCCACCGACGTGGTGACCTCCAGCGGGCGGATCCCTGCGAGTTCGTCGCCTGCGGAGACGACCTGGCCGGCCGTCACGTTGAGCGACTCGACCCTGCCGGAGGTCGGGGAAACCACGTCGTGCTCCATTTTCATCGACTCGACGACGACCACGACGTCGCCTTCGCGCACCATGTCGCCGACGGCCACAGCCGCCGTCACTACCGTCCCTGTCAGCGGGCTCTCCACCGCCTTGATGGTGCTTTCCCTGGACTTGCTCGCAGCATCTGTCACCCGGCTCAGGCTAGGCCGTCACCTCTCACCCGAACAGGCCTACCAGCAAAGCGGCATCCCTAGGCTCCAGATGGCTGAACGCCAGCCGGTACCGCCAGCCGTCGCCGAGGTCCTCCACTTCGACGGTCGTGGTGCGCACTGAGATAGAGCGGCCGTCCGGAAGGGTCAAAATGACGGTCGGGTCCTTGTCAACCTCGAGCGGCCTCAAAGTCTCGACACACAAGCCCCCGCTGCCCACGTCGACCGTCCGGCCCGGCACGCCCGAAACCCGGTGCGTGTCGTCGACGGGGCAGAGTGTCGCCGCGAAATCGAATCGCCGCCTAGGCCACTTCCGTCGCTGCACCCGTTCGACTAGAATCCCGTCAGGCACGACGACCTCGCGCTCGCGCAACTCGCAGGGACCGCTGAAGCGGTAGAGGGCATCCTCGGCGAACACGCTCACTGTGACATCCGCCGGGTCGCCTCCGGCCCAGGTGACCTCGTCACAGGACACCACCAGAGCGCCCAGGGACTGACCCGACACGAGGCCGGTCGATTCCACCGTTCCGGTCTCTACCAGCGCAGCCGCCCCCACCAGGGAAACGATGAGATTCTGGTCCATGGAGTTCTCCCGCCTCCATTGAAGCACTTACGGGCCACGAACCGCTTGATTTGAGAAGGACGGCTGGTCGAAGCGCCGGTCGAAGCGCTTGGTCGAAGGGCACAGCGAGCGATAGGCTTACTTCAATGAGAAAGGCGGTAGCCGCATGAAGCCGATCCCCGTGGTGTTCCACATCGGCCCGCTGCAGCTTCACACCTACGGCCTCGGCCTAGCGATCACTTTCTGGTTCGCGTACCGCTACCTGAGCCGGCGCCTGCGTGCCCATGGATGGGCCGACGAGTGGCTCGCTTCCGTGACAGTTTGGATCGTAATCGCGGCGCTCGTCGGCGCGAGAATCGTCCACGTCGTCGCCAACTGGACAAGCCAGTACGAGCACAACCCCGGCCAGATCCTGCAGGTCTGGAACGGCGGCCTTTCCTCCTTCGGGGGGCTGATGCTAGGCATCCCCGTCGGGTTCATCCTCGCCAGGCGCCGAGGACCGCGCATCCCCGGACTTCAGATGGCGGACCTCGTCACGCCGGTCCTACTGGCGTCGTGGACGATCGGACGCCTCCTCGGCCCCCAGCTCATGGTCCGTGGCGGCGGCCACCCGACGACCGCTTGGTACGGCATGTACTACGCGGACGAAGTCGGCAAGCGCCTGCCGGTACCGTTGTTCCAGTCGGCGATGACTTTCGTCATGCTCCTCGTGGCGTGGAGGGTCGAACGTTTCGTCGAACGCCGCGGCGGCCCCCGTGGACTTGTCATGTCTGTCGGGATAATGATCTGGGGTGTCGGCCGTTTCATCGAAGAGCACTTCTGGCTGGCACGCCCTGGTAACGGCGGCGATCTCGCCGTCCAAGTCACCGGCGTCGTCCTTGCG
>JAKBBS010000341.1 GCA_021808425.1 Actinomycetes bacterium
ACCCGGACGGAACAGGCGGCGGGAACGAAGCGGACGACCAAGGCGTCGCAGCAGCCTTGCGGAACGCCAAGACATCCCGTGTGCGAACGTGGTGGTCATCGGACGCTACGAGCCTGCGATACCAGACGGCCGCAGTGGCGGGGGCTTTTTGGCGATGGTGGCTGGACGCTCACCGAGCGTCGCTGTCGGCGATACGCGCGGGGACGTTGGCGCGCCTGGTGGCGCTTTTGGTACTGGACCTTCTCATCGTCGGCCTGGTCGTCGGTTTCGGGGCGGTCCTGATATCACCGCTGGTGCGTTGAGCCGCCACGCGGGCGTGCAATGTCCGATAATGCGCCGATCACCGCTAGCTTGAAGGACCGATGACGATCGCAGAGCCGACAGTCGACGCCGGGGAGCGGTACTCGGTGTTCCCGTTCTACATCTGCATGGACGTATCCGAGTCGATGTCCGGTGACCCGATAAGCGCAGTCAACAAGCAGCTCCCGCTCCTCCGAGCCAGCATCGGAGGGGACCCGGCCGTGGCGGAAGTGATCAGAGTCGCGATAATCACCTTCTCTGACACCGCCACGAGCGTGCTCCCACTGAGCGACCTGAGCATGGTCGACGCTATACCCGAGCTCGCGGCGAGAGGCCGGACTTCGTACGCAGCCGCCTTCGAGCACGTGCACAAAGTGATCGAGTCCGATTACCTGGCGGGTCGCTCCGCCGGTGAGCGGTGGTACCGGCCGGCGATGATCCTCATCTCGGACGGCCGGCCGACCGACGAGGCCGGACGCTGGCAGGCGGCCTTGTCGAGGCTCACCGACCCGTCCTGGAAGCGGCGGCCCAACATCTTGGCGTTCGGCTTCGGTGACGCGGACCCCGCAGTGCTATCCGCTGTGACGTCGGCCAAAGCCAACCGGGCTTTCGTTGCTGCGCAAGGCGCCGACCCGGCGACTGTGATCCCGGAACTTCTGGGCGGCCTCGTCCAGTCGATCGTCAGCTCCTCGGCGAGCGTCTACGGCGGCCAGGCCCAGCTCGAAGCCCCGGAGCTCTCCTCGATGCGGGCTATCACCGTCGACGAGCTCGACTAGCGCTTCAGCCGTCTCAAAGGATCTAGGGGGAAAAATATGGGCCGGCTTGTCCTCGGGCTTCCCTCCACGGCTTCCGACTCCGAGCCGAAGCTTGCGCACCTCGGGGAGGCATCCTGCGCCGCGGTGCGCGCGGATGGCGCTAGCGCAGGATGGGTGACCGTCCGCGCTGCGAGCGTCGCCGGCGTGCGCCACCGCCTGGCAGGGCAGCACTGCGACGACTTCTATGCCTGGTCGCTCGGCGAGGACCTGATAGCGCTCGCGGTCGCGGACGGCCTGGGTTCGATCCCCGGGTCATCTCAGACGGCCGCCCGCGCGTCCCGGGCGGCGGTGACCGCTGCGACAGGGGCCGCTGCGACAGGGGCGGCTGCGGCCGGAGGGGCGGGCGAGCCGGCTGCTGTGATGCGGGCGGCGTTCAGCGCGGCGAACGCGGCTGCGGCCGGGGGTGGCGCGACGACGCTGGTGCTCGCCTTGGTGTCGCGTGACGGGCGCGTCGAGGTCGGCCGGGTCGGCGACAGCACAGCTTTCATCCTCCGGGGAGGCGAAGCGTCAGAGATGTTCCCGGCGCCGGCGGACGACATAGTGGGTACCGAGACTCTGGCCCTGCCTGTCGTAGACGATGCCAGCGCTGGTGGCGGCGCCGCGCTGCAGGAGGCGGACTTCTGGGAGGCCTCGGGTGATGCTCTCGGCGTCGGCGACGTCGTGGTCCTGGCCAGCGACGGCGTCGCGGACCCGTGGCGCGACGGGCCGCAGACCGTGGGTCCGGCGATGACCGGATTGGTGACTGGGTTTCCTTCTCCTCTCGATCTCGCAGCAGCGGTCGACTTTTCGAGGCAGGGATGCCACGACGACCGGACAATGCTGTGTGTTTGGCTTTCGCCCGGCTAGCTTGGAGGAAAGTGCGGATAGCGGCATTCGATCTCGGAAGTAACTCGTTCCACTTGCTGGTAGCAGACGCACACCCAGACGGTTCCTTCGAGGCGATAGCGACGGACAAGGAGATGCTCCGGCTCGGCAGCGCCGTCGCATCGACCGGTGAGATCGGGTTTCGACTCGCTGGGATGGCCGTCGAGGTCGTCAAGCGTTTCGCGGCGGCGGCTGCGTCCAACCGTGCCGAGGAGGTTGTCGCCTGCGCCACGTCGGCTTTCCGTGAGGCCTCGGACTCCTTGGCTGTAGTGGAGCGCATCGAATCCGAGTGCGGCGTGAAAGTCCGGGTGATAAGCGGGCGCAAGGAGGCGGAGCTCATCTTCGAGGCGGTCAGGGCGAGCGTCGTGATCGACCCGCCGCCTGCCCTAGCGATGGACTTGGGTGGCGGCAGCTTGGAGCTGATGATCGGCGACGGGCGCGCCATGTCGTGGGCGACGAGCTTGAAGCTCGGCGTCGCGCGTCTTACGACCGAGCTGGTGCACGGCGACCCACCGCACAGCGACGACGTTGCGAGGGTCGTCCGGGTGGTCGACCGTGCCCTGGCCAGGTCCGTCGCGGCGATAAACCGGCTCGAACCGAAGGCGGCGGTGGTGAGCAGCGGAACCCTGGAAACTTTGGTGGCTCTCGCCGCGTGGCGTCGCGACGCGAGGGTCCCGGCGAGCGTCAACCAGCTGTCCGTGAGCTCCGAGGAGCTCGAGCAGCTGCGCGACGAACTTTTGTCCATGACATCTTCTGAGAGGACTTCGCTGCCCGGAGTCGACTCGAGGAGGGCGGACTTGCTTCCGGCGGGGGCGGTGATCCTCTCGCGGATCTTGGACACGCTTGGGCTGAAGGAGGTGATCGGCTGTGAGTGGGCGCTTCGGGAGGGGATGATCCTCGACGCGATCGGCCGCCACGCCCGCTCGGACTGGGAGCCGGACCCTCACCTGATGCGCCGGGAGTCCGTCGTCAACCTGTGCAGGCGTTACGGGTGGAACGAGGAGCACTCGACGAAAGTCGCCCGTCTCGCCGTGGAGCTGTTCGACGGGACGAGCCGGATCCACGAACTGGACGGCCAGGACCGGGAACTGCTCGAGTTCGGGGCGTTGCTGCACGACGTCGGCGAGCACGTCTCCAACGACAGCCACGAGCATCACAGCGC
>JAKBBS010000065.1 GCA_021808425.1 Actinomycetes bacterium
CCACGGAGCGCCGAGCCTCAACACCGCTTGCGGCGCAAGGCTGCTGACCTGCGGGCAGCGCAGCAACTGATCTGCGACAGCAATCACGAGGCGGTGGCTTACACGCAGCCCCGAACGTGGGTCTGCGAGGACGGGCCAGCCGAGACGCTCGGCGCCGTCAAGGATCGCATCGCGCTCGGCATCGTTTGAGGCGGATCCTTCGCCCGCGACGATGAGACCGTGCTCGACCGGCCCGCTAAGCGCACCAGCATCGCGACCAGCAGCGCCACCTGCACCATCTCCTTGGCGCGACGACACCAGATCCTTCAATCGCGCAAATACGTCGGCCGGTACTGTCGCCCCAATGTCCTCGCCGGGGGCGTGCCACGCCCTTCCGCCTGGGCGACCCGGCGGGAGTTTGACCGCATTGGCCGACCCGAGCAGTGGTTCACGGAAAGGAAGGTTGAGATGAACCGGGCCCGTACCTTTGACAGCTTCGACGACACAACGTGAAGCAACCGACCGCCATGTCGCGGCCGACGCCACGTCGGCGACCCCGGGGTCGAACGCCCAGCGGGTCGTGGTGCCGTAAAGCCCGTGCTGGTCGACTGTCTGCGGAGCGCCGACGTCATGCAACTCGGGTGGGCGATCGGTGGTTACCACTATGACCGCCACCCCCGCCTGGGACGCTTCCACGACCGCCGGGTGCATCTCGACCGCCGCCGTACCGCTCGTGGTGACCGCGATCACCGGCCGCCCGCCGGCCAGGCTCGCTCCGAGTGCTACAAAGCCCGAGGAGCGCTCGTCGAGCACGACGGTGACCCGGATACGCTCCTCGGCATCGAGGGCCACCACCATCGGCGTCGAGCGAGACCCGGGCGACACGATCGCGTCGGCGATACCCGCTCTGGCCCACTCGTCGCACAGGACGGCACAAAAAGCCGCCTGGACGTCAGCCTGGGTCACGTCCGGCTGCGTCAGGTCCGAGTCCACGAGAGCGCGCTGCGAGCATGGGAAGGAGCGCTCCGGATTCGCGCCTGAACTCACCGTCGAATCGACCTCGGTACGCTTCGGGCTCCCCCCCGGGTTGTCCGGCATCAGCGCTCGCCTCCTGGCATCATCGTGGCATGGAAGCCGTCCTCAACGTCGACGTGCGAAATCCGGGGGCAGGCCTGCGTCTCGCGCTGGTACACGGGTTCACCCAGTCGACCCTGGCGTGGTCCGCCTTTCGGGAGGACCTCGGCGACACATTCGAGACTGTCGCACTCGACGCTCCGGGCCACGGGCGATCCGCCGACGTCGAAGCAGGCCTTCGAGACGGCGCAGAACTGATGACGAAAGCGGTACTTGCCGCCGGATCGGGAGGCCCAGCGGTCTGGGTCGGCTACTCGATGGGCGGACGGTTCGCGCTTCATGTGGCGCTCGCCAATCCTCGAGCCGTTACGTGCCTCGTAGTCGTGAGCACCACCGCGGGCATTGACGATCCATCCGAGCGGGCCACCAGGAGGGCGTCCGACGATGCCCTCGCAGAGCGGGTAGAACGGGAGGGCATCGAAAGCTTCATCGCCTGGTGGGTCGCGCAGCCGATCTTCTCCACGCTGCCGTCAACTGCCGCGAACCTCGAGTCACGCCTCGGCGGCTCCGCAGCCGGTCTGGCCTCCAGCCTGCGCCTCGCCGGGAGCGGAACATTCGACCCGCTCTGGGAATCCTTACCCGACCTGAAAATGCCGGTTCTGGTCGTAGCCGGGGAGCTCGACTCCAAATACTGCACTCTCGCACGACGCCTAGCCGATGCCATAGGCGCAAACGCCGATCTTTTGATCATCCCCGGTTCGGGCCACGCCTGCCATCTGGAGCGACCCGACGAGTTCGTCAAAGGGGTCACGAATTGGATCACGCGTCGGCACAGCCAACACTGAATACGAAACGGCAATAGACCACACCGGGCCAGCACCCTACCATTGAGCATTCCGGATCACAACCAAAGGCCGACAGCAAGCGCCACACCAAACGCCAGTTGCGCCCGTCCTGTCTCGCCAAGGACTTCGATCAAAGCCCGACCCGATGTACCCGCCAGCACCTTCCGCGCGGGCAAGACCGCGAGGGGTGCTGCCACCACAGCGAGCAGGGCGCCCAGTTTCCACGCCGCTACACCGACAGCCAAGGCGAAAGGTAGCGCCAAGCAACAAACGTAAATCCGCCTGGTTGCGGTCGCCCCGACGCGAACGGCGAGCGTCAGCTTGCCCGACGCGGCGTCGCCTTCTACGTCTCGGAGGTTGTTGACCACCAACAGTGCGACGGCGAAGAGTCCCGACGCGGCTCCGGCCAAACCGGCCACAGCCGTGAGCCGGCCGAGTTGGATGTAGGAGGTGCCGGCGGTGGCCACTAATCCGAAGAACACGAAGACGAACAGCTCGCCGAGTCCCGCATACCCGTACGGCCTGGGACCGCCGGTGTAGAACCATCCCGCAGCAACACACGCAGCGCCAACCGCGATGAGCCACCAGCCGGCGAACGCCGCTATGACAAGACCGATGACCCCAGCGACTCCGAAGCTGATCATCGCCGCCCGCTTCACCTGGGACGGGCTGCGCAGTCCTGAAGCGACAAGACGCACAGGTCCCACGCGGGCAACGTCGGTGCCACGCACGCCGTCGCTGTAGTCGTTAGCGTAGTTCGTGCCAACCTGCAAAGCGACGGCGACCACCAGAGCGCACACTGCCCGCCACCAGATCACCTGGCCACCTGCCCTGGCTACGGCTGTACCGATGATGACCGGCACCGCCGACGCCGGAAGCGTGCGAGGCCTGGCGCCGAGCACCCACGGATGTTGCGAAGCCTTCACGGGGTGGCAAACTACCGCTGATGGCGGCACTCGTGGCAATCGACCTCCCAGGCGGACCCGAATTCGTCACCGCGCTACGGGCGGTATGGGATGCCGGCGACACCGTGCTGCCCCTCGACCAGCGAATGGCGAAGCCAGCTCAAGCCGAGACGCTTGAGGCTCTTGGCGCGTCGGCGGTTATCGGCCCGCACGCAAAGCGCTCCCAACTTGCGGGAGGCGAGCCGACGGAGCCGGGGGATGCGCTGGTCATGTCCACGAGCGGGACTACAGGCCGTCCGAAAGGCGTCGTCCTGACTCATTCTGCGATCGAAGCCTCCGCCCGTGCCACATCGAAGCGTCTCGGCGTGGATCCCGGGCGCCACCGTTGGCTCGCGTGCCTCCCGCTCAACCACATCGGCGGTCTCGCAGTCGTAACCCGCGCGATGCTCACCGGCACGCCCTTCGACGTCCTGCCCGGCTTCGACGCCGGCGCCACACGCGCCCTGAGTGGACCTGACTGCTTCGTTTCCCTCGTCGGTACTGCCTTGGCCAGGACCCCGGCGAGCCTGTTCCATACCGTCGTGCTCGGCGGTTCCGCCTACCCGAGCGACCTTCCCGACAACGTCGTAGGCACGTACGGCATGACCGAGACCGCGAGTGGGCTGGTCTACGGCGGGGTCCCTCTCGAGGGCGTCGAAGTGGACGTCGACGCGGACAGCAACGAGATACGCCTGAGAGGCCCGATGCTGTTGCGTTGCTATCGCGATGGAACTCTTCCTTTTGACCACGACGGGTGGTTCCCGACCGGGGACGCCGGGCGGATCGCCGCCGACGGCCGGCTCGAAGTCGACGGGCGCATCGGCGACGTGATCGTCTCTGGAGGGGAGAAAATATGGCCGGCGCCGATCGAAGACATCCTCCGCGCACACCCCGCAGTGGCCGACGTGGCTGTCGGGGGTTTGCCCGACCCCGAGTGGGGAGAGCGGGTGGTTGCCTGGGTGGTGCCCGTCGATGAGCACCACCCACCGCAGCTGGCCGAGCTGCGCGACCTGGTCGGAGGGCGCCTCGCTCGCTGGGCCGCCCCAAAGCAGATGGTGGTGACGACCTCGATCCCACGCACCGCCATCGGCAAGATCCGCCGCAGCGAGCTCCGCTATGCCCTCAGCGCAGCGAATCAGGCGGTCCGGGACGGATCAACTCGGGTGCCCGGTAGTTTGAAACCATGAAGATGCCCTACCGAAACCTTGGTCGCTCCGGTCTGAAAGTCAGCGTGCTGTCGTTCGGCTCGTGGGTGACGTTCGGCCCGCAGCTCGCCGGCCGTGGCGCAGCCGACTGTCTCCAAGCTGCCCGCGACGCCGGAGTGAACTTCTTCGACAACGCCGAGGCTTACTCGGGAGGCGAGTCAGAGCGGATCATGGGCGAGGCGATACGCGAGCTCGGATGGCAGCGCCACGACTACGTGGTGTCCACGAAGCTCTTCTGGGGGCTCCATTCCGGACCCAACATGCGCAACACCCTGAACCGGAAGTACCTCCGCCAGGCCATCGAAGGAAGCCTCGAGCGCTTCGGCTTCGACTTCGTCGATCTGGTGTTCTGCCACCGCAACGATCCCGGCACCCCTCTCGAAGAGACCGTATGGGCTATGCACGACATGGTTGAACGGGGCCAGACCCTTTACTGGGGCACCTCAGAATGGCCGGCGGACGAGATCAGAGCCGCCTGGGAGATCGCGGAACGCCACCACCTTCACAAGCCGGTGATGGAACAACCCCAGTACAATCTGCTCACCAGGGCGAAGGTGGAACGTGAATACGCCCGCCTCTATCCCGAGATCGGTCTCGGGCTTACGACTTGGAGCCCTCTCGCCTCAGGTTTGCTCACCGGCAAGTACCGCGACGGTATCCCCGACGACTCCCGGGGTGCCCTGCCCGGCTACGAATGGCTGCGAAACAGGCTGACCGATGCGGAGGCCCACCACGCCGTGGACGAGTTGTGCGAAGTGGCGGCGAAGCTTGGGGCGACGCCTGCGCAGGTCGCAATCGCCTGGTGCGCGCACAACCCGAACGTCTCGACGGTCATCACCGGAGCCAGCCGCGTCGAGCAGGTCCGGGACAACATGGCATCTATAGAGGTGCTCTCCGCTCTCGACGAGGATAGCGTTGCGCGCCTTGAAGGAGCATTCGCACCGCTTGCCAGCTAACTCAGGCGGCCCCGGCGAGCCGGGACTGCGGTACTACGCCCGCGCTCGGTCAACTCGTGAGATCTCCTCCCAACACTCGTTGGGGAGCATCTGCATGGCGTAAGGGAAGAGATCGTTGTCCTCGGCCTGGGCGTGGCGCATGAGCATCGCAAGCAGAATTCCGAGGCTGTCCCCGCCAGACTTAACGCTGGCCGAAAAACCTTCTGCGAGCTGTCGGTGCTCGACCGTGAGGCGCTCCACTTCGTCGACCGCCTCTCCCGCCTCGCGGAGCTGGGTGAACAAGCCCGCTTCCTCCAGGGCTGCGTGGCGGCCAAACTCTTCCGCCAACTCGGCCGCGAGGAGCTGGACATTGCCGGTGTCGTTTTGGCCCAGCGCTCTTGTGATGGCCCGGACTCGAGATGCGATCCAGGCGTGGTCCGCCATGAGAGCTTCGATGACCGGTTCGGCTTCACAGCCGCAGTAACTGCACATTTTGATCGTCTCCTATCTCTACGGCTGCCCACGCGCAGCCACCCGGGAACCGGAGATCCCGGGTGGCTGTTGTCTTTGGCCCGGCTCCTCAACCCTCGAGAGATCGACTGCGTCGGGCTCCTGCGGTGCCGGCGGAGTCAACCCGGACCTCAAGCGAGGGCAGCCCTACGCTCGGGTGATGAAACCGGAGCTCGAAGGAGCTCGTCTGTCGGATTGACCTTTCGCAGGTGCCAGAACCCGAGGCCTGACAGAACCAGCATCACTACAGCCGCCGCAAAGCTGACGATGGCGGCAATCAGAGCTATCTGACCGATCTCCCAGAAGGCGTAGGCCTCTAGCAGAAGACCACGCAGCGTTGTTCCCTGGAACACGGTTGCCTCGGTGGCGGCCAGGCTAGCGGCCTGAGCGCTCCCCTTTGGCGCGGCCAGGGCGGCCGCACTCACCTTGGAGTAGACGCCGCCATACGGCATCTCCGAGAGATGCACCGCTATGAAATGGTCGGCGTAGGCCTCGGCTGCCGGGCCGGAAAGGACTTCCTGTCCGGCGAAACGGTCCATGAATGGGCCGATATTCGGGCTGGCCAGAGCTGAACTTCCTGCTGCCGGCACGAAGATCTGCTGCTCGGCCAACTGGCTTCGCACGTTGCCGTTCGCAAAGTTGTGGCCCCACATCAGCAGGCCACCGGCGACCAGAAGGACAACGGCGAGCATCAGCCCACCGGCGGTGAGGATGGTGTCGAATGTCTTGCGTCGCATTGAATCGGCCTCCTTGATTATCCGCCGACCCTTCGCCGGAGCCGGCGTTTGTTGTTTCGCCTCCAGTCTCGGCCGTATCCGGATGTGGGAGGCGGGGCCGAAAGTCCTGTCGGACGCCGCGATGGTCCCTCGGTTCTTTGGGCTCTCGTTCGTCACCCGCCCGGCAGGTGCGAGCAAATCCCTTCCCCCGTTTTGGGGGCGGGACGCAACAGCGCCATTAAGCTACCTCAGGCGGCGCCTGCGTTTCCCGGCACTGTCCAGTGCAGCACCGTCCCGGTTCCTTCGGGCCCCGAAGAGACCGACATGGACCCCCCCAAGGTCTCAGCGCGGTGGGCCATGTTGGCGAGGCCCCGTCCAGCGGGGCGCAAGACGAGCGGCAAGCCGCTCCCGTCGTCTTTTACCTCGACGAGTAACTGCTCACCTTTCACTTCGACTGTCACGTCGACGCGACTTGCAGCGGCGTGGCGAACCACGTTGGACAACGCCTCTCTCAAGGTACTGAGCAGATGGACGACAACCTCTTCGCTTACGTCGGTGTCTATCGGACCGTCGAGGTGAAGATGCGGTTCAAATCCCAGGCTTGCCGCCGCCTCGCTTGAAAGATCCAGGATCTCACCTCTGGGTGTCCGCCCACCCACTTGCGGTTTCTTCAAGGCGAAGATGGTGGAGCGGATCTGGCGGATGGTTTCGTCGAGATCCTCTATCGCTGTCTCCACCCGTCCGGCCGCCTCGGGAGATTCGATGGCCGGGATGGTTCCTTGGAGAGCCAGGCCGGTTGCGAAGAGGCGCTGGATCACGATGTCGTGAAGGTCCGCAGCGATACGCTCCCGGTCCTCGATGAGCGTGAGGTCACGCACCCGTGCGTGCAAGCGGGCGTTGTCTATAGCGATGGCGGCTGCACCTGCGAGCGCGACAGCCAGCTGCTCGTCATCGGCGGAGAACTCCTCCGCCGTTAGCTTTTCTGTCAGGTAGAGGTTGCCGAACACCTGATTGCGTATCCGGATAGGCACTCCGAGGAAGGACTTCATCGGTGGATGGTTAGCCGGAAGCCCGCAGAAATCGGGGTGCCGACCCAGGTCAGCTAGTCGGAGGGGACGAGGCTCGAGTATCAAAAGGCCTAGGATACCGCGGCCTTTTGGGGGCGGGCCGATGAGTTTCGCCTCGGCTTCGGAAATGCCCACCTGGACGAACTGGGCCAAGCCGCTTCGCTGTTCTGACAGCACGCCGAGCGCGCCATAGCGGGCGCCGATAACGCGAACGGCGGCCTCGACGATACGACGCAGCACGCGAGGGAGCGACAGGTCGGAACTGATTCCGAGCACCGCTTCGAGCAGATCCCGCAAACGGCTGGGATCGTCGAGTCCCGCCAGCCGGCCGACCACCGCTGCCTCCTTGGAGTTCTCCATGCTGCTCACGCCACCATCATGGCCTCTGCCCGGGCAGCGGCGTCACTTTGCACAGGGAAGCTCGCCTCAGAGCCTCGTCAAGGGCATGGAGGATTTCCTCGACGGTTGCCGAGCGTACTTCCTAGCTTTCGCTCAATCGTCGACCTGTGACCGAGTCGGCCTGGATCGCCACCCAGTGGCCCTTATCCCCGGGAACCCATGGTTCGAGTTTGAGGTCGCGCAATGATTCGGAGTAGCTGTCCAACGCGTGAGTGATCTCGATGGCGACCCCTTGCACGATCACGCTCCAACCTGTGCGGTTAGCCTCGTCGACTCCGTCGATCTCGAATGCAACCCGGCCGAATCCGGCCCCCTCCAGCTTCTTTCCTGGTTCAGTCCGAAACACCACTGTGTCGTCTTCGAGCGTGTAGTTCACGGGAAAAATGAAGGGCTGGTTGTCGACTATGCCGGCCACGCGGCCCACGCGGCCTTCGGCTAGGAGCGCCGTGCACTCATCGCTGCAAAGCTCCTCGTACGATCGTTCAGGGCCCATAGGGCCAGTATATGCCGTAGCTCCATTTGCCCGACGCTCCGATATGAGGCTTGCCGGCCGTGGATCGAAACGTGCTGGTCGTTCAGAGGCAAAAGGCCCTTATGCCTGGGTTCTCCCGCATGCCAAACTAATGAGCGATGACAGACGACGCCCACCGCAGAGATACCGACGCTCAGACCCGCGTCTTCCTCCTCGACGACCACGAGTTGGTGAGGCGCGGCATTCGCGACCTGCTGTGGACAGACAAGTCGATGGTTGTGGTAGGCGAAGCGGCGACCGCTCAGGAGGCGTTGGAGAAGATCCCTCGCAGCAAACCCGACGTGGCCGTGCTGGACGTCCGCCTGGGCGAGGGAGCTAGTGGCATCGAGGTGTGCCGAGACATCCGCTCGGACAATCCAAACGTCAAGTGCATCATGCTCACTAGCTTCTCCGACGACGACGCCTTGTTTGCATCAATCATGGCGGGCGCGTCGGGCTTCGTGCTGAAGCAGATCCGCGGCGGCGACCTGGTCACTGCCATCCGGCGGGTTGCGGCGGGCGAGAGCCTGCTGGACAGCGCCGTCACGGCACGGGTCTTGGACCGGTTGCGAAACCCTCCCGAGGAGCCCGACGACCTTCGAGATCTCACCGCCCAGGAGCGGCGGATACTAGATCTCATCTCCGAGGGGCTCACGAACCGGCAGATCGCCGAAGCGATGTTCCTCGCTGAGAAGACGATCAAGAACTACGTGTCCCACCTGCTCGCCAAACTAGGGATGTCGAGACGTTCGGAGGCCGCCGCATATGCCGCCCGGCTAGCCGAACAACGCCGGCACCGTTAACTGCTGGCTAAGAGAGCCCGGGGACCATAGCGACCCGACCGGCTGGCTTCGTATGCCCGTACGATCCGCTCGGCGGTCTCGTCGAGGTTCTCAGGAATAAGCAGGTAGTCGGCCGCGCCTTCGGCCTCGACGGCGTGGCGCAGGTAGACCGCATCGTGTTCACTCACAACCACGACAGGAGGCGACGGGTGCCTTCTTCTCAGGTCGGAGATAACCCCGAGGATCCCAAGCCCTCGGAGCGACAGGTCGAGCACAGCCACGTCGAAGCGAAGCGGCGCAGCGACGACCGCCTCGCCGTCGGCGCCGTCGGCGACGACACGAAATCGCCCGTCGTCAGACAGCGACCTCCCGAGGAGGGAACGCAACTGGGCGTCGTTCGATCCGATGACGACCCTGATGTGAGCAGGCGAGCGTCGTTCCGTGTTCGACATAGGTCAATTCTCGTTCTCCATCGGGGACTCCTGCCCGAGCCGAGAGTTACGATAAGCAGAGCCGAAAGTCACAGACCTGACGAATTTTTTATGCCGCGCGGGATGGAGAGATCCGGCAGTACTCGTGACCGGGGAACCCGAAGCCTCTGGCTATTTTGCGGTTAACCCAGAGCCCCCGGGGCGAGCTCAGACAGCGCCTCGTCGATGAGGCGGCTCGCCTCGTCGGCGATCGGCTTCAGCTTCGGGTTGGCTGTGACGCTGGCCATGATGGCAGGGTCCATGGCGTCGACGATGACACCGGGTCCGGCGCCACGCACGACGACATTGCAAGGCAGCAGGGCCCCTATCTCCCGCTCGGCTTCGATCGCCCGGCTGGCCAGGCCCGGGTTGCAAGCGCCGATTATGAGGTATGGCTCCATCTTGTAGCCGATCTTTTCGTCCAAGGTAGCACGCACGTCGATCTCGCTAAGGGTGCCGAACCCTCTGGCTTTCAGGGCTGCTTTCACTATAGGGACGGCCTCGTCATAACCGATGTCCAGCTTGATCGTCTTTGTGTAGTTCATTGGCTTCTCCTTGGTTGGTGTCTCAGGCTCTAGCCGGACTGGCTTCGCTCCGCACTGCTTTGCCTCAGCGGTGGTGCTGGTAGTTGGCTGATCCGGGCGTTATCAATGGGCGAAATGGACGTTGGGCAGAACCCGGTTGAGCCAGGAAGGGCGATACCACATGTGGTGGCGCCCCAGGCGGAGCAGAACCGGAAGTAACACGAGTCGAACGACGAGGGCGTCGAGGGCGACAGCTACAGCGAGGATGACGCCCATTTCTTTCGGGGCGAGCGGACCTGAGAGGGCGAAAGTCAAGAACACGGCGATCATCACCGCCGCCGCGGATATGACGACCCGGCCCGACGTACCGACCGACCCGGTCATGGCGTGTTCAGCGTCGGGATGGGTTTCGTAGCGCTCCTTTGCGGCGGACAGCAAGAAGAGGGTGTAGTCCATCGCTACACCGAAGACCATAGCCCCGAAGAACAGCGGCCCCCATGCGTCGACGAAGCCTTGCGGCGTGAAGTTGAGCAAGCCGGACAGATAGCCGTCCTGGAAGATGAGCCGGGCGATCCCGAACGCCCCGGCGACTGACAGTCCCGTCACCACTACGCCAGCCAAGGCAACGAGCGGGGCGCCGAGCGCCACGAGAAGCAGTAGGAAACCTATAGCAGCGAGCACACCGAACACCAAAGGGGTCCGACTGGCAAGCGCGTGCTGCAGGTCGAAGTTCTCAGCTGCTGCTCCTCCCACGAGGCTACCTGCGGGCAGGGTGCGCCGGATGAGGTCGATGGTCGACCCGGTTGCCGGAGTTGACGGCCCGGAGGTAGGCACGACCTGGTCGAGCGTCCAGCCGCCCGACGTCGGCCCGGGCATCGTTGCCGCCACGCCAGGAGTGCGCGACAAGACGGCTAGGGCAGCGTCTTGTCTGGAGGCCGGGACTACGACTTGAAGGGTACCCGGGGCCCCAGGCCCGAACGCCTGGGTGACCTGGTTGTAGCCGATGCGGGCGTTTGCCGAGGCTGGGATAATGGTGATCGACGGCATCGAGGTACGCAGTCCGATGACGGGAGCAGCCGCCAGGCCGAGAACGACCAGCGCTGCCAGCCCGGCCGGCAGGGGGTGCCGCCAGACCGCGCGCCCCCAGGAGTGGAGCTGTTGCTCCAGTTTGTAGCCGTGCGGTTGGTCCGGCGATCGGCCCCGGCCGGCGAGGACGCGGCCGGAGTCGATGCGAGTGCCAAGCTTGCCCAACACGGCTGGGAGCAGAGTGAGGGTCGCGGCCAGGACGGAGATCACGGCGAGCATGATCCCGAGTGCCATGGAACGAAAGGCGGGACTGGGCACGAGAAGGATAGCGGCAAGGGATGCGAGGACGGTCAGGGCGGAAAAAGCAACAGCCTTGCCGGCGGTGGCCATTGTTTCGGCAACAGACGCGGTCGCCACCGCACGATCTCCGGGGATGGCGTTTCGGCGGTGCATGGCGCCCCGGAAACGCACGACCAGGAACAGGGCGTAATCGATGCCAAGGGCCAACGCGAACATGAGCGCGAAGTTCAGCGCCCATATGGACACGGGGGCGATCTTGTCAGCCAGCACGAGGGCACCGGCAGCGACAAGCAGTCCGGCCATTGTCAGCATGAGGGGTAGGCCGGCCGCGACCAGGCTGCCGAAGGCGACGGCCAGGATCGCAATGGTGACTGGCCATGACAGCATCTCAGAGCGCATCATCGCCGAATGGTTTACAGAGTTGAAGTTCGCCCAAAGGGCGCTGTCACCGGTGAGCGTAGCGCTCACGGTGCCTTTCCCGGCACGGCCTATCGGGCCAGCCAAGTGCTCGGCTGCCGTTACCATGGCGTTCGAGCCGACCGCGGCGCCGGCTGTGATAATCCCGGTCCGTCCGTCAGACGAAATTGACACCCCTGGCTGCGGTTCGACCACGGCGGAAACTGCCGGATCAGCCCGCAAAAGGCTTGTGACCTTGGCTATGACACTTCGGGCGGCCGGGTCGGAACTGATCGGGCCGGCGCGGTCGACCACGACGACCTGCAGGGCGCTTGCACCGAGGCCGTGGAAGTCCCGCTGGATCACGTTGCGGGCTGCGACCGACTGCGATGTCGAATCCTGCCAGCCCGCCCCCGCTAGAACGGACTGGACACGGGGGGCGAAAAATCCGAAGGCGACGATTACCACGGCCCAGGCCAGTAGCACGATCCGCAGATGCGTGGCAGTCCAGGTCCCGAGTCGGTACATCAAGCCCGGTTCGTTCGGCTCCGAACGATTTGTCGGCGGCCGGGTAGAAACTTCGGCGACGCTCATCGGTGATCGACTCTCTGTGTCAAATCAGCGCCGTTTGTGATGTCGGCGGGTAGAAGGGCATCCAGTTCGGCTACCCGGCGGCGGAGGCTTCCGCAGACCATCTCGCACAGTTCGAACAGGTCTGGATCGGCGATCGAGTAGTAGGCTTTATTGCCTTCCTTTGCGCGCCTCACGAGGCCTTCCTCGAGCAGCATCCCCATGTGTTTGGACAGGTTCTGCTGGGAGGCTCCGGTGGCTCTCTGAAGGTCGGCCCCCATCGCCGGGCCGTCGCGCAACGCGTCGAGGACATGGATTCGCGTCGGCTCGCTCAGCACCCTGAAGCGGTGGGCGATCAACTCGACTAGGGCGTCGGGAAGCGGTTTAGGCAAACTCACGTCCGCCACATTACACCTTTCAACAACTGTTTAGTTGTGATAGTTGTCACCCAGCTACTTGGAACAAGGTCCTCAAGGAAGGGGCCCTTCATGCGTCATGACGCGCCAGACTGGGAAGATGAGCGAAGTAGGCCTGAGAAAGGCGTCTACAGCGGCAGACAGTGGCAGGCTGGGAGGCCGGAAATGAACCGCCTGGCCCAGGAAACAAGCCCCTACCTACGCCAGCACGCCGAGAATCCGGTGGACTGGTACCCGTGGGGCGACGAGGCGTTCGAAGCGGCGAGAACCAGGGACGTGCCCATCCTGCTCTCCGTCGGGTACTCGGCCTGCCACTGGTGCCACGTGATGGCCCACGAGTGCTTCGAGGACGGAGAAGTAGCCGCCAAGATGAACGACCTCATGGTCAACGTCAAAGTTGACCGCGAGGAACGCCCCGACGTCGACAGCGTCTACATGGACGCCGTGCAGGCCATCACCGGCTCCGGGGGCTGGCCTATGACCGTGTTCCTCACACCCGACGCTCGACCGTTCCACGGCGGAACTTACTTCCCGAAAGCGCAGTTCCTTGCGCTCCTCGACAGAGTCGGGGAACTTTGGGCGAACCAGCGCGCCGAGCTCGACGATGCGGCCACGCATCTCGCTGAAGCGGTCCGCGCGCAAACTTCGCTTCCTTCGGCGAGCTGGGCCGCCGGCGGAGACCCGGCCGCCGGATCCGACCCGACGCTGCTTGAGCGTACCGGGGAAGCGCTCCTAGCCCGATTCGACCCGGACTGGGGCGGTTTCGCCAGAGCGCCAAAGTTCCCGCAGCCCCCGATGCTCGAGGCGCTCTTGCAGGCAGCCGTCGCTACAGGCAGGCCTGACATGATGGCCGCGGTCACCACGACCCTCGACGCCATGGCCGCGGGCGGGATCTACGACCATCTCGGCGGTGGGTTCGCCCGGTACTCGACGGAGCGCACCTGGCTGGTACCCCACTTCGAGAAGATGCTCTACGACAACGCGCTACTCGCACGCGTCTACCTACACGCATGGCAGGCGACGGGGCGCCCCGCATACCTTCAGGTGCTGCGCGAAACGCTCAACTATTTGATGTCATCTCCCGTCCGCCTCCCCGGAGGTGGGTTCGCGTCGGCTGAGGACGCTGACAGCGACGGCATGGAAGGCAAGTTCTACTTGTGGGATCTCGGCGAAGTCGACGAGGTAGCCGGGCGCGAAACGGCCGACTGGTACGGAGTAACACAGTCCGGGAATTGGGAGGGGGCGAACATTCTCCATCGGCCCCGCAAGCACGCCCGCTCAGACGGGACAGGTGAGGTGCTGTGGCCGTCCGCCGGCGATTGGCTTAAGCGACCCACGACTGTAGAGGAGGGCCGCAGGAGGCTCTTGGAGCGCCGGAACTCGAGGAACCGGCCGGGGCTCGATGACAAAGTGCTCACAGAGTGGAACGCGATGGCGGTTGCGGCCCTCGCGGAGTGCGCTGCGGCAACCGCCGACGTGAAGATACTCGCTGAAGCGGAGCTCGCAGCGACCTTCCTTCTCGCCAACTCACGCAACGACGACGGTCGTTGGATGCGCAGCTGGCAGAACGGGACGGCTCGACACACTGCGTTCGCATCCGATTACGCTTGGCTCGTCGAGGCATTCACACGATTGGGGGAGGCAACGGGGCGCAGCCGATGGTTCGCCGAGGCCCGCCAGGTCGCTCACGGCCTCGTGGATCTGTTCTGGGACTACGAGCGTCGGGCGTTTGCCACCTCGGGAGTCGACGCGGAGCGCCTGATCGCGGCACCCCTCGACGTCAACGACGGAGCGCTCCCCTCGGCGAACTCCGTCGCGGCTATTTCATTGTTGCGCCTCGGCGCAATCACCGGCGACACCCGCCTGTCGGATCTGGCAAGGACATTGATCGACTCGATGGGGCCGGCGCTCGACAAATCTCCGATGTCTTTTTCCGGGATGGTAAGCGCCGCATCCCTGGCCGGGCGCGGCATTACCGAGATTGTGATCTCCGGGTCACGTCCGGACCTGCTCGCTTCGCTGCGAGGCCAATATGTCCCTTCGGCGGTCGTCGTTTGGGGCGAACCTTTCGACACGCCCCTATGGGAAGGCCGCGTCGACGAGGACCGCGACGGCCGCGCCTACGTCTGTCGCGACTACGCTTGTCGGGTACCGGCCAGCGACGCATCGACGCTTTCAAACCAGCTGGCCGACTTGAACGGGTAGACCATCCACCAAACACGACGACGCAGGGACAAGTATTAGATCTCGTGACTTCTGCAATCGCAACCGACCGGCTGTTGATCTCCAGCATGGACCGGGCCTCGCCCTGCGGCAGCACGGTTACGGCCCCCGATTACCGCCCTGTACTCAAGGAGATGCCCAGGGTCAACGTCGAGTCGGGGGTGACGCTTCACCTGGTCCTTCTCGCCGCTGACAGCCGGCACTGCGCAGGGATCGACGTCGAATCCGGGACCCTGGTGCGAGCTTGGGCGACGTTTCCTTTCGGGGTTCGTTTCTCACCGTATGACGTCGTCGAGGTCACGTTGGGCGGCGACGACGACGCCGACGCTCTGCCAGACCCGGCACAGCCTGAAGCGGTCGCGATCAAGACGCCACCCGAAGTCGTAGACCGCCTCACCGGGAGGCGCTGCGAGCGAATGCTCAAGGCGCTGCTGCATCCAAAGGACAGGCCCCTTCTCAACAACCCTTCGACGGCCATCCCGTTCTGGGAGCGCCGCGACGACCACCCGTCTATCGCCGTCGTCGACCCAGGCGATCCCGTGGTCCTCGTGAGGCAGGGCTCTTACCTCGGCGCCCGCTTCGAATGGCAGGGACATGTGCGAGAGCTTCCATGCCTCGATCGGAGCTTCGCCGGCGAGATGGACCGCTCCGGGATGCAGCGCACCCGTGCGCCGAAAGGGAGTCGCCTGCTCGTCGCCTTCACACCCCCGATCGAGGGTCGATGCCACAAGGTTGTAGAGTCGATCCTTCCCCGCCCGTAGGAAGGCGGCGGCCATAGGGCGGGGGCAGTACAATCCCTGTGGCAGGCACCGCAAGTTACGCCAGCTAGGCGGAGTACTTCGCTGCGAGATCCTCGGCCATAGCCCAACCGAACGCAATCAGGACATCACGCCGATCGCCGTCGAGGGGCGCCATGAGTGCCGCTACCTCCGGATCTATGGAATCAGGCTCGTCGACATCGAAGTCGAATACGCCGACGGAGCTCCCGTCGCCGGTCACGATAAATGAGCGGTCGTCGATGCGACCCTCTGCCCCGAAACGTTTCGCGAGGCGGCGGCTCCACGCCCGCTCCTCGCCGCTCGGTTTGTGACCAGGCCGGGGACATATATCCTCGAAACTGGCGAAAGTTGCGAAACCGCCGGGACTGAGAAAGCGGGTCCCGATAAGGACATCCTCGTCAGGGAAAGCAAGGACTGCCCTGTGGAGTTGCGCGGCCCGAATCTCTTCGAGTACCTCGGACGACCCGGGACCGCGCGAGACCGACGCGAGTCCCCACAAGACGCACGGCGTCCCCCCGATGCGCTCCAGCGTGCAAAACGAGAAGCCACGCAGGTGCCCGGCCTCTCTGACCTGGGTGATCAGAACCCATGCCTCGGGTTGCTTGGATATGAGGCCGATGTCGTATCCCGCAGGCCCGTCGACGACCATGTCCGCCATCTCGGCGAGCTCGGCGTCC
>JAKBBS010000066.1:0-5647 GCA_021808425.1 Actinomycetes bacterium
CGCTTTGAGCTTCGCAGTTTCAACGACACCGCTCATCTGGAGAGTCTGTGAGCGTGTGAGCGTGTGAGCGTGTGAGCGTCCGGGCCGCGGGCCTCGGGACGGGGTTCGTGGCCCCATTCCGTCAAATTTGGTCAGGATCGCGACTCGTCAAAAATCCTGGCCAAAAAGTTCCCAAAATTCCGTCACTTTTGGTACCAAAGTTTTCGGGGCCGAAAATCGTGTACCAATAGCTTTGGGCTGTCACAGCGTCGGGATCGTCTCGAAGCGTTGCCGCCCCCGGAACCGGTAGATCTGAAAGTCGGTGTCGAGGGTGAAAATCCGCCGATCGCCGCGTTCTTCCGCCAGCGCAACGAGGGTGGCGTCAGCCAGGTCCATCGGTCGATCTGCGTATTGGTCCATCAACCGAGCGCTCCGGATGACGGCGGATGACGACAGGTCTGCGACGACGAGTCGGTCAGTCGACACGAGGCGCCAAAGGGCTTGTTGAGCTCGAATGCCACCGGCGCGAGCGAGCAGGTACATCGCTTCGGTGAACGCTGGCCACGTCGTAATGAGCGGGAGGGTCAGGTGATCGAGCGCATCCATGCACGAAGCGTGGTCGGGCTCGTCGGCGTCGATGATCGCGATGAGGGGACCCGCGTCGGCGAGCGTCACCGGCGGCCTCGGTCCTCCGCCAGCGACTCGCTGAAGGAGGAACCGGTCCGGCGAGCTCGGCCGCCACCACCGTGGACCACCCCGGCCACGTCGGCGAAGCGCTCGCTTGAGTGTCCGGCCAGCGTCTCCTCGGCTCGCTCTGCCGCAGCCCGGCGGAGGAATTCAGACACGGTCTCGCCCTTTGCTGCCGCTGCGCGGCGTACTTTCTCGTCGAGGTCGGGGTCGAGCCGGAGGCTTCGCATGGGCAAATGTATCACATATGTGTTAAGTGTGATACGTCCTCCGCTTGGGCTGTGCTCAGGTCCTGTTCGGATCGAGCGATGGAAGCTCTCCTCGCACCTCGGCGGGGTTCGAATACGAATGCCTACGGCTCACCGACCAACCAACCAACTCGAAAGGAGACCAGATCTCCGTGTTCGAACTGCCAGCCGTCAGCAGCCGAGCGCGTAGCTGACAGCTGAGCAGACCCTTTGCATGGTGTCATCCGCGACTTGTCCAACAGGACCGATGAGCGATGCCTGCACTACGGTGTGGAGAGCGTCACAATTGATGGCCGACGGTCGGACCAGCCCGACGTCGACGTAGTCGATGTCGACTTCTGCGTCTGCAGCGAGACCACGAATGGAGGTGGTGACCTCAGCCACGGTCACGAGGCTGCGCGTATCGAGCACCTCCGATCGGGTCAACAGCAGGACGGGCCGTCTCTTGCGACCAACTTCGGCCAACCAGACCTCACCGCGTCTCAAGCCCCACTCTATGCTTCAGCCTCGGTCCAGAAAGTGTCCGCACATTCCGGTTGTCTCAGGTAGGCGTCCCGGTCAGCGCGCGCCACGGACGTTATTTGCATGAGAGGGAACGGGGAGTGCGGCCACTGGCCCAATCCAGCGTTCGTGATCAATGGCTGGAAGGCGCTGACCGCCTCCTTTTCACCTTGTTCCCGGCGACAGATATGCGAGCAGCGCTCGCCGTCGGGGTCCGGTCGTAGTACGGAGCGCTCGATGCCGTCACTACCTCATGTAAGCATTGGGCCATGACGACCTGGAACGAGTTCGCCGCCACCGAACCAGACCTGGGACGCCGAGTCCGGGACCTGTTCACCGCGCACAAGCACCACACCATGGCCACGCTGAGAAAGGACGGGTCGCCGAGGATCAGCGGCACCGAGGTCGACTTCGCTGACGACGGCCTCGCTCTCGGCATGATGGGCGGCGCGCTGCGAGCCGCCGACCTTCGACGCGACCGACGGGTCGCCATCCACAGCTGCTCCGCCGATCCCGACGAGGACCCAGCCGCCTGGCCTGGCGACGCCAAGATCTCCGGGACCGCCTCCGAGGTCGACAAGCACTACGGTCCTCCCGGGTCGCACCGATTCCTCATCGACGTTAACGAGGTAGTGATCACGCGAGTCGGGATGCCCGCGGACCACCTGGTCATCGATACCTGGGATCCCGATCGCGGTGTCCGCCGGATCGAACGACGCTGATCCGACCAAAGGCTCTGTCCGGGCTGCACCTTACCCCGGCGCTCGCGACGCCTCGGCTGGGTTTGTGCCTAGGCGGGCGGCTCATCTGCGGCCATAGAGCCGGTCCGGCGGGCGGCGACGCGTTCGAGCGACTCGGCGAGAGGCGGCGGGAGCATCGGTGGGACGACCAGGCACGAGCGCCCCCTCCGTGACCCCAATACCCATTCCCACCATCGACAACGCCTCCGTCGCCATCGACTCCTAGCCGCCACCAGCCAAGCCGTGAGCGACGACCGTGGGCCCGACGGGGGACGGAAACGCCCACCCAGACGTGCGGAACGTCGGTCCCGAACCGTCTGGTGTCGGCACATCCCGGTCGCTTTGACCTGCCACCATGAACCCGTGCCCGAAAGCCGTGTCTCCATCCGTCCGGCTCGCCCCGAGGACGCCCCAGGTCTCCAGCAGATCGAGGTGGCCACCCATGGTCAGTTCGTCGCCATCGGCTATGACCAGGTTGCTGCCAAACCCCCGGACTCCATCGAGTTGCTGGTCGAGTACGCGCTGTCAGGACGCTCCTGGGTAGCTGTGCTCGACGACCACGAGGTAGCGGGCTACGTACTCGTAGGTGTCCTTGACGACGCCGCCCACATCTTCCACGTCTGCGTCCATCCCAGCCACCAGGGGCACGGCCTGGGGAAAGCACTCATCGAACAGGTCAAGGACTGGGCGCGCTCGACGGGACGACCGGCAGTAACCCTGGCGGCCTTCTATGAGGTGCCATGGAACGGCCCGCTCTACGAGCACCTCGGCTTTCGAGTGCTCGATGAGTGGGAAATGGGACCCGAGATGCGGGCCAGAGGGGACCACGACGTGACAAGACGACTGTCGCCTGAGGGGCAGGTGGCGATGCGGCTCGACCTCGACATCTGACCAGCTCAGTGCGGCCGGGAGCTGTACGGACTCTCGATATAGGCGACTGTGCGTCAATGCCGGCTACCGGATCATCTACCAAGTTGACGACGATCAGCGTCTGGCGCGTGTGCTCGCGGTCCCCGAGACGAGCGCGGAGAACGCGACGAACGCGACGGCCTGGGCGGGATCATGAACGAGGTCCACGCGCCGCCCCGTAGATTCGGTCCATGGCATCGAGGATCGGTGATGGCGCCGCCGGTCGTCTAGAACGTTCGTGCGGCGGCGACGAGTGGGTCGAGGCGACCGGCCCGGTGGAGGGAGTCGAGCTGTTCCAGGCTCGTCTCGGTGGCCGGCCGTTCAGCCGCCACCGCCACGACGTCTACGCAATCGGCGTCACCGAGGAGGGGGTGCAGGCGTTCGGATACCGGGGCAGCGTCGAGCGCTCCCTGCCGGGGCAGGTCTTCGTGCGCACCCCGACGAGGTGCACGACGGCAGGGCAGAGGGCGCTGGGTTGTTCGGCTCCCGCCAGATCTACCTGAGCACGGACCGAGTCGCCTCGGCCCTGCTCGCGTTCACCGGACGGCCCGCATCATTGCCGTTTGCGCCCGCGGTGTCCGACGACCCCGCCCTTGCTCGCGTGGTGCGCGCCGCGTTCGCGGGGACCCTCGAGCCGCTGGCAGTGGACTTCCTGGTGCTCGGTCTCGCAGAGGGACTACTGCGCCTCGACACCGGCCGCCCTCGGGACGCCCGGGCCTGGCTGCGCGAGCCCCGGCCACTGGCCGAGGCAGCGGCCGACGCAGGCTTCGCCGACCAGGCGCATTTCACCCGAACGTTCAAGGCAGCATTCGGCATGACCCCCGGCCGCTACGCGAAGCTCTGCGCCCACCCGCTGCCGCGACAGCACAGCCTGTCCGATCGCCGGTCCCTGGCGCAGGCAGTACCTGCCGTAGCGCCGGTACGTAGCCCGACAATTCGGTACTACCCCGGCACAGGTCCCTCCGACGTGGCCCGGTCAGGTGAGCGTGCACGTGGCGAGGAACCGGAGCAACTCGGTGCCGTCGTCTCTGCTGAACAGCGTATCGAGGGCACTGTTGAACTCCAGCCTGCGACTGAAGGGGATGCTCACGACGTCGTAGCCAGTCGACATGAGCTCACCGGTGATCATGAGTCTCGCAGTCCGCTTGTTCCCGTCGAAGTAGAACTGGCGACGGGTCGCCGACGCAAAGTAGATGAGCGCTCTACGGCGCGGGTCCTCCACCGTCGCCAGGTATGAGGTTAGGTCGTCAAAGTGCCGACGAAGCAAAACGCCGCCTTCGCCGTGTTCGGTTCCTTCGACCCAGCCGCCGTTGGCGAGGCTGACGGTCCCACCGCCGGTCGCCGTCCCCTCGCCGCGAAATCGTCCCGCGTCAAGCGCTTCGTGCCGTGCGACTAGGGCGTGCAACTCGTCGGACACGTCCTTGCGTATAGCGAACTCGCCGCGGCCGACCATCTCGTCCAGTCGGTTGTGCGCCTCGCTAAGAGCGATGATCTGCCGCTCGTCCTCGAGTCGTTTCCCACCGATCGTGACACCTTCCAGCAGGGTGCGCACCTCGGGCAGGGTGAAGTTGTTTCCTTCGAGCGCTGCGGTGTTCCAGATCAGGTCGGGTAGGTGGGCGCGGAATCGGTGGCGGGACCGTTCGATCTCGCTCGCCGGTATCGTCTCGACGTCGAATTCCTCCCACCTCAGCCCGGTGTCTTCATACTGGTAGTGGCGCGCCTCGTCCGAGCCGGCAGCGCCCGGTAGCGGCAGGTCCGGTTCCTGGTACTGGACGTCAAAGCGTTTGATGTATTCGTTTGATTCGCGGGCCCATCGCGGCCGGTCGCTCACCACGAGGCCACCTCCCTGAGAGCATCGTCAGCTACTTGGCCGGTTTGTGCGATGCAGTCGAGGGCGATCTGGATTGGTGCCACGTAGCGGATGATGCCGTGTGTGAACGACCCTGAGAACAGCTCCGGCTCAGCGGCGACGACGGCGACCGTTGCACGGTCGGCGCGGTGGACCGAGCGGAGGCCGCTACCGACCAGGAGGTGCTCGACGGCGCGGACATCCTCGCACCACAGAATCGTCACCGTCGGTGCGACATCGCTGCCCGAGGAAAGGTACAGCCCAGCGGCTCCGGAGATCGCCCACCGCCCCCGTGAGGCGTCACCGGCGGACGCCAGCCGGGCAAGCGGTACCTCTCCCGCATAGAGCGCTCCGCCGGGCCGGTGGAGAGGAGAGGAAGCGCGGGCGGCGACCTTCGCGATCTCGACGGGAAGGTCTGATCCGGCGAGGCGCGGCAACCGCTCCCGCCATCGTGCGATCTCTGGGTCGTCCGGCGGCTCGTAGTCCTTCTCGAGCATCGACCTGGCAGCGGACGCGGCCAGGGGGTCGCTCAGGGGAGTGGTGGCCAGCGAGAGGTGCAAGCCGCATGCGATGGCAACCTCTCGAAGCGTCCCGAACGAAGAGTCGACCTGATTGTTGACGATACGGTGCAGCGTCGAACCGGACACGCCGGCCCGTCTGGCCGCTCCAGATGCGGTCAGCCCGGACGATGCCAGCATTTCTTCCACGAGCGCGCAAGGTCTTCCCATATTTGG
>JAKBBS010000066.1:5747-16324 GCA_021808425.1 Actinomycetes bacterium
GATTGGGCGATCTCTCGGTTGGGCAACCCTTGTTCGGCCAAGCGCACGACGCGCAGCTCGCTGGGCGTGAGCGACTCAAGTCCTGTCAGTGCCAGCCGCCGGGGGCGCGCTCCGGCTGCCAGGGCCTCGGTCCGCACTTGGGTCTCTAAGATCTCAGCGCCACAGCGGTAAGCCAGGTCTCCCGCGAACCGGAGTTTCTCCCTCGCCTCGGGAAGGTGCCCCGTGCGGGCGAGCATGGACCCTAGGTCGAGTTGGGCCCGCGCCAACTCGAGAGTGGCCGGCGAGTCGGCGAGGATGTCGACGGCTTGCCTGAGCAGCTCGAGCCCTTCGTCTCTATCGGCAAGTAGACCGGCCGCCCGGAGGGCCATGCCGATACCTCTGGGGACGCCTGCCCGGCGGGCCTCCTCCACCTCGGCGCGAACCAGCTGTCGGGCCTCGTCGCGATCCTGGCGGTCCACGAGCATGGCTAGGGGCGAGCGCCAAGGCACCGCGGTGGGGCTGAATATAGCCGTAGCCCGGCAAAGCTCCCCGCAGCGGCGAAAGTCCGCGATGGCTTCAGGCACGCGTCCCTGCGCGACGCGGACACTTGCCCGAGCCTGGAGGAAGACCGCCGCCGCGGCGGCCATAGTCGCTTCCGGGTCCAGCACTATGCCATCGACGGTTGCCGCCGCATCGGCGAGGCGCCCCTGCTCCAAGAACGTAGTAGCCAAGTATGAGCTGATGAAGGGAAGGGTGAACCGCATGCGGTGCTGTTCTGCCAGCTCCATAGCGGCCCCAAGATCGGCCTCAGCAGCAGCGAGCTGTCCACCACGTAAATGAGCCATGCCGCGGTGGGCGTTGCCAGTCACGAAGCCGAGCACGGACCCTCGGTTCTGGGCATCGGCGAGCACCTGGTCGGCCAGCAGGCAGGCGCGGCCGAGTTGATCCACGAAGACGAACGCATACATGGCGTGGGTGACGGCCAACGATTCACAAGTCTCGGTGGCGAGGAACCGACCTCCGTCCAGTCCCCGCTCTACCAGGCTGATCACCCCTTGGACGCTCTCGGCGCCCTGGAGGGCAAGGGCCATGGCCAGGGTGAGCTGAAGGGCTCCAGCGGCGGGGGACTTGCCCTCGGCCAGGCGGCGTAGGCGTTCGAGCTCACCAGATGTCTTCGGCTCGGGTTGGTCGGTGATCGCCACGCCGAGCAGCATTGCCTCGAGTTGCAAGGCCATCTCGGGATAACTGTTCCCCAGGTCGCGGAGGCCCTTGCGCAGAAGAGCGGTTCCGCGCTGTAGCTCGCCTTGGTAGTGGTAGGCATCGGCCAGGTCCCGGATGAGCCTTGCGCGGGCGATGGGGTCCGTGGTCCGAGACAGGGCATCGGAGAGGTGCGAAGCAGCCGCGGGATCGCGAGCCACGAGCTCAGCTCGACCCAGCTCGCCTAACACGAGCGGAGCCAGCTCGGCAGTCGGCGGCTCGTCGGTGGCGCGGCGCAGATACCGGGCCGCCTCCTGCGGGGCGCCCCGGGCGAGCGCCGCTCCGGCGGCGTCCCGCAGAGCGGAGACGGTCTCCGACGCTCCAGCGGGCTCGACGACGGTGAGGTGGGCGGCAACCGCCTCGGCGTCGGCACCGTCGCCGGCTAGAATAGCGGCAGCTCGTTTGTGCAGCCGGGACCGGACGGCCCAGGGCATGTCCTCTTCGACTGCTGCCCTCAGCAGAGGGTGGGTGAAGCGCAGCGGTCGACCCGGCATCAACACGTCAGCCGCCGCCAACCCGTCCGCCGCATCGGAGGCCACCTCAGTCGGCAGTTCGGCGAGTTGCGATACCAGGCGCAGCTCGGCCGATGGCCCGAGCATCGCCAAGGCTCGAGCCACCTCAGCCGCGGCGGGACCGAGCGGGGCAAGGCGGAGCAGTAGGTCGCGCGCCACCGCCGGGGGTGCCCTCCTGGTAATGCGCGCGCCTGTGGCAGCGGTCGGGTGTGCCCCGGCGAGGGCCAGTTCGCGGAGCACTTCGCGAAGTACGAAGGGGTTGCCCGCTGTAGCAAGGTGGCAGGCAGTGCAGAACTCCGGGTCGGCCTCAGTTCCGAACACCGCTTCGACGAGGGCAGCCACCGATTCGACCCGGAGGGGCGTTGGCCGCACGACGGCGGTGGCGGCCCGGGAGAGGAGCCGAGTAGGGCGCCCATCGAAACTGTCCAACGGGGCTATCCGCGTCGCCGCAACGACGGCCGCGCAGACGCCGTCCAGACGGTGCTGCAAGTAGGCGAGCCATTCGAGCGACGGCGTGTCAACCCACTGGGCGTCGTCTACTGCCAGCAGTACCGGTGCGTGGGCAGCAAGGTCGGCAACCAGCCAGTGAAGGCCGTGAAGAGCGGCGAACGGTGCCGTCCCGGTCGGGCCAGGACTGGGCTCCAGGACCGGCAGAGCCAAGCGCGTAGCACCCCGGGCGAGGCGACGACGGGCACCTTCCCCCATCGCCGCGATCATCGGGCCGAAGAGCTGGCGCACCACCCCGAACCCGTGACCACGCTCGAGCTCGCTGCCTTGGGAAGCGTAGACCTGCATGCCGGCGTCTCGGGCTCGAGTGCAGGCGGCCCGGACCAGCGAAGTCTTGCCGATGCCTGGCGCACCTTCGATGAGCAGCAGTCCCCCTCGGCCCGCCTCGGCCGCCTCCAACAATTCTCCGATGACCATCAGCGCCTCGCCCCGGTCGAGGAGCAGGTCCCCTCCGGTGATCGGCTCGTCCCTCCGGCCCGTCACGCCTGCAACGCTACATCCGCAGGCCAGGTCGCCTAGTCCGTTTTCCGCCCTCGGGGTTCCAAAGTTCCGACCCCTCGGCCGATGCGCGCCTCCCGGTCCCAGGTCACAGTCAACTTCTAGGCAAAGACTCCAAAGTGAGTAAGGAGAGCACCTTTATGAAGACCATCCCACAGCAGGTGTCGGTGGACCACGACAGCGAACGCTATGTGCGAGAGTGGCTGTGCGCCCAGGCCGCGGGGGCTTCGTCGGCTACGACCCCGACAGCGCTCGGTCCTCGTTCCGTCGCGCTGCGGAGACCCCCTTCCACCTCGTCTACGAGGCACGGCCGTGACGTTCGGCCGCGTCGGCAGCGGGTTCCTGAGACGGCTTTGTGCGCCGCCCACCGGATTGCCGTTCGGTGAGGGATCTCTCCGGGCGGTCGGGCAATGACCGTTGAGGAACCAGGAACTGGCTCAACACGCCGGGACTTTTTGAAAGGCGCCGGCCTTGCCGGACTCGGAGTGATAGCCGGGTCGGCAAGCACTGGTGTCAGCGCAGCCGTGGCGACAGTGCTCGTCGATGTACCGGCATCGTCAGCCGACGCATACGCGCATAGCGGTGGTGTGCCTGCCTCGAGCCTCAACTTCGGGCGCATTTTCCCTAACCTGCCGCCGTTCGCTGAGGCGAGCGACAAGGTTCGTGAAGCGCTTATGGCGGTAGGCATGCAGGGCGGCGTCCTCGACGCCCGTGACGACTTGGCGGCTGGACCGACGGCGCTGATTGTCGATCCGACCGTCAATGGCAATCCCACCTCCGCAAACCCGTATGGGACCAACCCCGATAATCCAACGATGACCGCAGGGTCGACTTTCGTGGGACAATTTACCGATCACGACATCACGTTCGATCAGACCTCGCAGCTGGGTGTGCCCCAGAATCCGCTGACTTCGCCCAACACGCGGACCCCTGCCCTCGACCTCGATTCGGTGTTCGGCGGCGGCCCAGCGATCCGTCCTGACCTCTACGTGCAAAACCCGGATGGTTCGGTGGGACCGAAGCTGAAGATCGGCACCGGCGGCGTCCACGAGGACGTCCCGCGCACGCCCAACGCAGATGGTAGCTACAGCGCGCTATTGGGCGACCCGCGCGACGACGAGAACCTGGTAATAGCGGGACTGCACTGCGCGCACATCCTCTTTTACAACCGGGTCCTGGACGAACTCGACGATCATGACTGGCGTGGGTTTCCCGTTGCCCGAGAAGGCGAAGGCACGCGCTACGCGGCGTTCCTCCGTGCCCGGCAGGTCACCCAGTGGCACTACCAATGGCTGCTGGTTAACGAGCACCTACCGCAGATCGCCGGCCAAGCCATGGTCAACGACGTACTCACGCACGGCAACCGCTTCTACAACCCTCCGCGAGGAGACGCGTTCATGCCGATCGAGTTCGGCGGCGCCGCATACCGGTTCGGTCACAGCATGGTCAGACCCTCCTATCGAGCCAACTTTTCGAGCGGCACGGGCGACAGCACCAGCCCTACCAAGGACCCATTTTTCGGGCTCGTGTTCGACCCTTCGATCCCAGCCTCGCAGTTCAGCGCGCCTCCGAGCTTCGATCGTGACGACCTCCTAGGCGGCTACCCGGCGCCACGCAGGTACATCGGCTGGCAGACCTTCTTCGACTTCGGTGACGGCCAGGTCAAGAACAACAAGAAGATCGACACCACCATCTCGAGTGTCCTCTTCACGCTGCCTGTGCCGGCGATCGCGCCGCACACTCAAACGAGCCCCACCGTTCTGCCACAACGGAATTTGCTCCGCCAGCTGACCTGGTCGCTTCCCTCCGGGCAGGACGCCGCCCGCGCCATGGGGATCACTCCACTCACCGGGACACCTCTGGCTGACCTCGGGCAGGTGTACACGCCCTTCGCCACCAGTACCCCCCTTTGGTACTACGTCCTGGCGGAGGCGAAAGCGACGACCGGCGGCCTTACGCTCGGTCCCGTGGGCGGACGGATCGTAGTCGAGACGCTCATCGGCCTTCTGCGCGCTGACCGCGACAGCTACCTTCGCAACAATCCGAGGTTCCAGCCCTTTCTCGGCAGTGACCTCAAGCTCGGGTCCAATCCGAACCCAAACATCACCGGCAACCGCGCCTACACCCGCGCCCACTTTCTCTACTATGCAAACGTCGTAAACCCCGGCACCTACCGCTGATGCTCCTCAGGTCCGCCTTGCTGCTGGTCGAGGGCCTGACTCTTGCCGGGTCCGCGGCTCAGCCCACAAATCGGTGCGAAAAGTCGCAGTCCCACGCACGGGAACTGGCATTTCGTGACAACCTGCACAAGAGCGTCGAAAAAGCAGCTGTTTTGGTCAGTCTTGCAGCGCCCAGTCGCGATCCTGGCCAAAATTGACGGTCTTTAGCCGTCCTGAGCTCCGCGACGGGTGGTTTTGGTCGCGATTACGGTTGCAGCCGAGCTTTGAGCCGTACGTTGTTGGGCCGACCTACTCGCCGGAAGTCAGCCGCCACGCCGACGGCAGCACAATGGCCGCAATGGCAGCTTTGATGGCGTCGCCGACGAGGAACGGAGTGAGCCCCAAGGCGATCGCCTTGCCGGCGCCGACGCGGAGGTCGACGGCTAGCCATCCGACGCCGATCGCGTACATGACTATCTCGGCGGCGATCATCGCCGGGATCGAGCGGAACACGGATCTGTCGGCCCTTCGCTCCGCCAGGTAGCCGCACATCGCCGCCGCAAACACGAAACCCACGATGTAGCCGAACGAAGCGCCTACGTATCCCGAGGCGTGGCCGGCGAACCACGGGACGCCGAGCACGCCGGCGGCAGCGTAGAGACTGAGGGCCACAGCCGCGCGTCTCAGGCCAAGTGCCGTCCCGCACAGAAGGACGGCGAGGGTCTGACCGGTAATCGGTACAGGGGTGAAAGTGAGGTGGATCGACACCTGGGCCATCAAACCGACGAGACCAGCGGAGCCCGCCACCAGGGCGATGTCTCGGGTAAGCGACTGGGGGATCAGGTCCGCCAAGACGGCCGGGGCGGGGCGTCGGATTGTCACTGCGTTGCTCAAGTGGCTCCTCGCGGCTCTCGTGGACCCGGGATTGCTCGGGGACCGGAAGACCGGGAGCGTAACGGGCGGCCGTCACGTGGTGCCAATCCGCTCGCTCCTAGGTGCCTACGAGATCCCCGTCGTGTGGGCCGCACCGGCAGGCAGAATGTAGGGCGTGGAGGTTGTCGACACCTACGGTTACCTGCTGGGCGTGTGGAACGTCGAGCGGATGATCGAGGACTATCGCTGCGGCGAGTCGGGGGTCTTCGCCGGGTCTGTCGCTGTCTGTCAGCTCGACAGTCAACTGAGCCTGATACCGGGGGCCGAGGCCGCACCGCCCCCAAGGCGTCAGGCTGCCACCTATCACGAGACTGGCACCCTTCGATGGTCGGGGACGGAACTTGCTTGCGCACGTCGCCTGCTCCTGGCCGACATCAGGGAGGGCCGGGCGGCGCTGCGTTTTGCGGACGGCAGGCACTTCGTCGATCTCGACCTTCGCACAGGTGGGTGCGAGGTGCGACACGACTGCGGTGACGACGGCTACCTCATCAAGTTCCTGGTGCAGTCTGCGGACTCCTACGAGGAACACTGGGAAGTGAAGGGGCCGGGCAAGGACTATCGCGCCGACGGGATATACAGGCGCGATGGAGGTGAGATGGTCCGCGGATCCGGGTTGCGTTTGGCATCGGAGACGCTCATCAACGTGCCAGTTTGAAGGGTCGTCGCTCGCAAAGTGCGATAGCGTCGTGCGTCCCGCCCGAGTAGCTCAGTTGGTCAGAGCAGGCGCCTTGTAAGCGTCAGGTCATCGGTTCGAATCCGATCTCGGGCTCTCGTCTCGTGTCGGCGGCCCGCCTGGAACTTGGTCTCGATTCTGGTCTCACTTTGCGCACGGCCACGGCCTCAGGACCCTGGTTCGACACGCCCGAAGAGGGCCGACTCGATGCGGGCCGCGGCCACCGAGCGGCGGTCCGCGAGGATGTGGCTGTAACGGGCCGTCAGGGCGATCTGGGAGTGGCCGAGGACCTGGCCCGCGGTCCAGAGGTCGAGGTCCGAGGCGAGCATCATGGTGGCCGCCAAGTGGCGTAGGTCGTGGAGTCGCTTTTCCTGGACGCCTGCTCGCACGCAAAGGCTCCCGTATGACCAACGTCCATCGAGACACGCTCCCCGCCAGACCAGAAGGCATTCCGAGGGAGCGTCACAGGTCGGCGGTATCCTGGTGGTGATGGGAGAGAGCCCCGACATCGACAGCGAGCGGGGGGCCCAGGGCTCGACCATCTACCTCGACCCGGAGGAGTTCCAGAATCGGGTGGCCAAGTCCGGGGGTGCCACCAGCGACGACGTGAGCATCACCTTGGACGGCCGGCGCCTCGACTCCGAGGAGGCGGTGCTGTCCTACGTCAAGGAGTTCGAGGCCAAGCGCCGGAACGGACAGCTCGCCCGGGAGTGACCCGATCAGGTGAAGGCGAGTCCGCTCCTGACGTAACCCGCATCGTGGAGACCTTCGAGCGCCACGGAGTTGAGTACCTGATCGTGGGCGGCGTCTCCGCGCAGGTCCACGGCGCCCAGCGGGCGACCGGCGACTTCGATTGTCTGCCAGTCACGACCCGAGCCAACCTGGAGCGGCTGGCGGCGGCGATGCGGGAGCTGGGCGCCCGCCTCCGGGTGGAGGGTCTGAGCGACGAGCAGGCTCGGGAACTGCCGATCCCTCTCGACGGCGCCTGGCTCGCCAACATGGACATCTCCACCTGGCGGACCGACGCCGGCGACCTCGACGTAATGACTGGGATGCCCGCTCGGGATGGGCGTCGCCGGAGCTTTGCGGACCTCGTGCCACGGGCCCGGCGCGCGCGGCTCGGGCCGGTGTCGGTCCTCGTCCCCCATTTGGACGACATCATCGCATCCAAGGAGTGGGCTGACCGCCCGAAGGACCGGGAGGCCCTCGACGAGCTGCGGGCTCTGGCGGAGGCGGACAGACCGTAACCCGATTGCTCTGCGGTACCCGCGGCGGAGGCATGCTGGAGTGGTGTCCTCCGAGCAGATCAGCGCGGCGTCGTCACCCGGATGGACCTGGGGCCCGTCGCTCTACGCCGGCGCCGCTCGCTTCTACACCGCAGGTCGGGTCGGCTACCCCGCCGAGGTCGCTGACGTTCTCGTTGCCGCTCTCGACCTTGACGGTTCCGGGATGCTGCTCGACGTCGGTTGCGGGCCGGGGTCGCTGACTCTGCTCCTCGCGCCGCACTTCGGCGAAGCCATCGGCGTCGACGCCGACGCCGACATGCTGAGCGAGGCCACCCGGCTGGCCGAGGAGAAGGGCGTCGGCAACGTCTTGTGGCGCCAGATGCGTGCCGAGGAGCTGCCGGCCGACCTGCCAGCCGTCAGGGTCGTGAGCTTCGCCCAGTCCTTCCACTGGATGGACCGCCGCCGAGTTGCGGCCGCCGTCCGCCGCCTGCTGGCCACCGATGGTGCCTTGCTGCACGTGGGCGCCACCACCCATCAGGGTGTCGAAACTGAGGCCGAGCTGCCGCATCCCCAGCCGCCCCGACAGGAGATCAGCCTGCTCGTGCGCCGCTACCTCGGCCCGCAGCAACGGGCGGGTCAGGGTGTGCTGAGCGCCGGGACGCCCGAGGGCGAGGACGCCATCTACCGGACGGCGGGCTTCACCGGCCCGCAGCGCCTGGAGGTGCCCGGGTGGGTGGTGGAGCGCAGCGCCGAGGAGATAGCCGCGTCGGTCTACTCGCTGTCCGGCTCAGCCCCCCACCTCTTCGCCGAGCGCCTCGGGGACTTCGACACCGAACTGCAGCGCTTGCTCGCAGCGGCCTCCCCCGACGGCCGCTTCAGCGAGCAGATCGGGTCCATCGGTCTCTCCATCTGGCGCTGAACACTGTCCCAATGAGCCAACCCTTTGCGGCGACGACCGGAGCCGATCCGGGCACCCGCTGATGATCGTCACATGGAGATCCTCCCTACCGGACGTTCGCCGGCGAGCCAGAGGAAGCGCCGGAAGGATAAATACGTGACCGCGCAACCTGTGATGACAGCTGAGGAGCTGGTCGAATTTATTCGCCACGCCGCTCCTCCGACTTCCGATGACGTACCCATCACGTGTGACGGGCGACGCCTGGACTCCCCCGATGCGGTCAAGGAGTGGCTGGCTGACCTGGCAGCACGGCGTGCTGCTGGCGACGTCGATGCCTCCGCCTGACGGGCCCACCCTCGATCTGGGCCGGTTGATCGCAGCGTTCGACCGTCATTGTGTCGACTACCTCCTCTGCGGTGGCGCTGCGGCCACCGCCTATGGCGCCCAGCGCCCCACCGACGACGCCGACTGCGTGGTGCGGCGCGAAGGAGCCAACCTGGGCCATCTCGCCACCGCCATGAGAGAGATGAACGCCAGGCTTCGAGTCGCTGGGATGACCGACAACGAAGCTCGGCTGCTGCCCGTGCAGGTCGACGGGCCCACCCTGGCAGACCTATCGATCACCACGTGGATGACCGACGCAGGACCCTTCGACGTGCTCGCTGGCCTGGATGCCGCCGATGGGCGCCTCGTACCTTACGACGAGCTGGTGCAGCGGTCGAGCGTGCTCCAGGGTAAGGGCTTCGTCATACACGCCGCTGGCCTGGACGACATCATTCGAGCAAAGGAGCGGGCCAACCAGCCCAAGGATCGGGAGGCGTTGCCCGAGCTGAGCGCCATCCGGGATGCCCGCAAGGCCAGCGGGGGTAGGCCCGCAGCCTAAGGCCGCCCAGGCCCCGGCAACAACCTGTTGCAGAACGGGACCTCCGGGTGCGAACGGCCAGCCCCGTGCCCGGCTCGGTGCGCCGGCGGATGACGGGCAGAGGGGTGCCCAAGTGCCTGCAGCGGCGAGCGCCGAGGTAACCGCTGGCAACCCGTGCCGAACGTGGGGATCTGCGCTGGGCGCTACCCCACCCACCGGCCTCCGAGCCGGGCGCGGAGTCGGCGATCCGCTCCATAGCGCAGCTCGGCGTCGGTCTGGGCGGCCAGGACGATGACACGACCGACGAGGTGAGACGTGTAGAGGTCGACGAGGGGGCATTGCGCCGTCGTAGGTCGAGGCGAGGGGCTCCGCGCCGGCCACCAGCCCATCTAGGTCGTGGTGGCGGTGGAACTCGTCGGGACCGAGAGGGTCTCCATCGTGGGGTACGGCTGCGTCGGTCGTGGTGGCCTCCTCTGGTTACTCGCACGCTACCGCTCGCGACACCACGCCCACGGCGCAAGGCCGACACCCGCGCACCAGAGTGGGCTCAGTTGTGGTCTCAGTTTGCCCTCGACCACGAGGGTCGCCGGTCCCCAGAAATCCCTGGTGAGCCCGACTGAGATGCGATGGAAGGACGCCTCTGAACCCCCGGCGCACATCTTGTTAGCGTCAGGTCATCGGTTCGAATCCGATCTCGGGCTCCACGTCCACTCCACCCCACGAAGCAAGGCCGGTCGCGTCCTTTATGCCGAGGACTTAGAGATCGATCCTTGAGGTACAACCCATTCGCAAGGCTGACCGGTGATGGCAGCGATGAGGTCATAGTCGGCGTCGTAGTGGATCACCACCAGCCCGTGGCGCTCCGCAGTTGCGGCGATGAGCATGTCCGGAAACCTCACGGCTCGAAGCCGGCCACGCTCGGAGAGCGCGAACTGCACCTCGAGGGCCCGGTCCCAGATCTCATCGGGCATCGGGAACAACTCGTAGCCGCGCCCGCGGTCTCGGCTGATCCGCTCGTAGTCAGCATGAGAACGCGCCGAGAACCGGACCTCGAGCTCGATGATTCCGCACGT
>JAKBBS010000342.1 GCA_021808425.1 Actinomycetes bacterium
TATGACGACCGCCGCGGCGTGGATACCGTCTTGGCGTCGCATGCCTTCGAGCCCGCGGGCTACCTCGACCACTTTCGCGGCGTCGGGGTCGGCGGCGACCAGCTCTCGAAGCTCGGACGCCTGCTTGAAGCCGTCGGCGTACTTCGGGGTCTCCTCCAGGCACGCCCACAGCGGCGTGTCGCGTCCCATCACGAGTGGGGGCATCATCTTGGCGATGCGGTCCCCGAGGCCGTAGGGGTAGCCGAGAACCCGGGCAGCGTCACGTACCGCTGCTCGGGCTTTGATCGTGGAAAAAGTGACGATCTGCGCGACCCGGTCCCACCCGTAACGTTCGGCCGCGTAGCGGATCATCTCGGAGCGGTACCGCTCGTCGAAGTCCATGTCGATGTCTGGCATCTGCTTGCGGCCCGGGTTCAAGAACCGCTCGAAGAGCAGCCGGTAGCGGATCGGGTCCAACTCGACGATCCGCAGGCAGTAGGCGACGCAGCAGCCAGCCGCGCTGCCCCTGCCCGGCCCCACGCGGATGCCGAGTTCCTTCGCGTGGCGTATGAGGTCCCACACTACGAGGAAATAGTCGGAGAAGCCCATGTCGGATATGACCGAAAGCTCGAAGTCGATGCGTTCGGCGGCCTCGGCCGGGAGCGGGTCGCCGTAGCGCTGCCTCGCTCCTTCGAGTGTCAGATGGCGCAGGTAGCCGTCAGCGTCCCCGAAGCCGTCCGGTCGGGGGAACGACGGCAGCTGCGGCCGGCCGAAGATGATTTCGACGTCAGCTCGCTCCGCCACCCACAAGGTGTTGTCGCAAGCCTCGGGAAGCTCGGCGAAAAGGTGGCGCATCTCGGCTGCACTCTTCAAGTAGTGCTCGTCGCCGGTGAATTTGAACCTTTTAGGGTCGTCTTTGACCGAGCCGGTCTGCACGCACAGGAGAGCGTCGTGAGCTTCGGCGTCCGAGCGTGAGACGTAGTGGCTGTCGTTGGTTGCGAGCAGCGGCGCGCCGATGCGCTTTGCGAGTCGGACCAGTTCGGGGTTGGTCTTTTCCTGTTCTGCAAGGCCGTGATCTTGCAGTTCCACGAACATCGATTCACGACCGAAGATGTCCTGCAGACGGCCTGCTAGAGCGACGGCACGCTCCGCGTCACCTCGCAGCAACGCCTGGAGGACGACCCCGCCGAGGCAGCCGGTGGTCGCGATGATGCCCTCGTGGTATCGCTCCAGGAGCTCCCAGTCGCAGCGGGGCTTGTAGTAGTAGCCCTCCAGGTAGGCGTCGGATGACAGCTTGAGCAGGTTCCGGTAGCCCTGGTCGGTCTCGGCGAGCAAGGTGAGGTGGTAATAGAGCTTCTCCCCCGCCTCGCCCTCGCCGCCCCCGTCGTCGATGCGCCCGCGCCGGACCGGCCTCTCGAAGCGGGACTCGGCTGCCATGTAGGCCTCCGTGCCGATGATCGGCTTTATCCCCGCCTCACGGGCCGCCTGGTAGAAGTCGAGGACCCCGTACATGTTCCCGTGGTCGGTTATACCGATCGCCGGCTGGCCGTCCCTGACAGCGCTTGCGATGACATCGGGGATTCTCGCCGCTCCGTCGAGCATCGAGAACTCGGTGTGCTGATGTAGATGGGTGAAGGATGCTCCCACTATGCGGGTCGCCTAGAGGTAGGTGCCGCTGCGGGGCGCCTCGTCTGACGTTCCGGCCGGAAGACTGCGCTGGCGCATCTGCTCTAGCTGCGCACGGGCTGCCATCTGCTGGGCGAACAGGGTCGCTTGGATCCCGTGGAAGAGGCCCTCCAACCATCCGACGAGCTGAGCTTGAGCCACGCGAAGCTCTGACTCGCTCGGAATCTCCCCCGGCCCGAACGGGGAGGACAGCCTCGCAAGCTCGTCGCGAAGGTCCGAAGACAACCCCTCGGAGAGCTCCGTGACGGAGGTGTCGTATATCTCTCGAAGGCGCGTCCTGGAGGCCTCGTCGAGCGGTGCTTGGCGGACCTCGTCGAGAAGCTGCTTGATCATCGAGCCGATCCGCATCACCTTGCCCGGCTGTTCGACCGCTTCGCGATCGGTCGTTGGCGGCTCCTGGCCGGGCTCGACCCCGACTACGAAGATCTGCTCGGAAACCGGTTCGGGGCTTTGCTGATTCGCCATATTCCTACAGTCTGCCGCGACAGGCGACGAGAGGAACGAACATCTCAGCTGGTGTGAGAGATCCGTGCCTGCAAACAAGCTTGCGGCTATCGGGCGAATCGGACGGTTCCACGAAAGCGACCGGCTCGTAGGCTGCTACGGCGACGTCCCCCAGCCTCGAACGCACCACCGAAGCGATCGGACCGCCGAACCATTCGAGCTTCTCGACTTCCTCGAACGTCTCTACCCACGCCTGGTGGCCGTAGAGGTCCCTCACCTTCGCCGCGAGACGCTCTGGAGCGCCTTCCTCGGCGTCGGCGCAGTGAAGCCAGCGCAGGCGCGCCTCGCCGCTTATCATCGAGATGCCCCCTATGCGATCGGCGTCGAGCTCTACGAGGTTCGGGCCGACCTCGACTTGGCCGTGGTCAGCTGTCACGACGAGTGCGGCGCTGCTCGGCAATGAATCGAGCATGTCTCCGACGATTCGGTCCAAAGCGACGAGCTCGGCGTCGTAGTACGGGCCGAACCCCTTGGCGTGAGCGATCTTGTCGACCCCGTCGTAGTAGGCGTACACGAAACGCTCGCCTGTCGATATTAGGCGGGCGACGTCGATCGCCATCTCGGAGACCTGGCTCCAGCCGACTTGGCGGGCGCCGCGCTGATGGGCGACGGTGAAGCCGGACCCTGCGAAGTCCGCTTTGCTCACGACAGGCACACTGACCCCCCCGAACGGGGTGCATGCCTGAAACGTCGCGGGATCGACGAACGGGCGGGCGTCACCGGACTTCGTCCTCCACTTGAGGACGTTCATGACCTCCGGTGCCCGTGGTCCGCCCACGACCACCTTGTAGCCGACGAGGCCGTGACTCGCCGGGGGAGCTCCGACGACGAGCGACGTGAGGGCTGTAGCGGTGGTGCTGGGCACCACCGACGTGATGGGGCGACCTTGGAACTGTGAGATGTTGGAGAGCATCCCGAGGCGCGAAGCGAGCTGCAGCCA
>JAKBBS010000343.1 GCA_021808425.1 Actinomycetes bacterium
GCTGTCGCAGGCGAAGAACTCGGCCGGCGAAACTTCCAAACCGAGCGCAAGCCGTGATGCGCGTATTCCTCGCCGGGGCTACCGGAGTCATCGGCATCCGGCTCCTGCCGCTGCTCGCCGGTGCTGAGCACGAGGTAGCGGGCATAACCCGCTCGCACGACAAGACCACCCAGATCGAGGCCCTCGGCGCACGGCCTGTGGTCTGCGACGTGTTCGACACGGCATCGCTCCTCGGTGCGGTCTCGGCCTTCGCTCCAGATCTCGCCATGCACCAGCTCACCGATCTTCCCGACGAGCGCGACGAGATCCCCAGATACGCCGAGGCCAACAACCGAATCCGTACCGAAGGGACGCGCAATCTCCTGACCGCCTCAGCGGCAGCGGGAGCAGGTCGGTTCCTCGCGCAGAGCATCGCCTGGACGCCATCAGGGAGCGGCGACGCCGTGGCCGAACACGAGCGTCCGTCCTCGATGCCGGCGGTGTCGTCCTCCGCTACGGCCAGCTCTACGGGCCGGACACCAATTACCCCGACGACCTCCCCGCGCCGCCTCGGATCCACGTCGACGACGCTACCGGGCGTACCATGGCGGTCCTCGACGCACCGAGCGGGATCGTGGTGCTCACCGACGAGGATGACAGGCTGAGCAACCTCGCACCATGAATCCAGTGGACCAGCGGGCCCGCCACACGCGCCTGTTTGGCACTCACGAGCCCGAGAAAGCACCGTGATCGGGCATCTTCTCGCCATCTCGGCGAGTAGGGCACTCCCCTACGCTGCGGTAGGGCTGCGTAGGGCAGACCGGGCCACGAGGCACGCCTTCAACGCCACTCCACGCGAAACCCCAGCGTGCGCCCATCTGGCGGCCGGGCCTCGTGCGTAGGGCTGCATAGGGCAGGGTGATCAGGAGTCGATAATCAGGTCGATAAACCCTGTGGACAACCCCGTGGAATCCCGCAGAGCCAGAGCCTCGCGTACCGGAGTCAGCCACTGTCCCGCCCGCTGCTTCTCGCATCGCTGGGATGTCGGGGACCGACCTCCGCGCCGCCCGCGGTAGCCGAAGCGGCAGCGGCAGTACGCTGGGTAACAAGGAGGTTCCCAGTGAGCTTCGAACGGATAACGACAGAGCCAGGAAAAATGGGTGGTCAGCCGTGCATCCGCGGCCTGAGGATTCCCGTCGCCACGCTGGTTGCGATGGTCGCTGACGGGATGAGCATCGACGAGGTGGCGGCCGCACTCCCCGACATCGAGACCGCTGACGTGGCCGAGGCCTTGCACTATGCCGCCGCAGTTCTTCAGGATCGCCTAGTCCCGCTGTTCGATCCCGCTTGAGATTCCTAGTCGACCAGTGTCTTTCTGGTGAGCTTGCCGAAGGTCTGGCCGCAGCCGGGCACGACGCAGTGCACGTGGCCGCATACGGGCTGTCCCGGGCGAACGACGAGGAGATCCTCGCTCGCGCTGCTCATGAGGACCGGGTACTGATCTCGGCTGACACCGACTTCGCCGGGCTCCTCGCCGGGCGAGGTGCGACAGTGCCCTCGGTGATCCTCTACCGACGGCGGACTCGTCGCCATCCACACGAACAGGTGATGGTGCTTCTCGCCAACTTGGACGCCCTGCAAGAAGATCTCAATGCCGGCGCGATCGCCGTCATCGCCGACCGAGGCATCCGGATCCGTCGGCTACCAATCGGCGGGTAGCGCCCGTTGCGCGCCCTGTGCGAGTGTCTCATCCCAGTTCACTCCGTTGTGGCAGCGGAGCGAGCCGTGAGCGCAAAGCGTGGGGACCTGCCGACGAATCGACCACCCGATCATGCGCCTGGGCGGTCGACGATGCGCATCACCCGTTCGCAAGCGAAGACTCGACCGTAGCTGCGGCCGGTGATCTCCTCGACGATCCCCATCCGCTCGAGGCGCTCGATTGCCTTGGCCGCGGGCGGATAGGTGACACCGTGAAGCCGAGCAGCCTGGGATGGGGTGATCACCGGATAGCCGAGGAGGTCATCGACGATCTCCAAGACGATCCCCTTTGCCTTGTCGGCGCGCAGGAGGTCGAGAAAGTCGGCGCGAGCGTCCATGAGCTCGTCGACCCGTATGACGGCGTCGTCAGCCTGAGCGGCCACCGCCTTCAAGAAGAACTGCAGCCAGCCGTCGAAGTCACCGGTCTGACTGACGGCGAGGAGGAGATCCTTGTACTCGTCCTTGCGAAGCTCAAACCAAGGCCACAGGTAGAGCACGGGGTACTTCACCGCTCCGGCGTGCACCAACTGCAGGGTCACGATTAGCCGTCCGAGACGTCCCTGGCGGACCCTCCACAACACCCGCCACCCAACTCCCACGTGGGAAAAATCAATGATCAAAAGTGGGGAATTTCAGCTATCCGCAGCAGCCCAAGCCCGCCACGACCGTGTCGAGGATTAGGGCGTGCGTGCCACCGTCCCAGGCCACGTTCACAAACCCGACCGCTTGCCGTGGCGGTAACGTCGGTGTCGTCTTTGACTGCGCTGGGGACGCCGAGGAGCGGAGCCCGCCATCCCGAGGCCAGCCGTCGGTCGGCCTCTCGGCGTTGTGCCTGGCCCCATCTTGATGGGTGATCTTGAAGCGGGCGCACACCCATCCCGAAGCTGTGGCTCTCGACCTGGGTACGCCAATCAATGTCGAGCAGCCGATGCTCGAAGCCCTCGGCGTGGAGGCGGTTGACCCAGGCGTCGTCGAACGCGCCGCGCCATTTATAGACGGGAGCGCATGGCCGAACTGGCCGAGCTCGGGATCGAAGCGATGGACGACTGACTGACTGCGGCGCCCGAGATGTGTGTCCGAATGCCGCAAGCGCCGCGTTCAGCGGGCAATCATCCCGCTCATCGTCTTCCGCAGGGATCTGCTGGCCCGGCTGCCCCATGGCCACGTGCTCGACGTTGCGCCAACACAGGCGAGTTGGGTCGATTCCCGAGTCCCCTTCATACCCCCCATTGAGTCCTGTCGTCCTCATACCGGGAGGGGGTACCCCGGTTCGGATCTTTCAAATACCCGGCCTGACCAGGACTTTTACAGTGGAGGTGACATCCTTCGTTCGCGGAGGCTCGCGCCGCTACCCACGCGAAAGCCGTGGT